>JANMWE010000089.1:0-4130 GCA_031393795.1 Gemmatimonadota bacterium
CAAGCCGGAACTCCGGCACGACGCAAAGACGCCACGCCGGCCAATGGGTCGTAACCTCCCCGCGGCGCGCAAGCGACGTGGGACCTGCTCAACACTGAGTAGGTCCCTCGCTCCGCTCGGGAAGGTTCCTGTCAGGTGCCCGCCAACTTGCCGTCTTGCCGTCTTGCCGTCTAATTCAAGCCATGGACCCCGGCGCCCTCCCCTACCCCCGCATCACCCCCTGGGTGGGTCGACTCCTGGCCGCGATGGCCGTGGTCCAGCTGCTGCTGGCCACGATCTTCGTGTCGCCGGCGGTCACGGCGGCGCTGATGTTCGATCCCGCCAATTGGGCCTCCCGTCCCTGGACAGTGCTCACCTACGCCTTCGTCCATGGCGGGGTGCTGCATCTCCTCTTCAACGGCCTCGCCCTCTTCCTCTTCGGCCCCACGGTCGAACGCCGGCTGGGCGGCCCCGCCTTCCTGCTCTACTTCCTCTATTGCGTGGTCGGCGCGACGGCCCTCGCGGTGATCCTGCAGCGGCTCTACCCGGTCCCGCCCTTCATCGGCGCCTCGGGCGGGATCATCGGCGTGCTGCTCGCCTACTCGGTGATCCACCCCGACCGGGAGCTGATGGCCTTCCCGATCCCGGTGCCGATCAAGGCGCGGACGATGGTGATGCTGCTCGCCGTGTACGACCTCTGCGGGGTGCTCTTCCTCCGGAGCCTCTTCCACGACGACATCGCCCACGAGGCGCACTTGGGCGGGCTCGCGTTCGGGTGGCTCTTCTTCCGGTTGCAGGGACTGGGGCGCTCGCAGGCCGAGTTCGTCCCGCCCAAGCCCCCGGTGAAGCAGGCGGTGCTGGTCGGGAGCGGCGACCAGGCACGGACGTCGCCGGCACAGGGGACCGTGCGCCCTCCGGCCCTGGACAAGACGCAGGCCGAGCTCGACCGGGTGCTCGACAAGATCAGCGCGACCGGGATGAACAGCCTGAGCGCCACCGAGCGGAAGTTCCTGGATGAGGTGGCAAAGAAGAAGAAGGGGCCGGAGTAACGGTGTCCTTCCGTCGCCGAGGGTGGGCGATCTTCTTCGGGCTGCTGTCCACGTGGATCGGCGGCTGGCTGGTCCTGGCGGCCGACCGTGAAGCGACCGAGCGGATGCAATGGCTCGGCCGCCTCGTCGGCGCGCTCCCCGTCCTCCTCGGTCTCCGGATCCTCTACGCGGGCATCACCGGGAAGATGCCGGAGTGGATCGCTTCGCTGGCGGATGCGGACTAGGCTACCGCCACGAAGGCGTGGCCCGACACCAACCGAGCGGAAGTTCCTCGACGGGGTGGCGAAGAAGAGGAAGGAGCACTGACCTCACCCCCCAGCCCCCTCTCCCTTCGGGAGAGGGGGAGCAGATCCCAAAAATGCGTTCCCCCTCTCCCGAAGGGAGAGGGGGTCAGGGGGTGAGGTCTTGCGCTACGTCGCCTTCCTCCGCGGCATCAACCTCGGCGCCCGCACCGTCAAGAACGTCCAGCTCGTGAAGATCTTCGCCGCGGCCGGGATCCCCGACGCGGAGCCCTTCATCGCGAGCGGGAACGTGATCTTCGACTCCCGGATCACCACCGAGGCGACACTGGTGGGGAAGATCGAAGGGGCGATCTACCGTGCGATGGGGTTCGAGGCGCGCACTTTTGTACGCTCGATGGCCGACCTGGCGAGAGTCGCCGAAGAGAGACCCTTCGTGCCGGCGCGCCACGCCAGCGCCATCGCCTTCGTCGTCGGCTTCGTGGACGCCCCTTTCACCGCCGCGCAGAAGAAGACGATCGCCCGCTTCGCGACCGACAGCGACGAGCTACATCCCAAGGGGCGGGAGCTCTACTGGCTCAGCCAGACGCGCCAGAGCGATTCGGCGTTCCAGCGCGTCCCCTTCGACAAGAAGGTGTGCGCCTCCAGCTGGCGGAACATCAACACGGTGCAGCGGATCGTGGTGAAGTTCGGGGCGTAGATGGCAAGACGCGAGCGTACCCCCAAACGGAACCTTCCTGAGCGAAGCGAAGGACCTAGCCTGCATCGGTTAGGTCCTTCGTCGCTGGCGCTCCTCAGGAAGGTTCCCTCATCCCGACCGCCTCGCCGTCGCGCGCCGCGCACCGCACCATTCCGCCCTTCCCGCCCACCCCTCTCTCCCCTCCGAACTCCCCTTTTCGCCCCGCCGAAACCCCTGCCGTGCGCGCCGGCGCAGGGGGGCTACATTCACTCTCCGGTACCGACCTGAAGGAATGAGATGATCCCACTCTATTGGTTCGGGCTCGCGCTGGTCGCCTTGGCGATCGAAGCAGCGAGCCAGCAACTGGTCCTCCTCTTCGTCGCGCTCGCTGCGATCATCGCGGGGGGGATGGCGGAGCTTGGCCTCTCGCTCCCCCTGCAGTTCGGCATCTTCGCGGCGGCGTCGATCGTGCTGCCCCTCCTCTTCCGCCGCCCCCTGCTCGCCCGCTTCGCAGGGCGTGGAGTCCCTTCCCGCACCGACGACCTCGTGGGCGAAATGGCGGTGGTGCTCGAGGCGATCGACCCGGTGCACCTGACCGGCCGCGTTTCCCTGCACGGCCAGGACTGGATGGCCCGCGCCTCGGTCCCCCTCGCCAAGGGGCGGACCGCCACGGTCGTCGGCGCCGACGGGATCGTGCTCCTGGTGGAGCCGGCCGAACACCCTTCCCTTTCGTGAGGATGCATCCGTGACGTTCACCATGATCCTGATCGCCCTGGCCGTCATCGTCGTCGTGATGAGCCTGAAGATCGTGCCCCAGAAACAGGTGCTCATCATCGAGCGGCTCGGTCGGTTCCATAGCAAGGCGGAGGCGGGAGTCAACCTGATCATCCCCTTCTTCGACTCCGTGCGCGCTCGGCACGACCTGCGCGAGCAGATCACCAACATCGAACCCCAGCAGGTCATCACTCGCGACAACGTGACGATGGAGGTCGACGCGGTCATCTACTTCCTCATCGGCGACCCGGTCCGGGCCACCTACGAGGTGCAGCAGCTGAGCTGGGGGCTGGAACAGCTGACCCTCTCCGCGCTCCGCAACGTGATCGGGTCGCTCGACCTCGACCACACGCTGACGTCGCGCGATGCGATCAATACCCAGCTCCGCGCCGCGCTCGACAGCGCGACCCAGCCCTGGGGGATCAAGATCATGCGGGTGGAGCTCAAGAACATCACCCCGCCCGAGGAGATCCGGATCACGATGGAAAAGCAGATGACCGCCGAGCGGAGCCGCCGCGCGGTCGTCACGACCGCGGAGGGGGAGAAGTCGTCGGCCATCCTCCGGGCCGAAGGGTTGCAGCAGTCGGCCATCATCAACGCCGAAGGGCAGAAGCAGTCACAGATCCTGAGCGCTGAGGGCCAGGCGCAGGCTCGGCTCCGGGTGGCCGACGCGGAAGCGAAGGCGATCTCGCTGGTCACCGCGGCGCTCGGTACCACGGGGAACCCGGCGCAGTACCTGATCGCCAAGAGCTATCTCGAGTCGATGATCTCGATCGCATCGAACGCGCAGAAGACGGTGTTCGTGCCGTACGAGGCGAGTGCCGCGCTGGGGTCGATCGGCGGGATCAAGGAGCTGTGGCAGGATACGGCGAAGAAGTAGGACAGCTGGACAGTTGGACCGACCGACAGGGCCTTCCTGGGAGATCCGGGAGGGCCTGGTCGTTTCCGCCGCCCATTCGCGCCCCCACGTCCCGCGCCCTATACTCTCCCTATCGCCCTCTTCCTCCGCCCCGAGTTCCTCAGCGCGGTGGGCCTGCACCAGGGGATCGACACTGAGGGACGGAACGGACTGAGGCACTGAGACTGATCGGTCGAGTCGTCCAGCGACGATCCCGATCGTGAGCCCACATCAGTTCGTTCAGTCCCTCAGTCCCCTCGGTGCCTCCGTGGAGGTCTCGAGATCCTGAATAGAACGGACCGCCCATGATCCTCCACCGCCCCGAGCTCCTCATCGTGGTGGGCCTGCACCAGGGGATCGACACTGAGGGACGGAACGGACTGAGGCACTGAGACTGATCGGTCGTTCCGTCCCTCCGTCCCCTCAGTGCCTCGGTGGAGACTTCGAGATCTCGAACACCAAGGACCGACCATGATCTTCCTCCGCCCCGAACTCCTCATCGCCGCGATCCC
>JANMWE010000102.1:0-32868 GCA_031393795.1 Gemmatimonadota bacterium
ACTTGAGCACCGGCAGCCCTGCCTCGATCTCCTTCCGCTTCGATTCGAACCAGGGAGGGAGCACCAGCGTCTCGCCGAGCTTCCCCGCCTCCTCGTCCCGTGCAAAGCCGGGGCCGTCGGTCGCGAGCTCGAAGAGGGCGCCCCCCGGCTCCTTGAAGTAGACCGAGGTGAACCAGAACCGGTCGACCTGCTCCGTCGTGTTGATGCCGTGCGTGCGCACCGCCGAGCGGACGGCGATCTCGTGGTCGCTGTCGGTGACGCGCCAGGCCACGTGATGGATGGAGCCGACGCCCCATGAGCCGCGGTGCTCGTCGGGGAATCCCTTCAGGTCGATCAAGGTCCCGGAACCACCGTTCACCCCGAACCGATGCCAGCCGTCCTCCTCGCTGACCTTGGTGAGCCCCATTGGACCGGTCAGGAGTTTGGCAGTCGGGTCGATATCACGCTCCCACGTGCGCACGGCATGGAAGCCGTGGAGTTGGTGTTGGGCAGGGATGACGGACTTTTCCCACGCGACGACAGGACGGGGAGATGCGACCTCGACCAGCGCCAGCGCCAGGCCGTGCGGATCGGTGAAGGGAAGGGTCCGCTCACCGAAACGGATCTCTTCCACGTCGAGCGTGACCCGCTGCTTCCCCAACCACTCCTTCCACCAATCGAGCGATCCTTTCGCCACGGCGAACGAGACTTCGTTGGTCAGCCCGTGCCCCAGCCGCCCCGGACCCATCCCGGGCCAGGGAAAGAAGGTCAGGTCGGTCCCCGGGCTTCCCGCGGCGTCGGCGAAGAAGAGGTGGTAGGTGTCGGGCGCGTCCTGGTTGATGCTCTTCTTGACCAGGCGGTGCCCCATCACCTTGGTGTAGAAGTCGAGATTCTCCTGGGCGTCGCCTGCGATGCAGGTGACGTGGTGCAAACCGTGTACGCCGGTCATCGGTGTCTCAAGTCAGGGTCGATACTGAACTGCCACCTGCAAGAACGCCTTCCGGTTCCCGAGAGCGGGCCTCCGTGAACCTATCACGGAAACACGGGATCACGGAGTCTCACGGAATGAACTGATGTGGTCTCACAGCCGAGTTCTGGCCTTGGGCCCACAAAGTACTGTTCCGTGGAACTCCGCGCTTCCGTGCTTCCGTGATGAATCACGGGGCCCCGCTCACTCGACCGGAGCTGGCGCGTCTTGCCGCCGCTTCTTCTCCACCTCGACTTTGAGCTGCCCGCACGCCGCTGCGATATCGAGTCCTCGGCTCCGCCGTACCGTCGCCTCGACCCCCTGATTGGTCAGCCGGTCGGCAAAGGCCCGGATCCGCGCCGGCGGGGTCGGCGTGAGCGTCGGGGCCCCTCCCGGATGCAGCGGGAGGATGTTCACGTGCGCATGCATCTTCCTGGCGAGCTTGACCAGCGCATCCGCGTCCGCGTCGGTGTCGTTCTTCCCCTCGATCAACACGTACTCGAAGGTGATCCGCTTCTCGAAGATCTCCGCGACCCGGAGCACCTCTTCCAGCGGATACTTCTTCTCCACCGGCATGATCGCCTTGCGGCGTTCGGCGGTCGGGGCGTGCAGGGAGATCGCGAGCCGGAACTGCTCCGGTCGGCGGGCCAGCTCCTCCATCCCCGGGATGATCCCCACCGTGCTCACGGTGATGTGCCGGGCGCCGATGCCGAGCCCGTCGGGGGAGTTGAGCGTGGTGAGGGTGGTGTCCACCGCCCGCCAGTTAAGGAGCGGTTCCCCCATCCCCATGAAGACGACATTGGTCGGCTTGTCGGCCTCGTTCCGCAGGACGATCTCGCGCACCTGCCCGCTGATCTCGAAGGAGGTCAGGTTCCGCCGGAATCCCATCGTGCCGGTGGCGCAGAAGGTGCACCCGAGGGCGCAACCGCACTGCGAGGAGATACAGAGGGTGCGACGGGTCCCCGAGGGGATCAGGACGGATTCGATCGCCTCGCCGTCCGGCAAGCGCCACAAGTACTTCTTGGTGCCGTCCTGACTGGTCTGCTGGGTGTCGAGCACCAAGCGGGGCAGGGGGTGGTCCTGCTCCAGCCGGTCACGCAGATCCTTCGGCAGGTCGCTCGCCTCGGCCCAGCTCGCGATCGGCCGCTGCCAGAGCCGAGGGAAGATCTGATCGACGCGGTACTTGGGGAGCCCCTGGGCGCTGACCCACGTCACCAGGCGATTCTTCGCCGCGGCGGGGGTAAGGTCGAGGATGTTCAGCGGCGTAGCGCCGGACTTCACGGGTGCAGTGGCCATTCTGGTGCACAATCTAACCCCCAACACGACCTCACCCCCCGACCTCCCCTCCAGTTCTACCTCACCCCCCGGCCCCCTCTCCCTTGCGGGAGAGGGGGAAGAACGCCGATCTGTTCCCCCTCTCCCGCAAGGGAGAGGGGGCTAGGGGGTGAGGTTTGCAGGGGGAGGGGGTCGGGGGGTGAGGCGGAAAGTGCCGTAACTCATTGACAGCACTTTAGTTGCCCCCATTTCCGCGGCTGCTTACCTTACCCCCGTGCAGCTCACCGACCTGCTTCATCCGGACCGCGTGCGCGTCCCGCTTCACGCCACCGACAAGCCGAGCGTGCTGAAGGAGCTTTCGACGCTCCTCGCCGAGCGTGCCGGGGTCCCGGTCGACGACGTTCTGCAGGCGGTCGAGGAGCGAGAAGCGGTGCTGAGCACCGGCATCGGACTCGGCGTCGCGATCCCGCACGGAAAGAGTTCTTCGGCCAAACGCCTCGAGATGGTCTGCGGCACCACTCCCAAAGGGATCGACTTCGATGCGCTCGACGGCGAGGCGTGCCAGCTCTTCTTTCTCCTGCTGGGCCCGGAATCGGCGGCCGGGGAGCATGTCAAGGCGTTGAGCCGCATCGCCCGCGTGGTGCGCCGCGACGACGTCCGGAACCACCTCCTCGCCGCCGCCACTCCCGCAGCATTCATCCAGACCCTCGTCGACGAAGAGTCGCGCTGAACGTGTCCGATCCACTCGCTACCGCCCACCGTACCCATCGCGCCGGTTCCCTCACGCGCGCGCACGCCGGCCAGTCCGTTCGCCTGGGGGGCTGGGTCCACCGCGTTCGCGACCTCGGCGGGATCCTCTTCATCGATCTCCGCGATCGCGACGGGCTGCTCCAGCTCTCGTTCGATCCGCGCTGGACCCCCGCAGCGGGGATGGCCACCGCGGCCACGCTGGGCGCCGAATCGGTGATCCTGGTCGAGGGGAAGGTCGAGGTGCGTCCGGAGCCCGCGCGTGACGCCACGATGGCCTCGCGCGAAGTGGAGCTCCAGGTCACGTCGGTGAAGCTGGTCGGGCCCGCGATCACGCCGCCGATCACCGTCGCGCGGAAGGCAGGGGAGGAGCTCGCCGGCGAGGAGCTTCGGCTCCGCCATCGCGTGCTCGATCTCCGGCGCCCCGAGCTGCAGAAGAACCTGATCCTGCGGCACCGGCTGCTGCAGCGGGCGCGGCGGACCCTCTCCGACCTCCAGTTCATCGAGGTCGAGACCCCGATCCTCACCAAGCCGACCCCCGAAGGGGCGCGCGATTTCCTGGTGCCGAGCCGGATCTATCCGGGCGAGTGCTACGCGTTGCCGCAGAGCCCGCAGATCTACAAGCAGCTGCTGATGATCGCGGGGATGGACCGGTACTTCCAGCTGGCCCGCTGCTTCCGCGACGAGGACAGCCGAGCGGACCGCCAGCCCGAGTTCACCCAGATCGACATCGAGGCCTCATTCGTGGCGCCGGAGGACATCCAGGGCGTCGTCGAGCGGGTGCTGGTCGACCAGTGGGCCGAGGCGGGGCACGCGATCCCGACCCCGTTCCGGCGGCTGTCATTCCGCGAGGCGATGGAACAGTACGGTATCGACAAGCCCGACCTGCGGTGGGGACTTGTGCTGCAGGACCTGACGTCGAAGGTGGGGGCCGACACCGCACCCTTCGTGCAGGAAGCGCTCAAGGCCGGGGGGCGGCTCCGTGGCATCGTGGCCCCCGGCGGCGCGACGCTATCGCGGAAGGAACTCGATGCGCTCACGGCGGTCGCGAAGGAGCAGAAGGCGGGCGGGCTGATCTGGGTCAAGCGCACCGCAGCGGGGTGGGAGGGGCAGGGGGCGAAGGCGCTGGGAGAGAAGACGCTGGATGCACTGAAGGCGCTCGCCAAGGAGGGAGACCTCCTCGTCGCCGTCCCCGGTCCCGACAGCATCACGAGTCCCGCGCTCGCAATGGTCCGTCTGGATCTTGCTCACCGCACGAGTGCGGCCACAACGACACAACACGCTTTCTGTTGGGTGGTGGACTTCCCCCTCTTCGAGAAGGATGCGGAGACCGGTACCTGGATCTTCACGCACCACCCCTTCACCGCGGTGCATCCAGAGGACGCCCCCTACTTCGAGAGCGATCCCGGTCGCTGCCGAGCGCTCCACTACGACGCGGTCTACAACGGAATGGAACTCGGCTCCGGCTCGATCCGGATCACCGACCCCGCCATCCAGGGGGCGGTCTTCGCCAAGCTCGGCATCGGCGTGGAAGATCAGCGCAAGCGCTTCGGGTTCCTCCTCGATGCGCTGGCCGAAGGCGCGCCGCCCCACGGCGGCTTTGCGCTCGGCTTCGACCGGATCGCGATGCTCCTCGCCGGGGCGACTTCGCTCCGCGACGTGATCGCCTTCCCGAAGACCGCGGCCTTCCGCGCGCTCTTCGAGGGCGCTCCGGCGCCGGTCGAAGCCAAGGATCTCGAGGCGCTGCACCTCAAACTGAAAGGTGAGCGGTAAGCAGTGAGCGGGCCGTACGGTCGGGGCCCGCTCACCGCTCACCGCTTACCACCAGCCGAAACAGGAGCCGTCATTGAGCGACGACATCACCCACCGCGTCAGCACCGAAGGCGCCGACCAGCTTCTCGTGGCCGGGGTCAACGACCAGAACCTGCTGGAGCTCCAGCGGGCCACCGGGGTCCGCGCCTCGATCCGCGGCGACAACATCTCGCTGACCGGTTCGCTCGAGCAGGTCGAGCGCGCCACCCCGGTGGTGCAGGCGATGGTCGATCTCGCCCGGACGGGTGAGGTGGTGGGCCCCGACGACGTGGCGCGTTTCTCCAGCGACGGCCCCGGCGCCGCCGAAGCGATGGCGGCCGGGAGCGAGGAGCGGATCGTCCTTCCCGGGAGCCGGAAGACGATCAGCGCCAAGACCCCTGGCCAGCGCGAATACCTCCGCGTCATCGCCAATCACGACATCGTCATCGGCATCGGCCCCGCCGGCACCGGCAAGACCTACCTGGCGGTGGCCAAGGCGGTCGAGGCCCTGGCGCGGAAACGGGTCAAGCGGATCATCCTGGCGCGTCCCGCGGTCGAAGCGGGCGAATCCCTCGGCTTCCTCCCCGGCGACCTCCAGGCCAAGGTCGATCCCTACCTCCGGCCGCTCTACGACGCGCTCGAGGACATGATGCCGAAGGACCGTGTCGAGAAGGCGCTCGAGACCCGCGTCATCGAGATCGCGCCGCTCGCCTACATGCGCGGGCGCACCCTCAACGACGCCTTCATCATCCTCGACGAGGCGCAGAACGCCACCGGCGCCCAGATGAAGATGTTCCTCACCCGCCTCGGCGTGAACAGCAAGGTGGTGGTGACGGGGGACAAGACCCAGATCGACCTGCCCAAACGCGAGGACTCGGGGCTGGTGCAGGTGGAGCGGATCCTCCCCGGGATCGACGGGATCGGGTTCATGTACCTCACCGAGCTGGACGTGGTGCGCCACCGCCTGGTGCGCGAGATCATCAAGGCGTACGCCGAGGACCAGAGCGGGTGAGCCCCCAGCGGCCGGTGGTCGATGCGCGTGGACACCTCGTCCGCTGGTCGCTCCTCGTGGTGGTGGCCGGGGTCACCGCCCTCGCGTTCCCCGACACCGGTGCCACTCCTGCCCGCGCCATCCCGCTCGACCTGCTGCTCCTCTCCCCCCTCTGGCTCCTCCTCGCCTTCTACCGCCGTGAGACGTATGTCGATCTCCGCCAGCTGACGGCGCTGGCCGGGGTCATCGGGCTCACGGTCGTCGGCGCCGCTCTCATCCATGATCTGGCCCCGGATCGTCCCGAGCTCACCCCGATCCCGCTCGCGGCGATGCTGATCACGATGCTCTGGAACGGTCGCTTCGCGGTCTCGGCCGCGGCGGTCCTCGCGCTCCTCATCGGGATCCAGTGGACCTTTCCGGACGACCAGGCCTTCGTCTTCGGTCTCCTCGGTGGCACCGCCGCGGCGCTCGGCATCCGGGTGCTCCGGCGGCGGAAGTCGATCTACCTCGCCGTGACGCTCACCGCCGGGGGCTACGCCCTGGCCGCGGTGGCCTTCGGGATCCTGCGCGGCTGGGAGCTGCACACCATCCTGACGAGCACGGGGTATGGCGCACTCATCGCCATCGGCAGCGCCGCGGTGGCGCTCCTGCTCCTGCCGCTCCTCGAGCAGAGCGTTCGGGTCACCACCGACCTCACCCTACTCGAACTCGCCGACCCGTCGCGGCCCCTCCTGCGCCGGCTCGCCACCGAAGCGCCCGGCACCTGGGCCCACTCGCTCGCGATGGCCAACCTCTGCGAGGCCGCGGCCGAGACGATCGGCGCCAACGGACTCCTGGCGCGGGTTGGCTGCTACTACCACGACGTCGGCAAACTTCTCTCGCCCGCCCACTACGTGGAGAACCAGCTGCGTCCCGGCAGTCCGCACGACGCGCTGTCCCCCGCCGAGTCGGCGCGGATCATCACCGGCCACGTCGAGGCGGGGGTGACCCTCGCCCGCCAGTATGGGCTTCCCGACGTGGTGCTCGACTTCATCCGCGAACATCACGGCACCACCCGGGTCGAGTACTTCCTCGACCGTGCGCGGAAGGAGGGCGGGGAACTGGACGTGGCCGCCTACACCTACCCGGGGCCGAGTCCGCATCGGGCCGAGACCGCCATCGCGATGCTGGGTGACTCGGCCGAGGCCGCGGTGCGGGTGCTGGACGACCCGAGCACGGAGGCGGTCCGCGCCGCCATCGATACGCTGGTCGCCCGGAAGATCGCGACCGGCCAGCTCGACGACGCGCCCCTCACCCTGCGCGACCTGGCCCGGATCAAGGCGGAGTTCACCCGCATCCTCGGCGGGATCCACCACCACCGGATCGACTATCCCGCCTCTGCCGGCGGGATCTCGGGGGAAGTGCCGGCGGTGAAGCGGTGAAGGAGCTGTCGGACGTGGCGGTCTGCCGGATCACCACGGCGGTGCTCAAGGGGGAACGCCGCCAGGCGGAGGTGACGGTCACCTTCCTCGGCCCCACTCGGATGCAGGCGCTCAATCGCACGCATCTCGGCCATGACCGGACGACCGACGTGATCGCCTTCGCCCTCCCGACCCCCGATGGCCGGTTGGTGGGTGACATCTACGTCTGCCGCGCCGTCGCGGCGACCCAGGCCAAGGCGCTCGGTGTGCCGCTCCGCCAGGAGCTGGTCCGCCTCGTCGTGCACGGCACGCTCCACGTGCTGGGCTACGACCACCCCGCGGGCGAAGGGCGGACGCGCTCGGCGATGTGGCAGCGTCAGGAGCGGTACGTGCGGAGGCTCGCGTGAACGCGGAGCTCTCCCTGCTCCTGACCGCGCTGCTCGCCGCCTTCCTCACGGCCGCCGCCGGATGGTACGGACTCGCGGCGGCGGCGGAGGCGGACCTGGGACAGCTCCTGGCCGAGTCCGAGGCGTCACGCGGGCCGTTGCCGCTGCCGCGCGCCTTCCAGGTGGTGCACCTCGCCTTCCTCGGGCTGGGCGCCGCGAGCGCCGCTCTCGCGCTCGATTGGTGGCTCTGGGACCTTGCCGCCTCCTTCTTCCGGCTCCTCCTCGCGATCGCCCTGGTCTGGACGGTGGGCGATCTCCTGCCGCGGCTCCTCGCCGCGAGTGCACCCGATCTGCCGCGCGCCGCGCGTCGGCGTGCCGCCCGCACGCTCCGCCCCTTTGCGCCCCTCCTCGGCCTCGTCGGGCGCGCGGACCGGCTCGGGCGTCAGGGGGTCGCGTCGGTGCATCGCCCGCCCACCGGGCCGGGGCCGCGCGACATGTTCTTTGGCGTCTTCGCCCTCGCCGACACCACCGTGGCCGAAGTGATGACGCCGCGGATCGACATCCGCTCGGTGGACCGGAGCGCCGAGCGTCACGAGGTGATCGAGGCGCTGCGCCGCTGGGAATTCGCCCGCCTCGTCGTCTTCGAGGACCACCCCGACAACGTGGTGGGAGTGATCTACGCCAAGGACCTCCTGGCCGAGGAGGCCGCACCGGTGGACGAGGGCGATCCGTGGCAGGCCCTGATCCGCCCGGCGCAGTACGTCCCGGAGGGGAAGACGCTCGACCGCCAGCTCCGCGAATTCCAGAAGGGACCGAGCCACCTCGCCGTAGTGGTCGACGAGTTCGGGGGCACGGCCGGGCTCATCACCCTCGAGGACATCCTCGAGCAGGTGGTCGGCGAGATCCGCGACGAGCGCGACGACGACGAGGCCGGCGATGCGCCCCCGATCGAGCGCGAAGGGGACCTCCGCTTCTGGGTGCAGGGGGATGTGTCGCTGCACGAGCTGGAGGGAGCGCTCGGTCATTCCTTCGGCCGTGACGATGTGAGCACGGCGGGGGGGCTCGTCTTCGCCCTCTTCGGCCGAGTGCCGCGTCCCGGGGATTCGCTCGAGGTCGAAGGATTCCGGATCGTCGTCGAGCAGATGACCCGGCGCCGGATCCGCCGCGTGCATCTCGAACGGATCCCGATGGAGCCCGAGCTCGACAGCGAGCCCGGGTCCGAGGACGGGTCGTGAACGCCCTCCTCCTGGTCCTCGGCCTCATCCTCACCATCGGCGGGGCCACGATGGGGGCGACCCTTGTGGCCGAAGGACGCCGCCAGCTCGCGCGCGCCGCCAACCGGCGGCTCCGGGGCGGGGCACCGCCCGCACCCTGGCTCGCGCACGCGGCCTCCTATCTCGGCGCCGCCGGCGCGTTCACCGCCCTCGGCGTGGTCCTCCTGGGGACGGCGTTCCCGGCGGTGGTGACCGGTTTTGCCGGCGCGGCGCTCGCAGCACTCCTCGTCTTTGCGGGAGTGCCGACGCTCATCCTGGTCGGCTACCTAGCGCCGCGCTGGGTGGCCCGGATGGCGGGGGAGCGCGCCGCGGCGGTGACGATCCCGCTCATCGGTCCGCTCACCCGCATCCTCTCCCCGGTGCTTCCTGCCCACCGCCACGGGAGCGACGCGGCGGCGCTCGTGCGCGAGGCGCTGGCGGCGGGGGCCGTGGTCGACCGCGAGCTCGCCCTGGCGGGGGGGGTGATGACCTTTGCCGAACGCCCCGCCCGCGAAGTGATGACCCCGCGCACCGACGTGGTCGCGGTGGCCGAGGACGCGAGTCGTGCGGACCTGTTCCGGGTCTTCGCCGAGAGCGGGTTCAGCCGGGTGCCGGTCTACCGGGTCTCGCTCGACGAGATCGTCGGCGTGTTCCACGCGTTCGACCTGTTCACCCTGGGCGATGCGGCGCTCCCGCTTCATCCGGTGACGCACACGCCCTTCACCCGGAGCTGCGGCGACCTCCTTCTCGCCATGCAGCGGGAACGACGCCACCTCGCCGTGGTGCTCGACGAATACGGCGGCACTATGGGGATCGTGACCCTCGAGGATCTCCTCACTGCCCTGGTGGGAGAGATCTTCGATGAAGACGACGGCGTGACCGGCGCCGCGGCCTCCGCCGCGACCACCGATGTGTTCGAGACCGACGGCTCCGCCTCGCTCGACACGATCGCGGCGCGCTTCGGGGTCCGCCTCCCTGAGACCACCGCCGCCACCGTGGCCGGCCTCCTCACCGAGCTCGCCGGTCGGATCCCCCAGGCGGGGGAACGGCTGCTGGTGCGCGGACTCGAGTTCGATGTGGTCAAGGCCACGCCCGCGAGGGTCGAACGGGTGCTCGTGCGCCCGGGACCCGTCTCCCCAGTAACCCTCGACCGGGGCACCCCGTGACCAAGCCCAGCCGCTTGCACGAGATCGCGGAGCTCGTCCGCGCCGGACACATCGATGCCTTCGTCTCCGCGGCCCACCAGCTGGAGTCGGCCGACCTCGCGGACGTCCTCTCCTCCCTCGACGACACCGAACGCCTCGTCGCCGTCTCCGCGCTGCCCCCCGAACTCTCCGGCGACGCCCTCGCCGAGATGCCCGAGGAGGAGCACGCCGAGGATACCCTCGCCGCGCTCCACCCGGACCAGGCCGCCGACATCGTCGAGGAACTGGCCGACGACGATGCGGCGGACCTCCTCGGCCAGATGGACGAGCACACGGCCGAACGGATCCTGCGCCAGGTCGACTCGCCTGAGCGGGGGGAGGTCGAGCGGCTGCTGCGGTACGACGAGGAGTCGGCCGGCGGGCTGATGACCACCCGACTCGTCACCGTCGCCGATGCCGCCACGGCGGCCGAGGCGATCGAGGCGATCCGGAAGCAGTCGGAAGAGGCGGAAGGGTTCATCCAGGTGTACGTGACGGGAAAGGACGGCCACCTGCACGGCGTCGTGCCGCTCAAGGGGCTGGTGACGAGCCCGCCCGAGCGCCCCGTACGCGAATTCATGGAGGACGCCGACATCCGCGTCCACCCCGAAGAGGGGCAGGAGCACGTGGCCGACCTGATGTCGCGCTACAACCTGCTCGAGGTGCCGGTGGTGGACGGCAACGGCCGCCTCCTCGGGCGCGTCACCTTCGACGACGTGATCGACGTCGTCGAGGCCGAGGCCACGGAAGACCTCCTGAAATTCGGTGGTGTCTCGGGCGACGAGGATCTGTCGGCCACCTGGACCGCGGCGGTGCGAAGCCGGCTACCGTGGCTGTACGTCAACCTGCTCACCGCATTCATGGCGGCGGCGGTCGTCGCCATCTACCAGAGCACCATCGCCCGCCTCACGGTATTGGCGCTCTGGATGCCGGTCATCGCCGGAATGGGGGGCAACGCCGGGACCCAGGCATTGGCCGTGACCGTGCGCCGGTTGGCGCTCGGCTTGGTGCCGAAGGGGCAGGGGCTCGAGGTGATCATGAAGGAAGTGGTGGTCGGGCTGATCAATGGGTTGGGGAACGGACTGGTCGTGCTCGCCGTGGCCGTGATCTTCGGCGAAGGGTTCCGGTTCGGGATGATCGTCTTCCTGGCGATGACCGGGAATCTCCTGGTGGCAGGGTTCGCCGGGGCCTTCATCCCGATCCTCCTCGAGAAGTTCAAGATCGATCCGGCCATCGCCTCGTCCATCTTCGTGACGACCTTCACCGACATGTGCGGGTTCTTCCTCCTCCTCGGCCTCGCCACGAAGTTCCTCTGATGCGCGCGCTCCGCCTCTTCTTCGCGCTCGTCCCCTTCCTGGTCGGCTTCCTCCGCGACCGGCGCCGATTCATCCTCTTCGGGGGCGCTCCCGAACGGAGCGAGGAGTTCCATCGCCGCCGGGCGGAACGCCTGACGCGCACCCTGGCCGAGCTCGGACCGACGTTCATCAAACTGGCGCAGGTGCTCGGCGTCCGCGCCGATATCCTCCCCGAGCCGTACCTCTCCACCCTCGCGACGCTGTCGGACCAGGTGCCCCCGCTCGCGCCGGGCGTGGCCGAAGTGGTCGTGCGCACCGAGCTGGGGAAGCCGGTCGAGGAGCTCTTCGAGCGCTGGGACACGGTCCCGCTCGCCGCCGCCTCGCTGGGCCAGGTCCATCGCGCCCGCTGGCTCGGCCGCGAGGTGGCGGTCAAGGTCCTCCGTCCCGGGGTCGTCGAGCTGGTGCACGAGGACCTCGACATCGCATTCCGGTTGCTGCTGGTGATCCAGGTCCTCTTCCCGAATCACCACACCCGCGCTCTCGGTGCCATCGTGAGCGAGTTCGCCAAGCGGATCGGCGGCGAGCTCGATTTCCGTGAGGAGGCGCGCCAGGCCCAGCTCATCCGGCACAACCTCGCGCCGTACCCGCAGGTGGTCGTCCCCGAGGTGGTGACCGCGCTGGTGACGCGGCGGGTGCTGGTGCTCGAGTACATCGAGGGGACCCGGATCGACCGCCTGCACGAGCGGATCGCCAGCGGCGAGATCGACCTCCGGCAGCTGGTTCGCACCGTGGGCGAGCTCTACCTGCAGATGATGCTGGTGGACGGACTCTTCCACGCCGACCCCCATCCGGGAAATCTGCTGGTCGATCCGCAGGGGCGGGTGGTCCTCCTCGACTTCGGGATGGTCATCCCGGTGGAACGGGAGCTCCGCACCAAGCTCGCGCGCCTGGTGCTCGCGGCCGCGCAGGGGGATGCCGACGGGGTCATCAACGGGTTCTACGAGCTCGGCATCCTCGACCCCGACGCCGATCGCGGCGCCGTGCAGGACGCGGCGGCCAAGGTGGTCCAGCTGGTGGGGCAGCGGGGCGCGAGCGTGCGACAGATCGGCCAGCTCATGGACGAGCTGGTCCACTCGTTCTACGACTGGCCGCTGATGCTCCCGAGCGACCTCGTCTATTTCGGCCGGGCGTCGGCACTGGTCGAGGGACTGGCGCTCCGTTACGACCCGAACGTCAACGTCGCCCAGGAGCTGAGGCCGCTCATCGACCGGTGGCGCCCGAAACTGATGGCGGCGCTCCTGGGGCAGGAATCGCAGGCTGGGATCGGCGACTGGGCCAAGGAAGTGACGCAGGGGGTCCGGTCGCTCCGCGACCTGATCCGCCGGGTGGAACGGGAGGAGCTCAAGGTCCGCTGGCATCCGCGCGACGTGGGGGAGCTGCAGCGCTTCATCGGCACCCAGGTGCGCCGCCTCCTCCTGGCCGTCTTCGCGTTCACGATCGGGATGATCACCTCGATCGTCTACCTCGCCAGCCGGCGGCTCGAGGTGCTGGTGATCGGCCTGCTGATCAGCTTCGGGATGTTCGTGGTGGTCTTCGTGCTGCCGAGCCACCTGTTCCAGAATCCGCTGCGGTTCAGGGCGCGGTCGCTGAAGCGATAGCGGGGGGCCTGGGGAGAGGGGCCTGGGGAGGCTGCTTCGAGGGGCGCCGCAGCGCGGCCTTGAAGGCAAACATCTGTGCCCCCAGTGAACGCCCCTTGGCGGTCAGCGACTCGACGGTCGCGTCGCTCAAGTATCCAGCCCGTCGCGCGAGCTCCAGGTGTGTGTCGAGCTCATTCAGCGATCCGTTGGCGATGTTCAAGAAGCGAATGGTCTCCTTTCGGCTGTAACGACCATATCCCTCTGCAATATTCGCGGGGACGGACGCAGCTGCTCTTCGGATCTGAGACGTCAGTCCGAATAGCTCATCCTTCGGAAACAGCTTCACGACGGCGTAGCACTCCGCTGCGATCTCGATCGCGGATTGCCAGACCCTCAGATCACGGTGTGAAGTCGATGACATAGGTCACTCTGAGCGGGTGGCAACAGTATGGCGCCCCGGGTGCGTTCAGCGGTAACCCGTTTGTCGCGCGCCGTACCTCGCCAACGCGGAGCCCTTCGACGGCCTCCCCAGGCCCTAGGCCCCAGGCACCGCCGTAACGCGCAGCCCGCTTCCTTGCCGGATGCCCCCAAACCGGTGATTTTCAAGCAGATGGATATCCAGACCGTGGTCTCCGAACTGGCGCTTGGCCGCCCTGCCGCCCTCGCCCGCGCCATTTCTATAGTAGAGAATGCCCGGAATGGCTTCGAGCAGCTCCTGGCCTCGATCCACTCCAAGCTAGGACACGCTCGCCGGATCGGGATCACCGGCCCGCCGGGGGCGGGGAAGTCGACCCTCACCGAGCGGCTGGTCCTCGCCTTCCGGGCCCAGGGGCTCCGCGTCGCGGTGGTGGCGGTCGACCCGACCTCGCCCTACACCGGTGGGGCGCTCCTGGGGGACCGGATCCGGATGGAGTCGATCGCGCTCGATCGCGACGTCTACATCCGCTCGATGGCCACCCGCGGCTCCCTCGGCGGCCTCGCCACCTCCACCCGCGAAGTGTGCGACGTGCTGGACGCGGCGGGGTTCGACCGCATCCTCGTGGAGACCGTCGGGGTCGGACAGTCCGAACTCGATGTGACCCGCACGGCCGATACGACGCTGCTGGTCCTCGTCCCCGAATCGGGGGACGGCATCCAGGCGCTCAAGAGCGGCGTGATGGAAGCGGCCGACATCTACGCGGTGAACAAGGCCGACCGTCCCGGCGCCGACCGACTCCGCCAGGAGATCGAGATCACCCTCGGCATCCGCACCGGCAACGCCTATCGCAACATCCCGTCGCACCACGGCGCGCTCAAGTCGGCGGAGCGGATGGCGGTCCTCACCGCCGGCGACCCGGATGCCGCCAGCTGGCTCCAGCCGGTGCTCGGCAGCAGCGCGGCGAAGGGGGAGGGGATCGACGAGCTCATCGCCGCCCTCGACGGACATCATCGCTGGCTCGATCGCACCGGGAACCTGGTCCATCGCCGGCGGGAGCGGCTGCGGGACCGGACCCGCGAAGTGGTCTCCCGCCACGCCCTCGCGTGGCTCAAGGAAGAGACCGACACCGAACGGCGGATCGCCGAGCGGCTGGACGACATCGCGGCGGGCCGGGTGAGCCCGTACGAGGTGGCCGCGGAAGTGCTCGACCACCTGCGCCAGGGCGTTCGCGCCTGACCATCGGAGGAGACGGATGACCACCACCCACCCGGATGAACGCCTCGCCGCGCAGGAGCGCGAGCTCGCACTGCTCCGCGCCGAGATCGCGAAGTGGCGCGCCCTCTACGCCAAGCAGCCGCTCCGCACTGACACCGACTTCAGCACCATCTCTGGGCTCGAGCTCGAGCCGGTCTACACCGCGCTCGACGCGCTCCCGGCCGCGGAACTCCCGGGGCAATTCCCCTACACCCGCGGGATCCACCCCTCCGGGTACCGCGGCAAGCTCTGGACGATGCGGCAGTTCGCCGGCTTCGGTACCGCCCAGGACACCAACGAGCGCTACAAGTTCCTCCTGGCGCGCGGACAGACCGGCCTGTCGGTGGCCTTCGACTTCCCGACCCTGATGGGGTACGACGCCGACCATGCCCGTTCCGAGGGTGAGGTGGGGAAGTGCGGCGTCGCGATCAGCTCGCTGGCCGACATGGAGACCCTCTTCGCCGGGATCCCGCTCGATCAGGTCTCGGTGTCGATGACGATCAACGGCCCCGCCGCGATCCTCTGGTGCTTCTTCATCGCCGCGGCCGAGAAGCAGGGGGTGTCCGCGGCCAAGCTGCAGGGCACCGTCCAGAACGACATCCTCAAGGAATACATGGCCCAGCACGCCTGGGTCTTCCCGGTGGAGCCGGCGCTCAAGCTCATCGTGGACATGTTCGAGTGGGGGAGCGCCCACGCCCCCAAGTGGAATACCATCTCCATCAGCGGCTACCACATCCGCGAAGCCGGGGCGACGGCGGCGCAGGAGCTCGCCTTCACCCTGGCCAATGGCTTCTGCTACGTCGAACACGGCCTCGCGCGCGGACTCGCAGTCGACAGCTTCGGGCCTCGGCTCTCCTTCTTCTGGGACATCCACAACGATTTCTTCGAGGAGATCGCCAAACTTCGCGCCGCCCGCCGCATCTGGGCCCGCCGGCTCCGCGACAAGTATGGCGCCAAGGATGACCGCAGCTGGAAGATGCGCTTCCACTCCCAGACCGCCGGGGTGTCGCTCACCGCACAGCAGCCGTACAACAACGTCGTGCGGGTGGCCTACCAGGCGCTGGCGGCGGTGCTGGGCGGCACGCAGTCGCTCCACACCAACGCCTTCGACGAGACGCTGGCGCTCCCGACCGAAGACTCGGTCCGCATCGCGCTGCGCACCCAGCAGATCCTCGCCTACGAGACCGGCGTGCCCAACGTGCAGGACCCCCTCGGCGGTTCCTATTTCATCGAGGCATTGACCGATCGGCTCGAGCGCGAGGCCGAAGGGCTCTTCGCCGAGATCGAGGCGCAGGGGGGCGTGGTGGCCGGGATCGAGTCGGGCTGGTTCCAACGGCAGATCGCGTCGAGTGCGTCGCGCTTCCAGGCCGAGGTCGAGGCCGACCACAAGGCGGTGGTCGGCGTGAACCGGTTCACCGAAGACGACGAGTCCGCGATCGACATCCTCAAGATCTCCGACGACGCGGAGCGGAGCCAGAAGGCGCGGATGGCCACGATGCGCGCGGGGCGGGACAACGCCCTGGTCGCGCAGCGCCTCGCGGCGCTCAAGGCTGCGGCCGACGCCGACCAGAATGTGATCCCCGCGATGCTCGACTGCGCCCGTGCCTACTGCACGCTGTACGAGATCCGGCACACGCTCGAAGGGGTCTGGGGCGCGTATCGGGAGCCGGTCTTTTTCTAGCGAGAAGCACCTAGCGCCTAGCGAGGGCGCTTGTGGAACCTGTCCGCTACTGGTGTCAGAGCTCGCCATAGTCTCGCTAGGCGCTAGGCTCTAGGCGCTTGAGAAATAGAGGATCGCATGCCGACGCCCAGCAACAAGCAGCTCGATCGCCTCGCCAAGGAACGGCACGGCGCCCCGGTCGTCTCACTCTACTTGAAGCTCGAACCCCGCGACCGCGAGCGGGGCAAATTCCTGATCAAGCTGAAGAACCGGATCAAGGCGGCGGAACGCGCGGTCGAGAAGATGGACTTCGACCGGGTCGAGCGCGACGCCATCACCGCCGACCTGACCCGGATCCAGGCATACCTGGCCCACTCGGGACAGTTGCCGCACGGGCAGGGGATCGCCCTCTTCGCCTCGAAGCAGCGCAAGCTCTGGGAAGTGGTCGCCCTCCCGGTGGTGCACCGCTCGCGCCTCACGGTCTCGCGCGCCCCGCTCGTGCGGGAGCTCGCCGGCATCGAGGATGACGTCGGCCGCCTCCTGGTCGGCGTCGTGGACCGGACCCACGCCCGCTTCTTCCGCGTCACCGCCTTCGACGCGACCGAGCTGGGCACCGAGCTCGTCACCCTCGGCAACGAGGAGAAGCCCCGGCTGGGCCGGCGGCAGGGCGCGGGGATGGGCGAGCACACCTATCACAACCGGATCCGGAACGCCCAGCAGCGCCACCTCGAGAATGTCGCGGCGCGGCTCTTCGACCTGAGCCGCAAGGAGTCGTTCCAGGGGGTCATCCTCCTCGGACCCGGGAGCACGCCGGAGTCGGTCGCCGCCTTCCTTCACCAGTACGTCTTCGAGCGCCTCCTCGGCGTCGGCACCCTCGGTCCCAAGGACGCGACCGCCAGCATCGTGCGCGAGGCCGCGCTCGATGTCCGGGCGCACTATGAGCAGGAGCGGGAGTCCGCCCTCGTCGCTGAGCTGAAGGAAGGGGTGGCACGGGGGTGGGCGGTCAATGGTGTGGCCGATACCCTCACCGCCCTGGCGCACGGCAAGGTGCGGACCCTCCTGGTCCACGGCGAGATGAGCCGGCCCGGGTTCCGCCTCCGCTCTTCGGGTCGCCTGGTGGTCCCGGGAGAGCACGCGGCGTGGAAGGGCGAGGGAGATCCCGAGCCGGTGACCGATGTGATCGATGAGGCGCTCGAAGAGGCGCTCCGCCAGCGGCTCGACATCAATGTTCTCTCCGATGCCGCCGCCGCGAAGACGGTCGACGGGCTCGGCGCGCTGCTCCGTTTCAAGTGAAGTACCGGGCGGTCCTCTTCGACGCGGGCAACACCCTGCTCGGCCTTGATCATGAGCGCATCGCCCCGGCGGTGGCCCGGGCGCTGGGGATCACGTTGACGGCCACGCAGCTGCGCGCCGCCTCGCCCTACGCAGCGCTCGCGATGGAAGAGGGGAAGGGGACCGACCAGGAACGGGCGCTCCGCTACCTCGAGCTCCTGTTCGAACGCGCCGGGGTCCCCGAGGCCCGGATGGCCGAGGTGAAGACCGTCCTCTGGGCGCTGCACGCCGATCGACATCTCTGGACCGGGATCGATCCCGGCACCGCACCGGCCCTGGCGAAGCTCCGCAACGCGGGGATCGGCCTCGGCGTCGTCTCCAACAGCGACGGCCGCGTGGCCGAAGCGCTGGAGGCGGTGGGGCTGGCGGAGTACTTCGGGGTGGTGGTCGATTCGAAGATCGCCGGGTTCGAGAAGCCCGACCCGCGTATCTTCCTTCCCGCACTCGAGGCCCTGCAGGTGCGGGCGGCCGAGGCGCTATACGTGGGCGATCTCTATGAAGTGGATGTGGTCGGGGCGCGCCGGGCCGGGATGGCGGCGGTGCTGCTCGATCCGGCGGGGCTCCACGCCTCGCGTGATGTGCCCACCGCCCCCGACGTGGCGGCGGTGGTCCACCGACTGCTCGGCACGGGAGCGTTGCTATGATGATGGCCCTGAAAGAAGCCCCGAACGCGCGTCCGGCCCCCGGCCGTCCCGTGCGTGTCCTCGTCGCCAAGCCCGGGCTGGACGGCCACGACCGTGGCGCCAAGGTGGTGGCGGCCGCACTCCGTGACGCCGGGATGGAGGTCATCTACACCGGGTTGCACCAGACCCCGGAGATGATCGCTGCCGCCGCCGTGCAGGAGGATGTCGACGTCGTGGGGCTCTCGATCCTTTCGGGAGCGCACATGACGCTCTTTCCGCGGGTGCGTGAGCTCCTGGTGAAGGACGGGCGGGAAGACGTTCTCGTCACCGGCGGGGGGATCATCCCGAAGGACGACGCCGACGCCCTCGAGAAGCTGGGGATCGGCAGGCTCTTCGGCCCGGGCACCCCGACCTCCGAACTCATCGACTACATCAAGGAGTGGGCGGCGACCCACCTCAAGGATTGAAAATGGAGTCCGAGGTCCGAAGTGCGAAGTCCGAGGGCACGGCCTCGCGACTGGCGCAGCTCTCGATGGAATACCTCGCCCTCGTCGCCAAGTTGCGGCTCGGGGGAGGACCGGAGCGTGCCAAGAAGATGCACGCCAAGGGTCAGCTCACCCCGCGCGAACGGGTGGAGGGGCTGATCGACCCGAAGGGCCCCTGGTTCGAGCTCGGGCTCCTCGTGGCGTACGACCGCTATGACGGACAGGCCCCCGCGGCCGGAGTGATCACCGGCATCGGCCGCATCGAAGGGCGCGAGGTCGTGGTGGTCTCCAATGACGCCACCGTGAAGGCGGGGAGCTGGTGGCCGGAGACGATCACCAAGATCCTCCGCGCCCAGGAAGTGGCGATGCGGGAGCGGATCCCGATCGTCTACCTCGTCGACTCCGCTGGCGTGAACCTCCCCTACCAGGGCGGGGTCTTCCCGGGGCAGTACGGCGCTGCGCGCATCTTCTATTACAACTCCTTGATGCGCCGGTACCTCAAGGTGCCGCAGATCGCCGCGGTGATGGGGAGCTGTGTCGCCGGCGGCGCCTACCTACCGGCCCTCTCCGACGTGATCTACATGGTGGAGGGGACCAGCTTCATGGGGCTCGGCGGCCCCAACCTCGTGAAGGGCGCCACCGGCCAGACGGTCGAGGGCGAACTCCTCGGCGGGGCCTCGACCCACACCAGCATCAGCGCCGTCGCTCATTACAGTGCGAAGGACGATCGCACCTGCCTGGCGATGATCCGCGAGTACGTCGCGCGTCTGCCGAAGACACCCGAGGTCCGGAGCCTGAAACCCGAAGTGAAGGCCGCGCGGCCCGCGGCCGACCTCGAGAAGGTGCTGCCCAAGGATCACCGGATGTCGTACGACATGCGCGACCTCCTCGCGTGCCTCCTCGACGGAGGCGTGTTCGATGAATTCCAGCCAGCCGTGGGCGGCGAGATGCTCTGTGGTCACGCTCGCATCGCCGGCCGCCCCGTGGCGATCCTCGCCAACCAACGCGGGGTGATCAAGGGACGCCCCGGGAGCGCGCCGCACTTCGGCGGCATCCTCTACACCGAGAGCGCCGAAAAGTCGGCGTATTTCATCGAGACCGCTGCACGCGAGGGATTCCCGATCCTCTTCGTGCAGGATGTGAGCGGATTCATGGTCGGCCCCGAGGCCGAGCATTCGGGGATCATCCGGGCCGGGGCGCGCTTCGTCGAGGCGATGGCCACCGCCGCGGTGCCGAAGATCGTCCTCACCGTGAACCACGCTTCCGGTGCCGGGTACTACGCGATGGCGGGGCAGGGATTCGACCCCGACTTCATCGTGAGCTGGCCCACCGGGCGGATGGCCGTGATGGAAGGGGAGAGCGCGGTCGGTGCCGTGCACGGCCCCACGCTGGAGAAGGCCAAGGCCGCGAAGACCCCCGTCGCAGCCGAGGTCCAGGCCGCCGTCGAGTCGATGCGACAGGACTATGAACACCAGCTCGATGCCAAGTACGCCGCTGCCCGCGGCCACGTCGACGCGATCGTCACTGCCGATGAGACCCGCAGCACGCTCGCCTTCCTCCTCGATGTCGTTGCCCGCCACCCGGGCTCCCACCTCGGCCCATTCGACCTGAGTCGCTGAACTCTCCGATGCGTCCTCGCACTTCGCACCTCGCACCTTGCACCCTTCTCCTCGCCCTGATCGCCGGGTGTGGACCCACGGTCCAGACCGCCCCGACCCCCGCGGTCCCGCCGATCCCGGCGATCGCCAAGGTGACCGTCCGTCCCGATGCGGCCTCGCTTCTGCCGCCGGCGGTCGCTTATCAGCGGGCATTGATGCCGCTCGCGCCCACCGGCGTCCCCGACTTCCTCCGGGCGCACCCGACCTGGGACGGCCGCGGGGTCCTCATCGCCATCCTCGACTCCGGCACCGATCCGACGGTGGACGGGCTCTCCACGACCACCACCGGCGACCCGAAGCTCCTCGATGTCCGGGACTTCTCGGGTGAAGGGGTCATCGCGCTGGAGCGCGTGACCCCGCAGGGCGACGGGGTCACGATCGGCGGGAAGAACCTCACCGGCTTCGGGCGTCTCCTCGGCGTCAACGCCGCGGGCCCCTGGTACGGCGGCGTGCTGAAGGAGATCCCGCTCGGCGAGGCCCCGGCCGCCGACGTGAATTGGAACAACGTCGTGGGCGACACTCTCCCCATCCTTGTCACCCGCGCGAGCGACGGCTGGGTCCTCTTGGCCGACCTCGACGGCGACGGCTCGCTCCGGAACGAGAAGCCGATCCACGATTTCCACGTCGCGCGCGAGACCTTCGGCTGGGCGCCGCCGGGGCACCGGGCGGCGCTGGGCTTCGCGGCGAACTTCGCGGAGCAGGGGGGGGAGCCGCGGCTCGACCTCTTCTTCGACAACAGCGCGCACGGCACCCACACCGCCGGCATCGCGGCGGGGCACACGATCGGCGGGATCGATGGCTTCGACGGCGTCGCGCCTGGGGCGCAGCTCCTCGCGCTCAAGATCGCCAACGACGCGCAGGGGGGGATCTCCACCACCGGCTCGATGATGGCCGCGCTCGACTACGCCATCCGCGCCGCGGCCGACCGGCATCTCCCGCTCGTCGTCAACATGAGCTTCGGTGTGGGGAACGAACAAGAAGGGGCCGCCCGGATCGACCAGCTCTTCGACTCCGTGCTCGCCGCGCACCCCGACGTGGTGTTCGCGATCAGCGCCGGCAACGATGGCCCCGGCCTGTCGACGCTCGGATTCCCCGGCAGCGCGTCACGGGTCCTGTCCGTGGGTGCCACGCTCCCGCGGGTCTTCTTCAGCCGGGACCCGGGCCCCGACCCGATCGCCTTCTTCAGCTCCCGTGGTGGCGAGGTCGCGCGCCCGGACATCGTCACGCCCGGCGTCGCCTTCTCGACGGTGCCGCGCTGGAATCAGGGGGCCGAGGCGAAGCAGGGGACGTCGATGGCCTCGCCCCACGCCGCGGGGCTCGCCGCGCTGCTCGTGTCTGCGCTGACCCAGAGCGGCAAGCCGGTCGTCGCCGCCCGGATCCGGCAGGCGCTCACGACCACCGCCCAGCCCCTCGATGGCCTCAGCATCATCGATCAAGGCGCCGGCGTGCCGAACGTCGGCCGTGCGTGGCACTGGCTCGAGGGGAACTTCGCCTGGACCCCCGCTCGAGCGGAGGCCATCGCCCGTGACGGGACCCGCTCCAGCGCCGCCTTCCATGGCAACGGCCTCGCGACCGGAGACACGATCCAGCGGTTCGCGGTGCGGATGGAGGGCGCCACGAGCGGTGCAGTCGACCTGACGACACGGAGCGACGCCCCCTGGCTCCACGTGTCGACACGGCAGCGCCTCGCGAACGGGGCGGGCGAGGTCGTCGTGACCTATGATGCATCGACTCTCCGGGATGCCGGCACCTACGTCGGGACCGTGACCCTCTGGGGCCGCGATACAATGGCCGGCCCGGTCGCTCGACTCGTGAACACGATCGTCGTGCCGTACGCACCGGGCGCCGAAGCGACCGTTGCCACGGCGCCGGTCGCCGCCGGTCTCGAACGGCGCTGGTCGTTCGGCGCCCAGGCCGATCGCCCGTTCGAGGTCACGGTCACCTCCGGCGGCCCCAAGGACCTGGTGCGCGCCTTCCTGCACGAACCGGGAGGCGAGCCGTACCAAGGCGGCTATGAGAAAGAAGGGAGCGGGGTCGCCAACGGGGCGACCTTCCGTCTCGACGCCCGTGACGTCATTGCGGGCAATTACGAGATCGTCGCCGCGGCACCCCCGATCGCCAACAGCAGCGCCGGGATGCACGTCGCGCACGCCCCGTTCACCCTCATCGGCGATCTCCGAGGCGGGCAGGCCATCGCCGCGCTCCGGAACGTCACCTCGGCGCCGATCACCGTGACGGTGGCGGGATCGATCGTCGGCGGCGCGCGCGACGAGACGCTGAGCGGGACCGGCGGCGACACCGGGCACGTCACCTTTGACATCCCGACGTGGGTCACGCGGGTCGAGATCGACGCCCAGATGCCCGTGAGCGACTGGCCCAGGTTCACCGACTTCGGCGTCACGCTCGAGGATGCGGCGGGAGTCCAGATCGGGCAGGCCCCGATGAACTACGCCCACTGGCGCCTGAACGCCGAGTTGCCGCGGAAGTGGATGGGGGGGCCGGTGACCTTGAAGCTCTATCCCGGCTGGGCGACGAACGCCCCGGGCCAGCGCTGGACCCTCACGGCCCATATCCGGCTCTATGGCGACGACGCGAAGAACCTGGCGTTGGCCCCGCTCGGTCCGCTGACGGTGACGATCCCCGCCGGGAACCCCGAGTCGGTGGCCTTCACACCGGCGGCTCCCTCGTGGCCGCTCCCCGCCGGCTTCGTCGCACTGGTGCGGTGGAGCGCGTCCACGGCCCCGGGCGCTCCCTGGACCCGCGAGTCACCACTGGCCCCGGCCCCGACCCCGATGATGCGCTGATGACCAAGACCGTCCGGATCGCCGCCGGCCAGGGATTCTGGGGGGACTGGCTCGAGGCGCCGGTCCGCCAGGTCCGCGGCGGCCCGATCGACTACCTGATGATGGACTACCTCGCCGAGGTGACGATGTCCATCATGCAGAAGCAGAAGTCGCGCGACCCGAACTACGGATACGCGCGTGACTTCGTGCCGCTGATGGAACGGATCCTCCCCGACCTCGTCACCGAACGATTCCGCGTCATCTCCAACGCCGGCGGCGTCAACCCGCTCGCCTGCGCGGAGGCTGTCGTGGGCGGAGCGCGGAAGCTCGGCCTCGCGGGGCAGGTGCGGGTGGCCCTCGTCGCGGGAGACGACATCCTCCCGCGGCTCGATGAGCTCCTCGCCGCCGGGCACGAGCTGCGCGACATGGACACCGGACGCCCGCTCAGCGACATCCGTGACCGCGTCGTCTCCGCCAACGCCTACCTCGGCATGGCCCCCGTCGTCGAAGCGCTGGGGAAAGGCGCCGACGTCGTGATCACGGGACGGGTCACCGATACCGGGCTCACACTCGGGCCGTTGGTGCACGAGCATGGCTGGCGGGCGAATGATTGGGACAAGATGGCCGCCGGGACGATCGCCGGGCACATCATCGAGTGTGGCGCGCAGTCGTCGGGCGGGAACCTCCTGAAGGAGTGGCAGAAGGTGAAGGGGCTGGCGAACCCCGGCTTCCCGATCGCCGAGGTCGCCGCCGACGGGAGCTTCGTCATCACCAAGCATCCGAACACCGGCGGCGTGGTGAGCGTCGCGTCGGTCACGGAGCAGTTGGTGTACGAGATGGGGGATCCTCACCATTACATCACGCCGGACGGAGTGGCCGACTTCACCTCGATCCAGCTCAGGCAGGCCGGCAAGGATCGCGTGGCAGTCTCCGGGATCAGGGGGACCGCGCGCACCGACAAGCTCAAGGTCTCCATCGCCTATCATTACGGCTGGAAGGCGGTGGGCACGCTGGTATACAGCTGGCCCGATGCACACCCGAAGGCCCATGCCGCCGACAAGATCCTCCGCCAGCGGCTCAAGGACCTGGGGCTCGAGTTCGAGACCATCCTGACCGAGTACGTCGGGATCGATGCGACCCACGGCCCGCTCTCCCCCAAGCCCACCGGCGAAGAGGCGGAAGTGCAACTCCGGATCGGCGTGCGGAGCCCCGACAAGAAGGCGGTCGAGCGTTTCAGCCGTGAGATCGCGCCGCTGGTCCTCACCGGTCCACCGAGCGTGACCGGGTTCGCGGGGGGGCGACCGGCGGTGGAGGAGATCGTGGCCTACTGGCCCGCGCTCATCGACCGGACAGTCGTCGAGCCGCACGTGCACGTGGAGGTGCTGAATGCCTAAGGCGCTGCGGCGCTCGGGCGCTGGGGCGGTGAAGCGCTCGCCCACCAAAGGGATCCAGCTCCGGTGGCTGGCCCATGCCCGCTCTGGTGACAAAGGCGACACCGCCAACGTCGGCCTCATCGCCCTCAGGCCCGAGTGGTATGAGCTCCTCCGGAAAGAGGTCACGCTCGCCCGCGTCAAGAAGCACTTCAAGGGGATGGCGAGCGGCGTCGAACGATTCGAGCTCCCGAATCTCAAGGCGCTCAACTTCCTGCTCCACGGCGCCCTCGACGGCGGCGGGACCATCTCGCTCAAGACCGACGCACAGGGGAAGGTCTACTCGACCGCGCTCCTCCGGATGCGGATCCCGGTGCCGCCCGCGATAGTCCGGACACTTTCGAAAGAGGCGAGAAGCTAGGAGTTTGGAGTTTGGAGGGCTTCAAACTCCAAACTCCCGGCTCCCAACTTCAGGCATATGCTCCAGACCGATCTCACCGCCGGTGTCTTGACCCTCACCCTGGACCGCCCCGACAAGCGGAACGCGCTGTCGACGCCGCTGGTCGAAATGCTCCTGGCCGCGGTCGAGCGCGCCGACCTCGATGCGCAGGTCCGCGTGGTGGTGCTCAAGGGGGCGGGGAAGGACTTCTGCGCCGGCGCCGACCTCGAGGAGCTCCTCGCCTCCGCCGACAACGACCCCGCCGACAACGAACGGAGCGCCCTCCGCATGGGCGCTCTCTTCCAGGCGCTCCGCGCACTGCCCAAGCCGGTGGTCGCGGTGGTGCAGGGGCGGGTCCTGGCGGGCGGATGCGGCCTTGCCACCGCCTGCGACCTGGTGCTTGCCGCGGACGACGCCCAGTTCGGCTACCCCGAGATCCAGCGCGGTTTCGTTCCCGCGATGGTGATGGCGATGCTGGTGCGGCAGGTCGGGGAGAAGCAGGCGCTCCACCTTGCCGTCACGGGGCGCCTTCTCTCCGCGGAGGAAGCCCGCGGGCTCGGCCTCGTCTCCAAGATCATTCCGGCCGCGGAGCTCGACCTGCGCTCCACCGAGATGGTGCGGGGCCTCTCGAAGGTCTCCCTGACCGCGTATGCCCTGACCAAGCAGCTTTGCTACGCCCAGGACGGGCTCCCCTTCGACGACGCGATCATGCTCGGCGCCCGCATCAACGCGATGAGCCGAGCGACGCCTGATTTCAAGACGGCCATCGCGGCGTTTCTCAAGAAATAGGTCATTGGTCTTTGGTCGTTGGTCCCCCGGGGCCGGCGATCGACCACCGATACCTCCACCAGACCGACCAATGACCAACGACCAAAGACCCCCGGAAGCAATGGAGCCCGCCCGCCGCGCCCGCTGGATCCCCAGCTTCATGCAGCTCCGGCTGGGCATCCTCCTGCTGGCCCTCTTGCTCGGCGTCTCCGGGATGGTCCGTAACGACAAGCGGGCTGTTTATGTCGCGATGGCCTTCGGCGCGGTCGGCGTCATCCTGCGCTTCTTCAAGCCGCACCCGAACAAGGGGCCCTGACCGGGCCCCCGCACCTCGCACCTCGCACTTCTCTACCGCTCCACCAGCAGCCTCACCACCAGCGCCACCAGCGGCCCCAGCAGCAGGATCCACGGCAGCGTCATTGCCTCCAGGCGCAGGCGGTCGTTGAGCGTGCCCGGTCGTGGAGCGCTCCGACCGGTGTCCTCGAGCCATCCCTTTACCAGCTCGGCGCGGATCGGCGGCGTGCGCGAAAAGACCGGCTCTCCCGCGTCCCGCGTGGCGCGAATGCGCACGCGACGCTCCGCGCCGGTGATGATCGCGCGTACGAGGAGGCCCAGCGCCAGCGGGAGCGCGGCGATCGCCACGGCCGATTGGTCGGTCCCGAGGAGGTCGGTGCCGAGCAACCCGCCGAGAAGTCCCGTCCCGCCGATCCCGGCCAGGAGCACGGCCGCGCCGGTGCGGCGGCCGCGAAGCATCGCACGGCGCTGCGCGTCGGGGACCAGCGCGAAGACCCTCACGCCGTTCACCAGGTCGCCGGCATCGCGGCGCTTGTCGAGCGCGGCGTCGAGCAGCACATCCCGCGGATACCCCGCCTTGAGGCCGCGCAGGAGCCCGGTCATCGCGTCGGATGCGGTGGCGCCTGCCGCGAGCATCAGGAAGACGAAGGCCACCACGGCCGCGGCGGATGCGATCACCTCGACCTGGCCCGGGTCGACCGTCCGGACCCACGGGGCGACGGCCAGGGCGACAAGTGCCACCGCCTCCGCGGTCCCCGCCCGTCGGAGCGCCCGCCACCCGCGGCCGGTCAACCGGTCGAGTCCCGGAGGGGGCCACTCGATCTGGGTCCCGCGGTCCGGCATCAGCGCCCGCGCGATCGCTTCGGCCGAGGGACGGTCCGCCGGCATCTTGGCGAGGCAGCGATCGATCAGCGTCGAGAATTCAGGATCGAGGTCGTGCCGGAGGCTCGCGACCAGGGCCGGCATCTGGTTCAGGTGGGCCGCCGCCATCGCGTGCGGCGTCGGCTCCACGAAGGGAAGCCCGCCCGTCACCAGCTCGAAGGCCACCACGCCGAGCGAGTAAACGTCGCTCTTGGGGGTGACCGGCTCGGTGGCCGCTTGCTCCGGACTCATGTAGTACGGCGTACCGATGACGACCCCTTCGCTGGTGAGCCCGCTCTGGATCGTGTGCTCGACGACCGCGTGTCCGCCGGTCAGGCGCTGCATCGGTGTGGAGCTCCGGGGCTGGCTCGGCGTCAACACGGCGCTGATCCCGAAGTCGAGCACGATCGCGCGCCCCGTCTCCCGCTCCAGGATCACGTTGGTCGGCTTGATGTCGCGGTGGACCAGCCGCCGGGCGTGCGCCGCGGCGAGCGCGCTCGCCACCTCGCCCAGGATGCGCCGGGCCTGGTCTTCGGGGGCGACGGTCCCGTTCGGAAAGGCCTCCGTCAGGGTCGGTCCCTCGACGAACTGCATCACCATGTACGAGGTGCCCGTGCGGGGAAGCTCACCGACCTCGTAGATGCTCACGACATTGGGGTGCGCCACCGAGGCGGCGGCTTCCGCCTCCCGCTTGAACCGCGCCCGGGCCCGGTCGTTCTGGGCGAGGGCGGGTGCCAGCACCTTCACGACGACCAGTCGCTTGAGCGCCGGGTCGCGGGCCAGGTAGACAAGCCCCATCCCCCCCTTGGCCAGCTGTTTCAGGATGACGAGGCGGGGCTCGAGCTCTTCCCTCAGCTCGGCGAGGATCGGGATCTGGGCCGGGTCATCGAGGGAGAGTGCGGCCGGCGGAGTGGCCGCGAACGCGCCAGACCGCGGGGCGAGGAGCCCTTCGGCCGTGCGTGCCACCGGCGACGCCGCCCCGCAATGGGGGCAGGCGCGGGCGAGATCCTCGAGCGAGGTCCCGCATTCAACGCAGCGGACGGCGATGGAGTCGGCGGACATTGGGGAGAAGGTACGGCGGGTATTGCAAGAGTGCGAGGTACTGGGTGCTGGGTGCTGGGTACTGGGTGGTGGGTCGTGAGTTCCCTGCGCGCGGCCCGGAGGGCCACGCTCCATGATGTTGCTAGAGAATGAGCGGGCCTCCGGCCCGCTTGATCCATAACGGGTCCTTGGAGCTTGGCCCTCCGGGCCGAGCAACGAGGACCGTACGTTCGGGTCCGCCACTGATCCCCGGCCCGGTGATGAAGGGAGGAGTAGGGTGCTGAGTGGTGAGTGCTACGTGCGACGTATTGGATGCCGGGTACTGGGTAGTGCGTGACGGGGCGCCGGCTCGCGTGATTCTGGTGACAGCCTCCGGGGGGCTCCGCATTACCGTGGGCCATGCTCACCATTTCCAATGGTGGTCCAACGACCACCCAGCACCCAGCACCCAGCACTCAGCACCGCATTCAGCGGGCTCGGGAGATCCTCCAGCGCCACTGGGGCTTCCCCGACTTCCGTCCTGCCCAGCGCCGTGTCGTCCAGTCGATCCTCGCGGGGCGCGACACCCTCGGGGTCCTTCCCACCGGTGGCGGCAAGTCGCTCTGCTTCCAGGTCCCGGCCCTCGTCCTCGATGGGCTCACCATCGTCGTCTCGCCGCTCCTGGCACTGATGCAGGACCAGGTGGGGGCGCTCCAGGCCCGCGGGATCGCGGCGGCCGCGCTCAACTCCCTCTTCAAGGCCCCGCAACAGGCCGAGGTGATGGATCGGGTGCGCGCCGGTGAGCTGAAGCTCCTTTACGTCTCGCCTGAGCGCCTCGATCGGCTCTCCACCGATCTTGCCGCCGCGAAGATCTCACCGGTCCTGTTGGCGGTGGATGAGGCCCACTGTGTGGCCGAGTGGGGGCACGACTTCCGCCCCGCCTATCGCCGTCTGGGCCGTCTCCGGTGGAAGCTCGGGCGCCCTCCGGTCGTCGCCCTCACCGGCAGCGCCACCCCCGATGTGCGCGCCGACATCGCCAGCACCCTCCGGCTCGGCGCGTGGGGTGCCGCGCGGGGCAGGTGGGATCTCCACCTCGGTTCCTTCGACCGCGGCAACCTCTGGTTCGGTGTCGCGCGCGTCCGGAGCGAGCGGGAACGGTGGGACCGTCTCCTGGCCCTCCTCCGCACCGACGACCGGACCGCCCTCGTCTACGTGCCCACTCGTGGGCTGGCCGAAGGGATCGCCCGCGGCCTCTCGGCCCGAGGCATCAGCGCGGCACCATTCCACGCGGGGCTCCCGGTCAAAGAGCGCCGCGAGACGCTGCGCCGTTTCCTCGACGACGAGGTCGAGGTCGTGGTGGCCACCTGCGCCTTCGGGATGGGGATCGACAAACCGACCGTCCGCCTCGTGGTCCATTGGACCCTCCCGCCGACCCCCGAGTCGTACTATCAGGAGGCCGGCAGGGCGGGGCGCGACGGTCGCTTCGCCCGCTGCGTGCTGCTCTACCAACCGGAGGATGCCGAACTCCACCGCCGGCAGCTCGACGTGACCTTCCCGCCCCGTGATCTGTGCGAGAAGGTGTGGGGTACGCCGACCGGGTCATTGGTCAATGGTCGTTGGTCGTCGCAGAACCACGGCAGGCATGAGGGGAGCGGCACCTCACCTGACCACGAGCAGAGACCAAAAACCAGCGACCCCCGCTTGACTCGATCCGTCCTCGAGAGCGTCGAACGCCTCCGGAAGGAGTTGCATCCGGAGCGGGGCGGGGTGGACTGGCGCCCCGTGGCGGAGCGCCGCGCCCGGGCGGTCGAGCGGCTCGCGGCGATCGACGGCTATGCCACCGGGCGCGGGTGCCTGCGCACCGCGCTGATCGGCTACTTCGGCGAGACGCTCGCGCACTGCGCCGGCTGCGGCCGCTGTGCGGGTCGGCAGGTCGCACCTCCGCTCGACCCGGCCGCCCGCGCGCGGTTCCGCGCCCTCCGTTCCGCCCTCGCGCCGGTCAAGACCCCCTGGAGCGGGGCGGTGCTCGAGCCCGAAGTGCTCACCCGCCTCGCCGCGTCCCCTCCCGCCGATGCCGCGGCACTCGCGGCCGAACCCGGGGTCGGTCCCGAGCTCACCGCGCGGCTCGGCGGCCGGATCCTCGCGGCGCTTGGCGTCGCCGTCACGGCGACGAGCGAGGAGCCTCTTGCCGCTCCAGTCGGGTCACCACGGCGTGACGCACTCATCCGGTGGCGGGCCGCCCGCGCGTTGGCTGAAGGGGTCGAGCCCTGGCAGGTCATCTCCGATCCCGGGATCGCTGCGCTCGCGGCCGACGCCGCAGCCGACCTGACCGCGCTTGGCGCGGTCACCGGCCTAGGCCCCAAGGCGCTCGCGGCCTTCGGGCGGGAGCTCCTGGCCCTGCTAGAGCCGCTCGTCTCTGGCGCGAACGGGGCCGACCCCCCATAGTAGGAGTGTCCCTCCTCGCCACGAGTCTCCGTGCGCCGCTTCCTTCCCATCGGACTCCTTCTCTTCGCCGCGTGCAACGACACGGCGTATCGGTCGCTGGGAGGCCCATCGAACGAACCGGTCGGCGAGATGGTCACCATCAGTGGTGTGGTGACCGACTCGCTCCTCGGTGGTGTCCTTCCGGGGGTGCGGGTCGCATCGGGTCGGTTCGTCACCTACGCGGACGCGGGAGGGCAGTGGTCTCTCGCGGTGCCCAAGGGTCCCACCACCATCACCTCCAGCCCTGCCGGTTTTGAGCCTGTCTCCTTTTCGTTCGAGGCGCTGGGCTCGGTCACGTTGAACCTCCAAGCGCGCCGGCTCGCTCCGGCGGTGCGGGAATGCGTCCGGGAGGGTGACCAGGTCCACGCGGTGCTGATCGACTTGCAGGGACGGAAGACCATCGAGCGGTGGAATCAGAGCCAGGCCCTGGTCGACGATCCTGCGGGGGCCTACCGGGTGGGTGCCATCAACTGGCAGTACGAGGCGATCGACTATCTCACCTGGCGCGTGACCCTTGCCCCGATCTCCCCGGCGGTCACCATGATCCGGTGGAACGTTTACGATAGCGACGGACACCGCTTCACCGGCGCCTGCGAGCCCGCGGAGGTCCTCCCGCAGCAGTGACCGCACCCCCCTCGGCCCAGTCGCTCCTTCCGTTGTAGATTCCCCGCTCGCCAACAGTTCCTTCGCGCCACGCACTCCTCGGTACCATGGACTCCAGCCTGTATTTCACTGAGCAACACCACCAGGTCCGCGAGATGGTCGCCGCGTTCGCGCGCGATCACGTCGCCCCCGTCGCCCGCGAGCTCGATGCCACATCGACCTTCCCCTGGGCCAATATCAAGCGGATGGGCGAACTCGGCCTGCTGGGCGTGCCGTGGCCGGAGGAGATGGGGGGCGCGGGGATGGACCAGATCAGCTACTACGTGGCCATCCACGAACTGGCGAAGACCGACGCCAGTCACGCCCTCACCATCAGCGCGCACACCAACCTCGGCACCTCGCCGATCATGGACTTCGGGAACGAGGCCCAGAAGCGGCAATACGTCCCGCGCCTGGCGTCGGGATCGGTGCTGGGCGGATTCGGGCTCACCGAACCGGGGGCCGGATCCGACGCATCGGGTACCGCCACCACCGCGGTCGACATGGGGGACCACTACGTCCTCAACGGCAGCAAGATCTTCATCACCCATGCCGGTGTGGGGGAGATCTTCGTCGCCACCGCGCGCACCTCGCAGGACCAGGGACACCGCGGCATCACCAACTTCATCGTCACCAAGGACACCGTAGACCTGGCCCAGTGCAAGGCGCTCGGCGTGGGGCACGCCGCTGACCTCCCCAAGACCAAGGGGGTCCGGTCGGGGCGGAAGGAGGACAAGATGGGGTGGCGGGCCAGCGATACCCGCGAGCTCATCTTCGAGGACGCGATCGTCCCCAAGGAGAACGTCCTCGGGAAGGTCGGCGAAGGGTTCGTCAACTTCCTCAAGACCCTTGATGGCGGCCGCATCGGCATCGCCGCGCTCTCCCTCGGCATCGCCGAAGGGGCATACGACCAGGCGCGCGCTTATGCCAGCACCCGCAAGCAGTTCGGCAGGTACATCGCCAGCTTCCAGGGCATCCACTTCATGATCGCTGATATGGCGCTGGGCATCGAGGCGGGGACGCATCTGCTGTACCACGCCGCGCAGCTCAAGCAGGCCGGCAAGCCGTTCAAGAAGGAAGCCGCGATGGCCAAGCTCTTCTGTTCGGAGCTGGCGATGAAGGTCACCACCCAGGCGGTCCAGATCTTCGGCGGCTATGGCTACACCGCGGAATTCCCGGTGGAGCGGATGATGCGCGACGCCAAGGTCTGTGAGATCGGCGAAGGGACCTCCGAGATCCAGCGGATGGTCATCGCGCGGCAGGTGCTGGGGGACGTGGTCGCGTGAAGGCCAAGGTCGTCAGCTTGAACGCCGGGCAGGTCGAAGATCGGTCGTACCTCGATCAAGTCGAACGGACGGCGATCGGGAAACGGTCAGTCGACGGCCCGGTGCGGCTGACGCGCCTCGGGTTATTCGGTGACCAGCAGGAGGATCTGAGCCATCACGGTGGTCCCGACCGCGCGCTCTGCTGCTACGTGGCCGACCACGCCGAGGGGTGGAAGCGGGCGCTCGGCCGCCGTCCCGAGCCGGGACTCTTCGGTGAGAACCTGACTGTGCAGGGGATCGACGAGACCCAGGTCCATTGCGGCGACCGCTTTCGCGTCGGTAGTGCGGTCATCGAGATCACCACGCCGCGGATCCCCTGCATGACCCTCACCCGGCGTCTCGGCTACGCCGAGGCCATCCCGTTCATCCGATCCCTCGGGTGGAGCGGCTGGTACGCCCGCGTTATCGATGAAGGAGAGGCCAAGGCGGGGGACACCATGGAGCTGTTCTACGCCGACCCCCTCGCCGTCTCGATCCGCGAGATCTACGGACTGAACTCCGAGAAGAACGCCCCCCGCGCAGCCTTGGAACGTGCATTGGCGGTGAA
>JANMWE010000158.1:0-34452 GCA_031393795.1 Gemmatimonadota bacterium
TGACGGGGCAGAAGTTCGCTGCCCAGACCGGGCTCACTCCTGGGCAGGGGGCGGGGCTCACCATCAATGGTCTTTCGGCCTACACCCTCCCGTTCCAGGCGCAGACCGACCAGGGAACAGTCGCTGGGCGGGCCACCTGGATCTCGCTCGATGGGACGAGCTATCAGGTGCTGGGCTACGGCGGCGTCAACAACGCGAGCGCCAACGACCCGATCATCCTGGGCGTGGCGCGGAGCTTCGGCCGGCTCACCGACCAGTCCAAGATCGGTGTCCAGCCGAAGCGGGTGCGCATCGTCACGCTCCGCACCGCCCAGACCATTGTCGAGGTGGGACGCGCCAACGGGAACACCCTGGCGGATGCCGAGCTTGCGAGCATCAACGGCGTGCGGGTGGACCAGGTGCTGCCGGCGGGGACGCTGGTGAAGATCGTTCGATAGTGAGGAGTGAGGGGTGAGGGGGATCCAAGGGGAACCTTCCCGAACGCAGTGAGGGACCTGCTCAAGATCGAGTAGGTCCCTCGCTCTGCTCGGGAGGGTTCCCAATCACCCCCCCTCACCCCTTACTCCTCACCCTTCACCCCTTACCTTGGGGGCATGGCCCTCGGCGCACTCCGGCACCGCAATTTCCAGCTCTTCGTCGGCGGGCAGTTCGTTTCGCTCGTCGGGACTTGGATGCAGACGGTGGCGCTCGGGTGGGTGGTGCTCGAGCTGACGAATTCGCCGTTCCAGGTCGGTCTGGTCAGCACCCTCGGCGCACTCCCGGTGCTGTTGTTCACCCTCTGGGGCGGCGTGGTGGCCGACCGGCGGAACAAGCACCGGATGGTGCTCTTCCTCCAGACCGGGATGCTGATCGAGGCGCTGGTCCTGGCCATCCTGACCAGCACGGGTCACGTCACCATCCACTGGATCCAGGTCCTGGCGCTCATCGCCGGGACCTTCGCCGCGTTCGAGATCCCGGCGCGCCAGGCCTTCGTGGTGGAGATGGTGGGGAAGGAGGACCTCTTCACCGCCGTCGCCATCAACTCGACGGTGTTCAACGGCACCCGTGTGATCGGGCCGGCGCTGGCGGGACTCCTTCTCGCGGCGGCGGGGGCGGCGGCCTGCTTCTATGTGAATGCGGCGAGCTACCTGGCGGTGATCGTGGGACTCCTGTTGATGCGGATGCCGGGTGGTCCGCCGGTCGCGCGGGCGGGCGGTCAGGGCGACCTGAGCGCCCTCTGGGAAGGGGTCCGGTACCTCTTCTCGCGCCCGCTCCAGCGCACCCTGGTCCTGGTGACGACGTCATTCAGCATCTTCGGCTTTGCTTTCATCCCGATGCTCCCGGTGTTCGCCCGCGACGTGCTGCACACCGGGTCGGCGGGGTATGGCGCGCTGATGTCGGCCGTGGGGATCGGGGCGGCGTCCGGGGCGATCGGCGCCGCGATCTGGGGACACCGGATCGAACGTGAGCGACTGGTGCTCCCCTGCGCGGTCGCGTTCGCGGTGATGCTGGTCGCGGCGGGGCTGGCGCCGAACCTTGCCGTGGCGTTCGTCCTGCTGGCCCTGGTGGGATTCGCCTGGGTGCTGATGGCGGTCTTCACCAACACGAGCCTGCAGATGTCCAGCCCTGATGCGCTCCGCGGGCGGGTGATGGGATTCTATTCGTTCATGGTCGTTGGTCTCGCCCCTTTCGGCTCGTTCCAGATGGGGTGGGTGGCCGAGCACTATGGTGTTCGCTCGGCCTACGTGGCCGGCGGGACCGCGTGCGGCCTGGTGGCGCTGCTCGCCCTGGCGCGTGCACCCCGGATGGAGAGGTAACGATGCTCATCACCATCAGCCGACAGTTCGGCGCCGGCGGCAGCTCGGTGGCCACGCTCGTGGCCCAGCGCCTCGGCTGGACGCTGGTCGACAACGATCTCATCGACCGGGTGGCGGCGCGCGCAGGGCTGACACCGAAAGAGGTGGCCGATCAGGAGGAGACCGCGCCCGGACTGTTCGAGCGGATCGTCCGGGCGCTGGCGGCGTCGAGCCAGGAGATCCTCACCCCCGCGTCCGCCGAGTCGCTCAGGCCTATGGAGGAGCCCCGCCTGGTCCATATCACCGAGAAGGTGGTCGAGGAGGTGGCGGCGGAAGGCCGGGTGGTGTTGGTGGGTCGGGCCGCCACAGCCGTCCTGGAGGGGACGCACGAGGCCATCCACGTCCGCCTCGTGGCGCCGAAGGGCCACCGGATCGGTGTCGTCGCCGCGCGGGAAGGGATCGACGCCGCGGCGGCCGAGGCGGCCATCGACAAGACCGACGCGAACAGGGCCCGCTACCACCGCGAGTATTACAAGCGGGACTGGTCGGATCCGGCCCACTATCACCTGACCCTGAATACCGGGGCGCTCGGGTACGAGGGGGCGGCCGACCTTATCGTGGCGCGCGCCCGGCGCCTGGGCTGGGTCGCCTAGTGGATGGTGGTGGTTCGGAAATGAACGATCAGGGCGAGTTAAGAAGGGCTGGAACGCGTTAAACCCTTGACGTGTAGGGTAATTCCCTTATCTTGCGGCCTCGTTGCGTCTGGCGACAGTGACTGCGCAATCGATCTCGACCCACTGGGCCCCAAATCTATTTCGAGGTATCACCATGAAGAAGGTCTTCGCACTCGCCGTTGTGCTCGGGCTCGCCGCCTGCGCCCCGAAGGAGAAGCCGGTCGCCGCTGACACCACCGCTGCCGCTCCTGCCGCCATGGCCGACACCACCAAGAAGGACAGCACCGCCACGACCACCACGACGACCACGACCACGACCACGACTCCTGCTCCGAAGAAGCCGTAATTCGGTCTTGGTGCTGTCGCCAGAAGGGCCCTCCAGCGATGGGGGGCCTTTTTGTTGGTCCGAGGTCCGGGATCCGAAGTGCGAGGTGGTCGTTCCCAGCGATCGGCATTCCACCGGCATCCCGGACGCCGGACCTCGGACTTCGGACGCTATGCTCCCCGCGTCAGTCGTTCGATCTCCGTCGCGTGATCGACCTGGGGCGCCCATTTCAACACGCTGCGCGCCGCGTCCGCGCGATACGGATCCCCGCCGCGCCAGTATCCCACTGCGGTCCTCAACGTCCCGGGAAATAGCCCCTGCGGCAGGAAGAGACGCGCCGCACCGTCGAGCAGGTCGGCAGTGCGGAGTGCGAATCGTCCGGGGATCTCGGGGGTGCGGATCCTGCAGCCGAGCCCGCGCCCCAGCGCCGCGACGAGATCGCGTGGGGCGATCGGGGCGTCGCCGGTGATATTGTAGGGGCGCCCCCATCCGTCCTTCGAGTCCAATGCGGCCAGCACTCCCTCGCCCACGCTTCGTGCATGTACCAGCGCCATCGGCCGGTCCCCCCGTCCGATGAGCGGGATCAGGCCGCGGCGGGCAGCGCGGAGCACCTTCGGGAAGACCAGACGGTCGTGGGGTCCGTAGATGACGCACGGTCGGAGGGCGATCGCCTTGAGACCCTTCTCCGCCTCCCGCCACACCGCCCGCTCCGATTCGCGCTTCGACCTGCCATACCACGCCCCGTCCGGCAGCGGGGTGAAGGGGAAATCCTCGCCGACCGTTCCGGGCGGTTCGGTGGCCGATCCCCCGTACACCGCGACCGACGAGAGGTGGACCAGCGGCACGCCCAGTGTCCGCGCGCGTGCCGCCGCGAGTTCGCTCGAGCGGATGTTCGCGTCCACGTAGGCCTCCCAGCTCCCACCCCCGGAAATGACGGCGGCGCAATGCACGATCGCGCTGACATCGATCGCTTGCGCCCAGGTCACCGGTGCGGTGATGGGTCCTGTCACGAGTCGCGCGCCCTGACTCGAGAGCCAGGACGCGCGGGCGGGATCACGGACGAGGGCGAGGATCGGCGTTCCTCGCGCGGCGAGCAGTTCGGCGACCTGTCGCCCCACCAGCCCGGTCGCGCCGGTCAGGAAGATCACGCGACCCGGGGCTCTCCGAACGGGAGCGCGACGACGCGGGCCGGGCGACCTCCCGCCATCACGAGTTCTCCCGTGGCCACCTCCCGGCGGATCGGTGCGAGGCCGAGTCGACGACCACCGACGATCAGGGTGGAGCGCACGGTCCCCGCCTCGCGCCCCATTCCTTCGATGACCCGTCCGTCGAGCGGGAGCGAGTCCTCCCACTCGAGGCCGCGGAGTTCCCGATTGGGATGCCCGCGGAAATGGATCCGCGCGACGGTCTCCTGGCCGAGGTAGCACCCCTTGGTGTAGCTCACGCCGCCGAGTTCGTCGAACCGGACCTCCTGCGGAAGGGTCTTGTCGTCGATCTCCGCGCCCAGGGCCGGCCACCCCGCCAGGATACGCGCGGCCTCCGCGTCCTCCGGCCCTCCCATCGCGCCGCCGGCCTTGCCCAACCGTTCGTCGAGGGCGGCGATCACCGCATCGGGGCCGATCACGAGGAAATCGAACGGTGCGCCTGCCGGTCCACGGGCGACGATCGCCCCATTCTCGCTGGTGACCAGATGGCCCGTCGCGGGCAGGGTGCCGAACACGCCGGTCTCCCGGAGCGAGGCCTCGGCCGTGGCTCCGAACACGAGCAACGAACTCCACGACTCGGTGAGTTCCTGGGTGCGGGCGAGGCGCGGAGGGAGGGAGCGCTTGAAGGTCGCGAGCGTGGGCGCCATCCCGGCGAGGGGGAGGACCAGGGTGAGGTCGTCGCCGTGGCGGAGGCACCAGAGATCGGATTCGATCATCCCCTTGGGGGTGAGGAGCGCCCCCCAGGAGATCGTATTCGGGCCCGGTTTGACGAGGTCATTGGTGAGGAGCCCCTGGAGACATTGCAGTGCCCCGGGGCCGGTCACGCGGAGGAGCGCATGCTCGATGCTCACCACCACCGCGCCCGACGTGAGCCGCGCGAGCCGCACCGGATCGAGGGCGAGATCGGGGAGGGTCAGCTCCACGGGAGCTCCGCGGGGTGGCGCCCGGTGAAGTCGTTCCAGATGAGGTCGGCGTCGGCGAGGAGGGCGGAGACGTGGGTGGTCGTGAGCATGGCGCAGCGGAGCCCTGCCGAGCGGGCGGCGGCGAGTCCGGGCAGGCTGTCCTCGACGACCACGACGTCGACCGGCCGGAGGCCGAGCGACCGCAGACCCCTGCGATACCCTTCCGGGTCGGGCTTGCAGGTGGCCACGTCCTCCGCCGCGATGATCGGTCCCACGTGTCGTCGCAGGTCGGCCACTTCGAGCACGAGCTCGATCTCACGCCGGAGCGCGCCGCTCACGATGCCGAGGGCGAGCCCATCGGCGGCGGCGGCGCGGACGAATTCCGAGGCCCCCGGGACGAGGGTGAGAGATTCGCGGATGGCGCGCTCATACCGATCCGATTTCTGCTTCACGAGGAGTTTGAGCAGCGTGTCGGTGAGGGTCCGGCCGGCGTGGCGCCAGGCGTGGACGAAGCATCCCCGGTCGTCGTAGCCGTGGTAGTCGCGGTAATACGTGGCCTCGTCGAGGAGCAGGCCGTGGTCGGCCAGGGTCGCGATGAAGGCGGCGCAGTGCTGCGGCTCGTCGTCAACGAGGACGCCGTTGAAGTCGAAGAGGATACCGCGGGGACCGGTCATGCCGAAATGTAGTCAGCCCTCCCCGCGCGGGGCGTCATCGAGGGTCAGCACGATCCGGCGTCCCGGATCGAACTGTCGCTGCCAGCCAGGTGCCGGCGCACCGCTCTCGCGGTACGCACCGTAGTGCCCGACCTGGTCCCGCAGCGGCCAGGGTGCGCGCTCGAGCGTCATCGGGATCTCGCGCGCCGCCGCGGCCCGGCGGAGCGCCCGGAGTCGCTTCACTTCAGCGCGGCCGCTCCACCGGACCAGCCCGTCGGCGAGGCCCACCGACAGGAGCCCTTCGTCGAGATGGTCGCCGACGAGGTCGATCGACTCATCGATCCCGTCGGGCACCGCGGCGAGGCGGACGGTGAGTGCGCCGCCGAGGGGGGCGCGCGCGGCCATCGTCCAGAAGGAAGGGGCGCCGGCGGCGGGAAGCTCGGTCCAGGCGAGCGCCGCGGACTGCACCAGGTGCGACCGTTCGGCACTGAGGAGGGGTGCCGGGCCGAGGAACCGGGCGGCGAGCACCCAGTCGGGCGCGGTGGCGACGGCCGGGGCGAAGAGCTCGAGCGCAGCGGGGCGCGCCCCCGCGGCGAGCGCGTCACGCGCGGCCTTGGTGAGGTCATCGCGCGGACCGGTGGCCGTGAGAGTGATGTCCCCCTCGGGGAGCGCGCGGACCCGAAGGGTCACCTCGGCGAATGGACCCGATGCGCCGAAGGCGGTCGCGTGGGCGCGGGCGGCGTCGCCGAAGAGTTCGAGGAGACGGCCATCGCCGGTGGCGAGGACGCACCGGTCGAGGGCGGTGGCGGGGGCACCGAAGGCGGCGCGGAGCGGGCCGCTCGTCCCGGTGGCGAGCACCGACCCGACCGAGCGGTCGGGGCGACCTGGCGGATCCCAGGGGAGCCAGCAACCTCGCGCGGCGAGGCGCCGGGCGAGGGTCTCGAGGGAGATACCGGCCGCAACGGTGACCGTCTGCGCTGCGATGTCGATGCCGAGAAGTTCGTCCAGCGCCTTGGTCGAGATCGCGAGGTCGGCGGGCGCGTCGGCGGCGAGCCAGGAGCCGCGCCCCTCGAGCCGTGCCCGCCACCCCTCACGCTCCACCAGGGTCAATACCTCGGCCAGCGCCTCCGCCGTATCGGGGAAGGCGCGCGGCGTGCCGCCGGGGTCGCGGCCGACCCCCTCGGGACCGAGGAGACGTTCGAGGTGGGAGCGGGGGTCGCCCATGGCCATGCTGAATCTTGAACGGAAGAGCCCTCCGGCGGGAGGGCTCTGGTCAGGATGAGGGCGGGCTCAGGCCGCGACGATCTTCTCGCGGTCCTTGAGGCCCAGGACATCGGGGGACTGCCGGAGCTTCTCGAAGGCGCGCTCGCGGATCTGGCGGATCCGCTCGCGGGTGACGCCAAGGAGCGCACCGATCTTCTCGAGCGTGAGCGCCTCGGCCCCTTCCTCGAGGCCGTAGTAGAGCGCCAAGATCTTCCGCTCGCGCGGGGTAAGGTAGCGCTCGAAGAGCTTGTCGATGAATTCGCGCCGGAGCACTGCGTCGGTGCGGTCCTCGATCTCGTTCCCCTCGGTCCCGGCGAATCGCTCGCCCAGGGTCGAGGCCCCCTTGTCGCTCCGGTCCACCGGCATGTCCAGCGAGAGCTCGGCCGCCGTCATCCGGCGCGACGCGCGAATGTTCTCGATGCTGTCCCCCAACGCCGTGGCGATCTCGGCGTCGGTGGGTTCGCGGCCGAGTTCCTGGGTCAGGAACCCTTCGGCCTTGGACATCTTGATGAGGTGCGAGTTCTGGTTGAGCGGGATCCGCACCGAGCGGGTCTGCTCGGCCAATGCCTTGAGGACCGCCTGCCGCACCCACCACACCGCGTAGGAGATGAACTTGACGCCGTGATCAGGATCGAACTTCCTGACCGCCTTCAGCAGCCCTTCGTTGCCGATGGCCACCAGCTCGGAGAGGTCGAGTCCGTGTCCCTGGTACTTCTTTACGTAGCTGATGACGAACCGGAGGTTGGCCGTGACCAGCCGTTCGGCGGCCTTCTCGTCCCCCTTGAGCGCCAGACGTGCCAGTCGCCGCTCTTCCTGAACGTCGGTGATCATCGGGAGCTTCTGGATGTCGAGGAGATACTGGTCGAAGGCACCGCTCGCCGCGGGACGGGCGAGGGGACGGGGCTTGATGACGCGGACTCGGGCCATGACGGCAACCCCCACGGCGGTGAGTTGGTGCGTGCTGTCGCTTGGAGCGTGACGGCTGGGACCGAAAGGTCCGTAGTTCAAGGGAGGATGGCCAAGATTGGAAAAACCGGAGGGGCTGTCAAGCGCGAGATTTAATCCACATCACAAAGTGTGTAGTGGGAATGAGTTGTGGGGTTTGTCCACGGGTGGGCGCTGTGGCGCTTGGGCGCTTGGGCGCTGATCATGTTCTAAGTCTCTGTCAAATAACAAGTTACGGACGCGGTGGATATGTGGGGGCTGCGGCAGGATGTGGAGGGAAATGTGGAAGAGCTAAAATGCGTACCCGATGTTCACCAGGCGCACGGTCGGGATGATCCGCAGCCCGTCGCCGTGTCCGATCAGTCGCTTCAGCCCGAAGCCGAGGCCGACGTAGAAGTTCTCGTTCTTGCCCAGGAGCCAGCTGCGATCGACGTCGAAGCCGGCGCCGAAGTAGGTCTTGTCGGCGAGCGAGGTCACGCCGGCCTTGAGGCCGAACGACCACCCCTGGAAGGGCGAGGGCGACGCATCCGGATAGAAACGCCAGAAAGCGTCGAGGTTGCGGTAGGTGTCGTTGCCCGAGGTGAAGATCGACCCTCCCACGCCCACAGTGAATGACTCTCCCGCGGTGTGTTCATATTCGGCATTGAAGAACTCCAGCATGATGCCGAATGGATTGGCGGAAACGACCTGGGTCGGTGTGCTGTTGAAGTTCTGGGCCGCGGCAATGGAGGCCGTGCCGACCGAGAACGCGGCCACGATCGCGCAGGTGAAGCAATAGCGAACGAGCGTGTTCATTGTCAGGCGGCCGGGGACTGGAGAAGGGTGGTATCGGTTCGAATGCCCCTGCAAAGTAGGGTCGCCGCATCTCGCAGGGCAACCTGCCTCGCGGGCATCCGCTGACTCCTCACGTTCTCCGGCCCAGAAGGCTTGCTACCGGGGCGGGATCGGGACGCGCTTGACCCCACCGTCCCGGTTGCTGACCCAGGCAACGTCTGCCTTGCCGGCGAAAAGTTCGAGAAGGAGTGCTCGTTGACGATCGGGCGGCAGGCTCTGCGCCACGGTCAAGGATCTCGGGGGCAATTGTGCGACGATGTGGGCTCCCGCCATGAAGGCGGCCGGGGCGACCGGGAGCGCGGGGCCGGCGACCGCGACCCGCCCCCACGGACCCCTCGTCGGTGGCGCGACGGCCGAGTCGTGCAAGATCGATGCGAGGGCCGTCTGGACCTGGGCATTGGAGATGATCCCGATGTTGATCCGGGAGCCCGCCATCCAGACCACCCCCAGCAACCCGATGGCGGTGGCGATGTTCCGTCCGATGGCGGGGGACGGCCCGTTCGGGAGGGGAGCCGCGAAGAAGAGTTGGAGCGCGGCGAGTCCCAGCAGGAGGACGAAGGGGGCGATCAGCCGAGGCTCGGAATGGATGAGGACGAACTGGACAATGCCCGCAAGACCGAGCAGGAACGCCACGAGGGTGGGGCGCTGCGTCCGGGTGAGCGAGGACGCGAGGCCCGGGCGCCAGAAGGCCACCGCGCAGGGGAGCAGGACCCCGAGGAGGACCGGGAGCATCCAGAATCCGAAGGTGCGCCGTGCCTGTCGCCCCCAATAGGCGAGCAGCTCGCCGATCTCAGGTGCCTTGGCGTTGGAGGTCTCGATCCCGGCATCCCACGCGGTCGGGTCGGACCAGGGGGCGTACGTCCAGCGATCGGCCGAGACGAAGTCGACGAGGTCGAGCCGGTGGGTGGGGTCCACCACGACCTCCTGGTACGCTCGATGCCGGCCCGTATCGGTGTCGGGGGTCCTGGCATTGCTGCCCTCGATGTACCAGCCATAGTTGAGGCGACCTGCGGTGCCGGCGTTCAGGTGTCCTGCCTTCACGCTGAGGGGGACGATCCAGACCGCTGCGACGAGGAGCGCCACGCCGGACGACACGAGGACCCTCCGGCGCCCGTCTCGATCACCGGCGCCCCAGAGCCGGAAAGGGAGAGAGAGCAGGAGCCACGGCCAAACGCTGGTCTTGCCAAGGAACGCAAGGCCGAGGGCGACGCCGCTCGCCACCGGCCGCCGATCCCGGTGAAAGACCAGCTCATACCCGATCCACACCATCAGACCCTGGAGCAGGACGTCCGGCGTCACGGCCTCGATGCGTGGCAGGCCGGTGCTGGCGAGGAGGAAGGTGGCGAGGAGGGTGCGGGTGACGAAGGGGTGCCTGGTCTGACGTCCCCACCACCACAACAGGGCGATGCCCGCGATCGCGGCCATCCCGTTCACGACGTGCGCGAGGATGACCAGCGCCAGCGGGCTGCCGGTCGTCAGAAGCGACAGCGCCGCGATGATCGCGGGATAGAGGGGTGACCAGTAACCCTGGACGTATCCATCCCAGTCGCCGATCCGTACCAAGCGTGCGAGGTCGAGATAGGAGACCCCGTCGGGATTCAGGAGCGCCCGGAAGAACCAGGTGATGATGAGGCAGATCGCCGCGGCGAAGATCGCGAGCAGTTCCGGTTCGCCGAAAGACCGCTGTTTTCGCGGGGTCGGGGAGGGTGTCGGCGGTGACGCGTCCGTCGAGACCGGTCGTCTCCTCCTGCGCTTGGTCATTCCAGGGCGGACGCCGCTACTGCGATCGTCCAATCTGCGCCATCGCGCGCCATCCGGCCGACGGCCGCTGGGAGCGCCATCCGGATCTGGCCGCCGCGGTTCTTCTTGTCGGTGGACATCGCGGCCATCAGCTCGTGCTGCGTGCTGCGTGCTGCATTCTGCGTCGGTAGACCCAGCTCGGTGAGGGCGCGGGCCACCTTGTCCGCAAGGCCGCTGCTCGCGAGCCCGAGGCGCTCGGCGATGCGGCATTCGGCGACGAGGCCGATCGCCACTGCTTCACCGTGCGGCAGGGTGTAGCCGCTCAGTTGTTCGAGTGCGTGTCCGACGGTATGTCCGGCATTGAGGACGGCGCGCTCACCCTGCTCGTGCTCATCGCGCGAGACGATCCCCGCCTTGATCTCGACCGAGCGCCGCACCAACTCGGCGACGGTCGCCGGATCGCGCGCGCCGAGTGCGGGGGCCCGGGAGACGATCCTGTCGAAGTACGCGGCATCGGCCACGAGTCCGTGCTTCAACGCCTCGGCGAGTCCTTCGCGGTAGATCCGGTCGGGGAGGGTCGCGAGCAGGGTGGGATCTGCGAGCACGAGCGCGGGGGGGTGGAAGGCGCCGACGAGGTTCTTTCCCGTGGGGGTGTCCACACCGACCTTGCCGCCCACGGAAGCATCGACCATCGCCAGCAGCGTGGTCGGGATCTGCACGAACGGGATGCCGCGGAGGTAGGTCGCGGCCACGAAGCCACCGAGGTCGCCGACCGACCCTCCCCCGATCGCGACGAGGAGGGTGTCCCGGCCGAACTCGAGGGCGAGGAGCTGGTCGGTGAGCCGCGCCCATTCGTGGCGCGACTTGGCGACCTCGCCGGCGGGGACGACGAGCACCGGGGCATCGAGCCGGGGCCAGAGCGAGGCCTCGGTGAGCCGCGCGCGGATGGTCGCGTCGGTGACCACCACCAGGCGATGTCCTCCCGCGACCGACACGATCCGCGCCGCCGCCTCGGCGGCGAGGCCGGGAGCGACGTGGACATCGTAGGAGCCGTGGGAGTGGCGGACGAGTATGGCGGGCATGCTGGAAAGTAAGGAGTAAGGAGTGAGAAGTGAGAAGTGAGAAGTGAGGGGGTGTGGCGTGTCACTCCTCACTCCTCACTCCTCACTCCTCACTCCCTACCAGGTCACGTCGCCGGCACCATCCCGGTGATTCGCCTGCCGTGCGAGGGTGAAAAGAAGGTCGGACAACCGGTTGAGATAGACCAGGAAGAGGTCGGGCACCTCGTGGTGGTGCGACAGCGCGATGACGCTTCGTTCGGCCCGGCGGCAGACCGTACGGGCAAGGTGCAGCGCGGCCGCCTTGGGGGTGCCGGCGGGGAGGACGAAGGCCTTGAGGGTGGGGAGTTCCTCGTCCGCCCCATCCATCAGCTTTTCGAAGAGGGTGACGCGCTTCCTGGAGAGGTCGGCCTTCTCGAGCGCCTTCTTCACTTTCTCCGGATGCGGGGTGGCGAGGTGGCCCCCGAGGGAGAAGAGGTCGCGCTGGATCGACTCGAGGAGGTCGTCGCAGAAGTGCGCCGGCTGGGTGGCGCGCGCGACCCCGATGGCGCTGTTCAGCTCGTCGACGTCGCCGTAGGCCTGCACGCGGACGTGGTCCTTGGGGACCCGCCCGCCGCCGAAGAGGCCGGTCTCACCGGCGTCGCCGGTCTTGGTGTAGATCTTCATCCTCAGAAAGTAAGAGGTGAGGGGTGAGGGGTAAGGGGGCGGCATGGCGAGGATCGCCCCCCTCACTCCTTACTTCTCACCCCTCACGCTCGCAGGTGGTCCGCCCGCCACTGGGTGACCAGGTGCTTGATCGCCTTCTTGCTGGTGATCCCCTCGTTCAGTACCCTCGCCGCGAGGGCGGGGAGCTCCTCGTCCGAGGCGAACCGGAGCCCCACCAGCTGCTGGCGGGTGAATTCGCCGAGCCGGGGACGGAGTTCCGGAGGGAGCAGGCGGCCGAGGCGCATCCGCTCTTCCAGCCGGATGACGCGGTCCTGCACCGTCAGCGGGAAGATCCGGAGGTACCATCCGATGAGGATGAAACCGACCGCCATCACGATGCCCCAGAGATTCACGAGCGTCGGGGTGCGGACCGCCCAAATCGTGCGCAGGATGAGGTTGATCGTGAGGATCCCGAACAGGACGTAGTGATACCCCGGGACGATCCGGGTGTGATGTTCGGCGCTCTGAGGTTCGGTCATCGCTGCTCCTTTGGGTCGGTCGTGAGGGCCGTCAACGCCACGCGGTGAGGATCGCGCCCATCGCCATCAGGTACACCAGCTGGTAGCCAGCGTCGATGACGAAGGTCATAAGCTTCTTTTCCGAGTACATGTTGGCCGTGAGCCCGATGGTCGCCGCGAAGCCGAGCCAGGTGAGGGCGCCGAGCTTGAGGCCGCCTTGCCAGCGGATGATCCCGGTCAGGTGGATCAGGATCGACATCACGGCGGCGACCACGAGATATGCGATGAAGGAGACGCCGTACGCCCGTCCCATCGACGTCTTCATCTTGTCGATGTCCGCGGGGGTGTACCCGTGCGACTGGACCCAGAGCTTCCCGAAGAGGATCGGGTTGTACCAGAGGGCGCCGATCGCGAAGGTCGCGAGGGCCGAGACGAGGATCGCGAGGTAGTTGAACTCCACACCGTACATGGGGCCTCCGTGGGTGGTCGTTACCGGTCGCGGCCACGCCCGCGGCCACGATCGTCCAGATCATCACTGCACGCGCCCCCCACCTCCGCCGCCGCCACCACGTCGTTGGTGCGTCCTTCGATCGCGCCCCAGTAGATGCTCCCCTGGTCCACATCCACCTGCTCGAGGAAGAGGTAGTCGCGGTCGAGCCCGAATCCGCCCACGGCGTCGAGGTGCTGCCAGTAGAGGGGAAGCATGTTGCCAGCGTCGAAGGGACGGAACCCTCCCCGACCGAACGCCACGACCGTCGGGGCCAGCACGCTCTGGCGCCAGGCCCCGCTCGAGTCCCACATCATCACGGTGCTGGCGAGGAGATCGTCCCCCTGCGGCGTCGAGCGCGTGGCCCGGATCGCCACGGCATAGCGCAAGCGCCCGGCGCCGGCCCAGAGGGTCACGACCTCCGCGGCATCGACCTCCTCGAGCGGATCGATGACCAGGTGCTGGCGCGCCGGTCGCGCGAGCGGGATACTTCCGCGCGGGAGGCGGAGGGCCAGGAGCGAATCCATGTCCCGCTCTGTCCGGGCGATGAGATCCGCGTTGAGCGCGGGCGAAGGGCGAGGTGGTTCGTCGCGCCAGGCCCTCGCATCGTTGGACACGCCGGGGCGGAACGACCCCACCACCGGGCCGCGGAGCGACGGCGCGCGCGAGCCTCGCACCGGCCCCGACACCACGATCTCGGCACGGGCCCCGCGCCACCCGCAGGAGCTCCCCCGGAGCCGGACCGACTCGAGCGCCACGAAGCTGTTCCCGTACGGCGACGCGACCCGGGCGTCCCCCACCTCGGCGGGCCGTCCGTAGCCGCGGACCCGATCGATCGGGATGTTCACCGCGCCCATCCGGGCGAGCCCGCTCCAGAGGTCGCGGCCGTCGCGGGCGAGGTCGGGGCGGTATTCCCGCGCAAGCTGGGCGATGAACCCGGTGTCGCTGCTGAGGAGCATCACCCGCTCGTCGGTGCCGGTCCCGGCGAAGGTGCCGACCAGGACGCCGCTGGTGTCGATCCGCGCGTCGCTGGTCAACTCGATCGCGCGCAGGGGATACGGCGGCCGCTCGGTGGTGAGATAGTCCCAGGCCGAGCCGATGGCGGCGCATCCGCCGACGAGGGCGAGGACGGCGAAGAGGAGGACTGGAGGGGCGGATCGGCGGACGGGCGGCGGGCGGAGCATACCGAGAATGTGTGCCCAGACCGGCGAAGCGGCTAGAGGGCGCCTATATTCTCAGGCGCGACAGGCGCTCAAGGCGCTCGAGTCGCTCCATATCGCGAGGAAACGTGGAGCAGATGTCCCAGAACGCTGTCACCGATATCACGGTCATCGGCGGAGGACCCACCGGGCTCTTCGCCGCCTTCTACGCCGGGATGCGCGGCGCGTCCTGCCGCATCATCGATGCCCTCCCGACCCTCGGGGGGCAGCTGATGGCGCTCTACCCCGAGAAGTACATCTACGACGTGGCCGGCTTTCCCCGCGTCCTCGCCAAGGACCTGGTGGACGGGCTCAACCAGCAGGCGTTGCAGTTCGGCGCCGAAGTGCGGCTGGGCGAGACGGTGACCGGTCTCAAGCGGGAGACCGTTGACGGTGCCGAGGTCTTCGTGCTCGAGACCGACGGCGGCATCTACCCGACCCGCACGATCGTGATCGCCGCCGGGATCGGCGCCTTCGAGCCGCGGAAACTTCCGCTCGAGGAAGCAGTGGCGTGGGAGGGGAAGGGGGTCCATTACAACGTGGTCGACCCCAAGCGCTTCGCCGGCAAGCGGGTGCTCCTCGTCGGCGGCGGCGACTCGGCGTTCGACTGGGCGCTGGGCCTGCAGGGAGTGGCTGCGAGCGTGTCGCTGATCCATCGGCGCGACGGGTTCCGGGCCCACCAGGCGACGATCGACCAGGTGATGCGGCTGCAGGAGCAGGGGAAGTGCAGCGTGCGGACCTTCGTCGAGGTGAAGGGGATCGAGGGGGCGGGGCGGGTGCAACGTGCCCTGCTCGAGGACGCCAAGACCAAGGAACAGTGGACCCTCGAGGTCGACGCGATCATCCCGCTCCTCGGGTTCATCTCCGACCTCGGTGCGATCAACGCTTGGGGGCTGGCGCAGGAGAAGGCGGACATCGTGGTGGACCGCGTGATGGAGACCAACGTCCCCGGCATCTACGCCGCGGGGGACGTCTGCACCTATGCCGGCAAGCTCAAGCTCATCGCGACCGGCGTGGGTGAGGCGGCCATCGCGGTCAACAACGCGGTGCACCGGATCGACCCGAAGCGGAAGGTCAACCCGGGTCACTCATCGGATCTCAAGATCTTCGAGAAATAGGGGACGGCATGGCGCGTGCGATCGAGATCCTCGTGGTCGAGGACGAAGTGGCGGTCCAACGGCTCGTGGACGTGGTCTTCCGCGCCGCCTCGGAGGATTTCCTGGTGCAGCGGGTCGGGTCGCTGGAGGCGGCGACCAAGGCCGTGATGACCCTGACCCCCGACCTGATCCTGCTCGATCTCGACCTCCCCGACGCCAAGGGGCTCGAGGCGGTGAAGGCGCTGCTGCATCTCGCGCCGCGGTCCGCGATCGTGATCCTCACCGCCAGCACGGACGACGCGATGGCCCACGAGGCCATCCGTCTCGGGGCCCAGGACTGGCTCCAGAAGAACGCCGACCTGCAGCGGCTCCTGCCGCGGGCCGCGACCTTCGCGGTGGAGCGTCAGCGGCGCCGGGTGAGGCTCCTGGCGGAGATCGCGCGGTTGAAGGAGACGCCCGAAGGATAGTGAGGAGTGAGAAGTGAGAAGTGAGAAGTGGAAATGAGGAGGGGCCCCTGTCGAAGTGTCGACGGAGGGCCCCTGTTCAACTCAACCCCTCACTCCTCACTTCTTACTCCTCACTTGCCAATCTCCACAACGAGACTGTCCAATTGGGCCAACATGTCGCGCCCGCGCTGGGTGTGGTGGTTGGCCTGGATCGAGAAGGTCCACCGGTGGCCGTCGGGACGGTCGATGTAGCCGGTGATGGTGTTGACCCGCGAGATGCTCCCGGTCTTGGCGTGTACCCGCCCCTCGAGCGCGGTGCCGCGGAACCGATTGCGCAACGAGCCCACCTGCTGGGCCTGCGGGAACCCCGCCGTGAAGGTGGCCGCGCGCGGGTGCTGGGTGATGAAGCGGATCACCTGCGCGAAGGCGAGCGGGCTGATGAGGTTGTTCGCCGCGAGGCCGGAGCCGTCGGTCATCGCGATCTGGGTCGAGTCGACGTGGACGGAGTCGATCAGGAAGCGGCGTTCGATCTCGATCCCCTTGTTCCAGCTCCCCTCCCCCCCGAACACCCGGCCGAGCTGCTTCAGCAGCATCTCGGCGTACCAGTTCTGGCTGGTGTTGAGGATCGGGAAGACCCAGTCCTTGAGCGGTCGGCTCTCCACCTCGGCCAGGGCCGGTGCGTTGGAGCGCGCCTGATGATAGGCGTTGGAGTCCACCGTGGAGCGCGTGGTGCCGAGCACGCTGATGCCGTAGTCGGCCAGGACCTTCCGGAGCGCTCGGGCGGTGAAGAGGTCCGGGTCGGGCATCGCGAAATATTCGGTGCCGCCGTGGCTCGAGGCGCCCACGGTGCCCTCGGCCCAGAGGGCCAAGCTCCCCGGGGCGCGGAAGAAATCGATGTTGTCGCTGCTGTCGGCCGGAAGTGTACGGGTGCGGTTCTCCAGCGAGACGTCGCCGAGGTCCGGGGTGAAGGCCACCGCGGCCGGCGCGTTGACCATCGGCCCCGGTCCCCAGGCGATGTCGATGCTGTTGTCATTGAAGCCAAGTCCCGAGACCGGGGCGGCGTACCACCAATTGAGATCGTACGCTTCCCAGCCGGAGTGCACCATCGTCGGCTCGAAGTAGCTCCCGTCCCCGATCAGGTCGCCCCGCACCACGGTCACGCCTCGGGCGCGGAGCTGTTCGGCGAGGAGCTTGAGTTTCTCGAACGGGTCGCGGTCGCAGGCGCCGGGCGCCAGCGTGTCGGTCGCATAGCAGCGGATCCCGTAGGTCGGGTCACCCCGCCCGTAGAGGACCAGGTCACCCTCCAGGACCCCGTTCGAGATGGGGCCGGTGCCGTAGACCGAGGTCTTCACCTTGAAGTCCGGGGACAGCAGTGCCGAGGCGACCGCACTCACGATGATCTTCGTGTTGCTCGCCGGGATGAAGAGCCGGTCGGCGTTCCGGGCGTAGAGCGTGCGGCCCCGCTCGTCGATGACCACCACACCCCAGAGGTTACGGTTGAAGGGGGCGGCGTCGAGGCGGCGGTCCAGGCGCTTCTGCAGGCTCTGGGCGGATAGGCGCATAGGCGCATAGGCGCATGTGAGAAGCATCAGGGCGTGGATCACGCGCCCCAGCGCCCACGCGCCCACGCGCCTACTCGAACGCCACACGGGGATCTGCCTTCGCATATGCGATATCCGTCAGGAGGTTCACCAACACGAACACCACGCTCAGGAACAGGATGCTCCCCTGGATAGCGGGGAGGTCACGCTTGCCGATCGCGTCGAGCACGTACCGTCCGACGCCGGGCCACGCAAAGATCGTCTCGGTGAGGATCGAGCCGGTCAGGTAGCTCCCGAAGTCGAGCCCCAGCACCGTGATGATCGGGATCAGCGCGTTGCGCAGGCCGTGCCGGAGCACCACCGGCGCCTCGCGCAGCCCCTTCGCCCGCGCGGTACGGATGAAGTCGCTCTGCAGCACCTCCTGCAGCGCGGTGCGCGTCATTCGCGCCAGCACTGCCACGGAGCGCATCCCGAGCGTGAGCGCCGGGAGGATCAGGTATGTCACCCCGCGCGACCCCGACGGCGGGAGCCAGCGGAGCTGCACCGCGAAGACCAGGATCAGCAGCAGGCCGACCCAGTATACCGGGAACGAGACGCCGAGGTAGCTGCCGATGGTGAGGAAGCGATCCCACCAGGTGCCGGGGCGCCAGGCGCCGAGGACCCCGACCGCGATCCCGGTGATCGAGGCGAAGAGCATCGCCGCGAGCGCCAGTTCGAGCGTGGCGGGGAAGCGCTCGGCCAGGTCCCGCGCGATGGGGCGTCGGGTGACGTAGGAGGTGCCGAGGTCGCCGGTGAGGAGTCCGGCGACGTAGCCGACGAAACGGATGGGGAGGGGCTCGTCGAGGTGGAGCTCCGCGCGGAGCCGGGCCACCGTCAGGCTGTCGGCCCGTTCGCCGACCATCGCCGCCACCGGATCGCCGGGGGCGACGTGCAACAGGAGGAATGCGACCACCAGCACCCCGAACAGGGTCGGGATGACGAGGGCGAGACGCCGAAGCAGGAAGCGCCCCATCAGGGGGTGGTGAACCGCACGCCGGTCCAGTGCTGACCGTTGAAGATCGCCGGGACCCGCCACCCGGTGAGGTCGGGGGAGAGGGCCCAGAGATCGACCGGTGCCCAGAGGAAGACCCAGGGCGCGAGGTCGTGGGCGCGGGCGTCCGCCTCACGCGCGAGGCGCGCCTGCAGCGCCGTGTCGCTGGTCGTTCGCATCCGGGACACGACCCGGTCGAGCTCGGGGTCGCTCAGGAAGGCGCGATTCCCGCCAGTGCCGCGGTTGCTCGAATGGAATAGCGGGAAGAGGAACCCTTCCGCGTCGGGATAGTCGGCGTACCAGTCGGTGAGGAAGAGGTCGGCCTCACCCTTGGCGCTCGCGGCCCGCGCGGTGGGCGCGTCGCGTTCGAGGATGGTGACGCGGATCCCCGCCTCGGCCCAGCTCTGCTGGAGCGACACCGCCAGGCGGGCATACTCGCTCCGTCCGGTGCGCCAGAGCTCGAGGTCGATGCCATTGGGGTGGCCCGCCTGGGTGAGGAGCGCTTTGGCCTTGGCCGGATCGAAGGGATAGGGCGCGAGGGTCGAGTCATATCCCGCGAGCCCCGGCGGGAGGGCGCCGCCGGTGCGTACTCCGCGACCGCCCATCACGGTGCGGAGGATCGTGGCGCCGTCGGTGGCGTAATTGAGCGCTCGACGCACCCGGACGTCCTGCAACGGGCCGCGAGTGGTGTTGATGGCCACGTAGAGCTGGCGGATCGCGGCGCGACGCTGGAGCTCCGTGGGATGGGACTGTTCCCACCGCGCCGTCTCCGAGAACGGGACCTCCGCCACGTGCAGCAGCCCTGCCTCGTACTCGGCCGCGATCGTCAGCGCTTCCGGGATGATCCGTACGCGGATCGACTCGGCCTCCGCCTTCTCCGCGCCCCAGTACTCGGGGTTCCGGGCGAAGCGCATCTCGCTGCCATGTTCCCACGCCGCGAAGCGCCAGGGTCCGCTCCCGACCGGATGGTCGGCGAAGTCGGCCGGCAGGGGTGAGGGCGCCACCACCGCGACTGGCATCGCGATGAGCTTCGGGAAGACGCTGAGAGGCGCTTCGATGCGGACCACCAGCGTGGTGTCGTCGGCGACGCGGAGTCCGAGGACCGTCGTGGCGGAGCCCGCCACGAACGCCTTGGCGCCCGCGATGGGGAGGAGGGGCCACGCGCGGCCGCCGCCGGTCTTCGGATCGAGCGCCCGGAGCCATGAGGCCGCGACGTCCTCGGCGGTGAGCGCCGAGCCGTCGTGGAATTTGATCCCCGGCCGGAGGTGGAAGGTGTAGGTCGTGCCGGCGGCGTCGACGTCCCAGCGCGACGCGAGGCCGGGGACCAGGTGACCGTCCTGGTCGAATTGGGTGAGTCCGTCGTAGAGGAGCGCGACCATCTCTCCCGACGGGACGTCGGTCGAGAGGGCGGGGTCGAGCGACCGGGGTTCATTGGTGAGGTAGTACTGGATCGTCGACGAGTGCGAGCGGCCACCACAGGCGGACAAGAGGAGGGTCGCGAGGAGAAGTCGGCGCACGAGGATCCGGGGGTAAGGGGGGCTGGGGAGGGGTGACCGTATCCTTAGATACCCCCGGTCCCCACTATCAATTAATTTGACAGTAGGCCGCTAAGTCCAAGAAGCTAGGCCAGTTGTCCACCCTGCGTCAACGTAGCCAAGGAGGCGTGTGCCACCTTCGTACCCTCTCATCCGGCGGCTCGCCCTCCTCGGCGTGATCGGGGTGGCTGGAAGCGTGGGGGTCCGGGCGGGGGCGGCACAGGCGCGGCCGAGCGACAATCGGAGCGCCGCCGGGCTTGTGATACGCGGGCTGGGGTTCAAGGGGAACAAGGCGTACACGAGCGAGGTGCTCGTCACGACGATCGCCACCACGGCCTCGTCAGCGTTCGCGCGCTTGTGGATCTTCCGTTGGATGGGTCTCGGCGAGAAGCGGCAGCTCGATGAACTCGACTTCCGTCGCGACGTGCTGCGTCTGACGGCGTATTACCGCGAGGGGGGATACCTCGACGTCCGCGTGGACACCCTGGTCAAGCGGACGGCCAAAGATGTCTGGATCACCTTCCGGATCACGGAAGGGAGGCCGGTCGTCGTCGACACCTTCACGATCCAGGGATTCGAGTCCTTCGCGCCCCACACGCGGGCGACGTTGCTGCAGGATCTTCCGCTCGAAGTGGGTGATCCCTTCGATCGTCGGATGATGCTCGCCACGGCCGATACACTGCTCGCGCGGCTGCGCGACGTGGGACGGCCCTCGGCGCAGCTCTTCCGGAGCTTCACGGTCGACCGGGCGCGGCGCCGGGCGGTGATCGGTTTCGAGGTCATCCCCGGTCCCGCGGCGGTGGTCGGCACGGCGAGCATCAACGGCGTGATCCAGGTCGACAGCGAAGTGGTGCGGCGGCTCCTCGTGGCCCAGCCGGGCCAGCCCTTCTCCCAGCGCGACCTGTACGAGAGTCAGCGGATCCTGTATCGGACGGAACTCTTCCGCTTCGCCGCGGTGGGCATCGACACCCTGCAGTGGGCCCCGGGCGACACCATAGTCCCGATCTCCGTGCGGGTGAGCGAAGCCCCTTTCCGCCGCATCCGCGCGGGTGTGGGGTATGGCACCAACGACTGCTTCCGGGGCGGGGCGGGGTGGACCGCGCGCAACTGGCTCGGCGGCGGCCGCCAGCTCGACCTTTCGGCGCGCGCCAGCAAGATCGGCGTCGGGGCGCCCGCCGACTGGGGGCTCGAGCGGGGGATCTGCCCTGAGCTCAAGCGCGACCCGATCGGCTCCGAGCTCCTCAACTACAACACCACCCTGAGCCTCCGACACCCCGGGTTCTTCTCGCCCTTCAACACCCAGACGACCGCGCTCTTCGGCGAGCGGCGGTCGGAGTGGCAGGTGTACCGGCGCGAGGAAGTGGGCGGCAGCTTCGCCGTCCAGCGGGAGACCCCGAAGCGGATCCCCATCACCGCGACCTACCGTCTGGCGTGGGGCCGGACCACCGCTCCCTCCATCACCTTCTGCGCCTATTTCAACGCCTGCACCGGCGCCGACATCAATGCGCTCCGGTCGCGCGGGCGGCTGGCCACCCTCTCCGCCTTCGTCCGGGTCCCGCGCGGCAACGATCCGCTCGACCCCACCCGCGGGCACAATTACAGCTTCGAAGCGGTCTGGAGCAGTCGCCTCATCGGCTCGGATCGGCTCACCGAATTCACGCGCGTGCAGTCCGACCTCGCCTGGTACCATCCGCTCACCCGCAGCGTGACGCTCGCCTGGCGGATCCGCGGCGGGCTCCTCTGGTCGCCGCGGACCTCGTTCGACAGCGGGAGCGTCTCGTTCGTCCCCCCCGACCAGCGGTTCTATGTCGGCGGGCCCAACGACGTGCGCGGATTCGACCGCAACGAGCTGGGTCCGGTGGTGTACGTGGTGCCCGACACCTTCGTCACCGCTGGCGGCGAGGTGACCGACACCGGGCGGGTGCAGTCATTCCCCTCCGGTGGCAACACCTTCGCGGTGGCCAACATCGAGCTTCGCATCCCGTCGCCGATCTGGCCGTCGCGCGTGCGCTTCGCCTTTTTCACCGATGCCGGCACACTCTTCGAGCGGGGCAAGGTCTCGCTCACGCCCGCCAAGATCCGGGTGACCCCCGGTGCCGGGATCCGGATCGCCACGCCGCTCGGGCCGGCCCGGGTCGACGTCGGCTACAACCCCTACGCCCGCGTGGAGGGCCCGCTCTACAAGATCGAGACGAACGGCGACCTCACACTGGTGCGCGACGCGTTCTCCGCCCCGCGCGGCAGCCGCTACACCTTCCACATCACTGTCGGGCAGGCGTTCTGATGCGCCGCCTCCCGCTCGCCTTCCTCAAGGCGCTCACGATCGTCCTCCTCGGCCTCTTCGGGACCGTGGCCGGATCGATCGCGGCGGTCTTCCTCACGCCGGCGGGGCGCGGGCTCGCGGGTCGCACCCTTTCGGAACAGCTCGACGGGCTGGTGCAGGGGGACGTCGAGGTGGGCGCCGTCGGAGGCCCGCTCTGGAGCGGACTCGACGTCGACCGACTCGTGGTGCGCGACACCGCAGGGGACGTGGTCCTGGAGGCCGGGCAGCTCGGCGTACACTACCACCTGTTCGATCTCCTCGCCGGCCGCTTCATCCTGACCGAGGTCACTGTGGACGGGCTCCGTCTCGTGCTGGAAAAGCACCGGGACGGTCACTGGAACATCGAACGGATCCTCCGTCCGGCGCAGCCCGGCGCGGTCGCAGGCCCCACCCGGCTGATCCGGTTGCAGGATCTCACCATCCGGAACGGCGAGGTCCGGCTGTACCAGCCGTGGAACCCCCCGGACTCGGCCCGCACACCGAAGGCCGCCGCGGCCGCGCTCGCGGCAGAACGGCGGCACGCCGGCAGGCGCATCGAGGCGGGCCCGGAGGGCTACCGCAAATTCACGCTCTTCTCCGATCTTGGCGGGCGCTTCCAGACGCTGCAGATCTCGTCACCTGATCACGCGCCGCTCCGCGCCGAGTTCGATTCGCTCGCGGTCCGCGTGAGCGACCCGGCCGTGGATCTCCGAGGCGCCGTGGGCACCGCCGAGCTCACGGGAGCGACCTTGAGGCTCGATCTGAGCAAGGCGGTGCTCCCGGCCTCGCACATGGCGGTGAAGGGGAGCGTCGGTCTCGGTCATGGCGGCCCTTTCTTCGCGCTCGCCGTGGTCGCCTCGCAGGTGGCGCTCCGCGACCTTCGGGGGTTCGTCGCAGGCCTTCCGGACTTTTCCGGCTCCGCCCATGCGACGCTGCGGAGTGACTCCACCGGGCGGCTCACCACCGCGGTGGAAGGACTCGACGTTCGCGGGAGGCAGGGGCGCGCCACCGGTCGGCTCACCGCGGTGGCGGGGGGGAACCAGGAGCTCGAATTCGCCGGGCTCGACCTGCTGCTCTTCGGGGCCGACCCGCAGGCAATGGGCGGGTGGGTGGACAGCATCCCGCTCCACGGCACCCTCGACGGTCACGTGCTCGCCAACGGCCCGCTCAGCGGGTTGGTGGTGGACGCGGACGTGGTATACCGGGATTCCCGGGTCGCCGGCACGCCGCCCAATCACCTGAGCATCATCGGCCGCCTTCGGCTCGGCGGCGCGACCGGGATGGTGTTCGATACCCTCACCCTGCGGGGGTCGGATCTCGACCTCGCGACCGTGCGCGTGCTGGTCCCCTCGAACCCGCTGGTGGGACGCGCCGCGATCGAAGGGACGCTGGTGGGGCCGTGGCGCGCCTTCACCTGGCGCGGCACCGCCGTGCACCGCGATGGCGAGCGCCCGGTGAGCGTGATGCGCGGGACCGTGTTCCTCGACACGCGGAGCCCGGTCTCGGCGTTCGACGCCGATGTCGGCCTCACACCGCTGGTGCTCGAAGGACTTGCCGGCACCTGGCCGGATCTGCCCGTCGGCGGGAGCCTGCGCGGTACCGTCCGCGCCCGCGGCACGATGGCGCGGTTCGCGCTCGACGCCGACCTGCACGGTGCGCCGGGGCATTTCGCGGGGAGCGCGATCGTCAGTTCCGAAGGGGACGCGTGGGGATTCGACTCGGTCGACGTGCGCTTCGACAGCCTCGACCTCGTCGCCTTCGGCGACACCGCCCTCCATACGCAACTGCTCGGCACCCTCGCCGGCGGTGGGCGCATCGACCCGGCGCACCCCACCATCGGCCACCTGCTCGTCACCCTCGGGGCCGGCTGGATACGCGAGGTGCCGATCGACTCGGCTCGATTCGCGATCGCCAGCGACGCGGCGACCCTCACGATCGACACGGCCTTCGTGCGCTGGCCCAGTGGGCGGCTGGAAGCGGCTGGACGGATCGCGCGGACGGCGCCGTCGCAGGGCGGGATCGTCCTGCAAGGAGAGGCCGCGGATCTCGGCGTGTTCGACTCCCTCGCCAACGTGCTGCTCCACCCCGCCATCGATACGACCTTCGTGGCCCGGCCCCTCGGCGGGCGGGCGGAGTTCACCGCCACGGTGGGCGGCGCGCTCGATTCGCTCACGCTCGATACGCGGGTGAGCGCCCGCGAAGTGGCGTGGCAGCGCTTCCGCCTCCCGGCCGCCCGCGCGACCCTCGTGTACGGCGGCGGGGCCAGCGGGACCATCCACTTCTCGGCCACGGTCGACACGGCCACCTGGGGTGCCTGGAGCATCGGCGCGACCACCCTCGGCGCCGAAGGTCGTCTCGATTCGCTGCGGTGGAATGTGGCCGGCCTCGTCGGCCCCACCGACTCCATCGTCGCAGGTGGTCGCTGGCACCAGACCGGCGATACCACCGCCGTCGGCATCGACTCGCTGCTGGCGGCTCTCACCGCGCATACCTGGCGGCTGGCGAGGCCGGCCACCGTCCTCAATACGGCGGGAGCGTGGCAGGTCGACTCCCTCGTCCTCGCCGCCGTGGATGGCTCGGGGGAGCTCCGGTTCGCCGGCGTGCTGCCGAGCGAGCGTCCGGGAGCGGCCACGCTCACCGCGCTCGGTCTCGACCTGCGCGACGTGATGGGCCTGATGCAGCGCGACACGGTCGGGGTCCTCGGGCGCGGGGCGGCCGACCTGACCATCGGAGGCACCGCCTCCGCGCCGCTCCTCCGCGGCACCTTCTCGCTCTCCGAAGGAGGCTTCCGCGAGTTCCGGGCCCCCTATCTGCAGGGTGCCTTCGACTACGGCGCCCGGCAGTTGCAGGCCACGGTGCTCCTCTGGCGGACCGGGAAGCAGGCGCTCGCGGTCTCGGTGGACAGCCTCCCCATCGATCTCGCGTTCCACGGCGTGAATGACCGCTTGATCGACGGCCCGCTCTTCATCCGCGCCACCGCCGACAGCGCCGACCTCGGCCTGCTCGAAGCGTTCACGACGAACCTGCGCCGGGTGCGTGGATCGCTCACTGCCGACGTGACCCTCTCCGGTCGCTGGGGGGACACCCGGCTGGGTGGGACCGTGGAGGTGATCGACGCCGCCGCCACCCTCCCCGGCCTCGGGGTCCGGTGGGAGAAGATGGGGGCGCGCCTCCACCTGACCGGCGATTCCATCGTGATCGACGCCTTGAGCCTGCGCGGTGGGGAAGGGACCGCCAGCGTCACCGGGCGGGCGCGCTTCGAGCGCGGTCGCACTCCGACGCTCGACCTGGACGTGCGCGCGAATCGCTTCCGGGCGATGGACGTGCGCAACTATCTGACCCTCGTCGCGTCGGGGCGCCTGTCCGTGAAGGGCCCCCTGTTCGGCGCCACGCTCACGGGCAACGGTCGCGCCGACGCGGGTGCGCTTTACTTCGCCGACCTCGTCACGAAGCAGATCGTCGACCTCAACGACCCCGCGACCGCCGACCTGATCGACACCGCGCTGGTGCGCGAGGCGCGCCTCGGGCCCTCCTTCCAGAACCAGTTCATCGATTCGCTCCGGATCGACAACTTCCGCCTCACGGTGGGCGAGGACTTCTGGCTCCGGTCGGCCGACGCCAACATCAAGCTCTCGGGCTCCGCGACGGTGAACAAAGTGGCGCGCAACTACCGCCTCGACGGCACGCTCACCGCCGAACGGGGACAGTACACGCTCAAGATGGGCTTCATCACCCGTGACTTCGACGTCCGGCGCGGGACGGTGCGCTTCCTCGGTACCCCCGACCTGAATGCGGAGCTCGACCTGACCGCGGACCACCGGGTCAAGGCCACCGATGGCACCGCCGACATCGACATCCAGGCGTCGATCACGGGGACCCTGCTGGTGCCGAAGCTGACGCTGATCAACCCCGCCAACCCGCAGATGGTCGAGACCGACATCGTCTCCTACCTGATGTTCGGCCGGTCGACCGCGGCCCTGCAGGGGAACAACACCGCCGAAGGGGCCCGCCAGCAGCGGGCGGTCGCCACTGCGTGGTCGTATCTCGCGCCCGCGCTCTCGAGCGAGATCGAACGCACGCTCATCTCCGACCTCGGCGTCCCGGTGGATTACATCCAGATCCGGCCCGGCGGCATCGGCACCAGCTCGATCGAGGGTTCCTCGTCCGCCCTGACCACGGTCAGCGCAGGCTGGCAGGTGGGACGGCAGACCTACGTGGCCTTGAACGCCGGGATCTGCAACGGGAACCCGACCGACCTGAGCTACCGGAATTTCGGGGCCAGCCTCGAGCAGCGCCTGCAGCGGGACTGGCGCGTCACGCTCAGCGTCGAGCCGGTGTTCACCTGCAGCTCGGCCCCCGGCACCTCGACGCTCGCCAACTCGAGCCTGTACCAGCTGGGCCTCGACCTCCTCTGGGATCGGGAGTACTGACGTGACCCGCGCGCTGATCATCACCAACCCCGCTGCCGCCCGCACTCGACCCGAGTCGGTCGAAGTGGTCGAGCGCGTCCTGCGGGCCGGGGGGTGGAGCGTGCGGGTGCTCGCCACCGGGGGCTCGGGCGACGCGCGACGCCTGGCCGAAGAAGCCGTGCGCGATGCGTACGATGTGGTGGGGGTGTTCGGCGGCGACGGCACCACGATGCAGGCCGCGGCCGCGCTCGTCGGCTCGCAGACGGCGCTCGGAGTCCTCCCCGGGGGGACCGGCAACCTGCTGGCCGGGAATCTGCGCATCCCCTCCGACCCTCGGCGCGCCGCGATGGCGCTGCTGGCAGGGGTGCGCCGGCCCTTCGATCTCGGGCGGGTCGAACGCACGGACGGCATCCATTACTTCGCGGTCGCCGCCGGTGCGGGGATCGACGCCCAGGTGATGGCGGAGACCGCGCCGGCCGAGAAGCGGAAGTGGGGGATGGGCGCCTATTTCGCGACGACGTTCCGTCTCCTCCCCGAGATCCGGAGCAAGGTCTACCAGATCACGGTCGACGGCCGCGAGTACGAGATGCGTGCCTCCCTGCTGGTCGTGGCCAACTGCACCGAAGTGATCCCACCGTTCATCAAGTTCCGCCGGGGAGCGGCACCCGATGACGGACTGTTCGACGTTGTTGCGATCCGTGCCGACACGCTGGGAGAGAGTGCGCGGGCGTTCTGGCAGTTCCTCCGCGAGTCCGACCGCACCGATCCCGAGGGAAGTCTCGTCGGCCACGCCCGGGGCAAGGTGGTCACCATCGCCACCGACCCGATCCTTCCGATGCAGCTCGACGGCGACCTCGCCGGAACGACACCATTCACCGCGGAGGTCGTCCCGGGTGCGATCCAGGTGCTGGCCCCGGCGCGGAGGGTGTCGTGACGCACCGGTCCACTCCCGGCGGTGTCCTCCCCGCCGAGGTGGTGGCCTCGCTGGCGCAGGCGGCCGCGATGCAGGCCACGCCGGAGGTGCTGTACGACGTCATCCGGCGTCAGACCGAGCGGCTGGTCGACGCCGATTCATTCTACCTCGCGCTCTGGGACCCGCTGACCGAGATCATCCATTTTGTGGCGCACCACGACCGGGGGGAGCTGGAAGGTGCCTACGACCATCCCCTCAGCGACGGGCCCACCAGCTGGGTGATCCGGAACGAGCAGAGCCTCCGATTCGACGCCGACCTGCCCCTGCCGATCAGCCAAGGGATCACGTTCGGCTCGGGCGCGCGGTCGGTCTCGGGGGCGCACGTCCCGGTGAAGTTCGGCGACCGCCTGGTCGGGGTCCTCTCGGCGCAGAGCTACCGCCCCGGGCGGTTCCCCGTCCAGGCGGTGCAGGTCCTCGAGGCCCTGGCCGCGCACGCGGGGGTCGCGCTCGAGGCGGGGCGGCTGGCGCGCGCGGCCCAGACGGATCGGGTGGCCGCGGGGGCCGAGCTGGCGGCAATGAGCGAACTCCGGGCCCAGCTCGACCGACGGCTGCGCGAGCTCGACGCGCTCCGTCGCACCGCCCACGAGTTGGCGGGGACCGCCGACGCGGAAGCGACGATGCGGACCGTGGCGGAGGAGGGGATGCGGCTCTTTGAGGCGACCCATGCTGGCGTCGTGCTGATCGACGCCGCGCATCGGACCGTCCGACACGCCATCGCGATCAATCTTTCGCCCGAGTACACCAGCGCGATGGACGCTGCCTTCTTCGGGCTGCGCTACGCTGAGCTGCTGCTCCGGGGCGAAGTGGTCACCGTCCCCGACGCTCGGGGACGGGTCATCCCGGGACTGACGGAGCATATCCTGGCCGCGGGATTCGTTTCCGTCATCGCCTTGCCCCTCGTTTTCGGGGAGGAGGTCATCGGCGTGCTCGCCTTCGGACACGACCGCCCCCGTGCCTGGGAGACGGACGAGATCGCGCTCGCGCGCGCCTTCGCCGACCAGGCGGCGCTCGCCATCGGCAAGGCCCGGCTGCTCGACACGGTCACGCGCGCCAAGACCGAGTGGCAGGTAGTGTTCGATGCGGCGCCGAGCGGGCTGGCCATCGTCGACGCCGTCGGGAACGTGGTGCGGGGCAACCGCGCGCTCGCCCGGCTCACCGACGTGCCGCTCACGGGACTGGGCGGGCGCGCGCTCGCGAGCCTCTTTCCCGAGTGGCCCTGGGGCACCGAGGATCCGCTGCCGCAGGCGCGGAGCGGGATCACCGTCTCCCGCCTGATGCCGGCCAGCGCGGGCCGGATGCTGGTGATCACGCTCGCCCCCGAGAGCGACGGGCGGGTCGTGGCGGTCCTCGACGACGTGACGCGCGAGCAGGAGGCGCTCGAAGCGCTGCGCCGCTCCGAGGGGCGGTTCCGCGCCCTCCTGGCCGCGGCGCCCGTCGCCATCCTCACGCTCGACCGGGACGGCACGGTCAACGCGGTCAACGCGGCCGCGACCTCCCTATTGGGCGTCTCGCCCGGCGGCGCGATGGTCCCCCTGGCCGACTTGCTGGTGCCGGGGGAGCGGGCCCACGTGGAGGCCCATTTCGCCGCCGCCTTCGCGGGCGAGACGCGCGAATGTCTCGCCCACCTCCGGCGCCCCGACGGCGCCGTGCGGGAGGCGCACCTGGTCGCGGTCCCCCTCGAGGAGCGGGGCGGAGTACGCACCGTGCTCGCGCTGGCCCGGGACGTGACCGATGAACAGGCGCTCCGCGAACGGGTGGCCCACGCCGAAAAGATGGTGGCGCTCGGGCAGCTGGTCTCGGGTGTGGCGCACGAGATCAACAATCCGCTGGCCGGGATCACGGCGTTGGCGGAGGCGCTCGCGGTCGAGGAGCGCGACGAGGGCACTGAGCGGATCCTCGACACCATCCGGCGTGAGGCGGGGCGCGCCGCCCGCATCGTCCAGGGGCTCCTCCTCTTTTCCCGCCAGCGTCCACTCGAGCGGCGTGACATGGACCTGAATGCGCTGGTGCGCGAGGTGGTCGCGATCGCGCCCCCGGGCGAGGCGACCTGGGTCCTCGAGCTCGCTCCCGACCTCCCGTTGGTGGGGGCCGACCAGGATCAGGTGATCCAGGTGGTGCGGAACCTCGTCCGGAACGGCACCCAGGCGATGGCGGGGCGACCCGCGCCGGTCGGACGGATCCGGACCTGGGCCGAAAGCGATGTGGTCTGCTGCGAAGTGCTGGACCAGGGGCCGGGGATTGCGCCCGACGTCTTGGGGCGCATCTTCGAGCCATTCTTCACGACCAAAGCGGCCGGGGAGGGTACCGGTCTAGGTTTATCCATATCCCACGGCATCGTCCGGGCGCACGGTGGTGAGATCCGCGCCCAGAACCGCCCCGAAGGCGGTGCACGATTCTGGTTCGACCTCCCCCGCGCGACCCCCTCGCGCCCCAGGTGAACTGACATGGCAGATACCGTCCTCCTCATCGACGACGATCCGGACATCCTCCGGTCGATCGGCAACTACTTCGAGCAGCTCGGCTACGAGGTGGGGCGTGAGCTCACCGGCGAGGCCGGCCTCGAGGCCTACGACCGGATGCGCCCGGACGTGGTGCTGCTCGACCTCGCCCTCCCGGGGATGGACGGGATGCAGGTGCTGGAGCGCCTGCGTGAACGGAGCGCGTCGGTCATCCTGCTCACCGGACAGACCGACATCGCCACGGCGGTGCGCGCGATGCAGCTGGGGGCGGAGAATTTCCTCCCCAAGCCGGTCGACATGTCGCACCTCGTCGCCGTCACGGCCAAGGCGATCGACAAGATGAAGCTCCGCCGGGTCAACGAGCTCCTGATGGCCTCGGTGGTGCCGGGCGAAGGGCTCGAGTCGCTCGGCAAGTCGTCGCGGATGCAGGACTTCGCGCGCCAGGTGAGCCTCCTGGCCCAGAGCGACCGGACCACGGTGCTCCTCGGGGGCGAGAGCGGGACCGGCAAAGGGTGGGTGGCGCGGATGATCCACAACCTGAGCCCCCGCGCCCGGATGCCGTTCGTCGAGGTCAACTGCGCCGGCCTCTCGGCCACCTTCCTCGACTCGGAGCTGTTCGGCCACGAGAAGGGGGCGTTCACCGACGCGAAAGACCGCAAGCAGGGGCTGTTCGAGATCGCCGACAAGGGGACCATCTTCCTCGATGAGATCGGCGACCTCGCCATCGAGCTCCAGCCGAAGCTCCTCAAGGTGCTCGAGACCAAGACCTTCCGTCGGCTCGGCGGGACCCGCGAGATCACCGTCGACGTGCGCCTCATCGCCGCCACCAATCGCGACCTCCCGACCGACGTGGCCGCGGGACGGTTCCGCGAAGACCTGTACTACCGCCTCAACGTGATGCCGCTCGAGCTGCCGCCGCTCCGCGAGCGCTCGCGCGAGGACCGGCTGGCGCTCATCACCCGTCTCTTCCAGGATCTCCGGGCCTCGGTCCCGGGCGCGCCGAGCCTCATCGCCCCCGAAGCGCTCGAGCGGCTCCTCAGTCATCCGTGGCAGGGGAACGTCCGGGAAATGCGGAACGTGCTCGAACGGGCGCTGATCCTCGGCCGGACCAACGTCTCGGTCACGGTGGAGCAGCTCCCGGCCGATTTCCGCGCCAAGGGCGGCGGGAGCGAACGCCGCCATGTACCGCTGTCGCTGGATGACCTCGAGCGCCAGCACATCGAACGGACGCTGAAGCACCACCAGGGCAACCGCACCCGTGCGGCCGACGAGCTCGGCATCTCGCGGGCCACATTGATCAACAAGATCCGCCGCTTCGCCATCCCCACCTGACCGGGAGCGCGTGATGAACAAGGTCGAAGAGATCGACATGATGATCTGCCGCTTCTGCGGCAACCCGGAGCGTGCGTCGGAGGGCTATCCGTGTCGCGAGTGCGGCACCTTCCTGTGCATCATCTGCAGCAATCGCGGCGTCGTGCTGTGCAAGGAGTGCCAGCAGAAGGTCGACGTCCCACCTCTCCCGCAGGTCCCGTGAGGCCCTGATGGCCACCGCACTGATCTGCGCCTCGACGGTCGCCCCGATCCAGGCGGAGCCGTCGCTGCGCAGCGAACAGGTCTCCCAGCTGCTCTACGGCCGGGTCGCGGACGTCTCGGTCGCGCAGGGAGAGTGGCGCCGGGTCAAGGTGCGTGCCGGCGGGTACGAAGGGTGGGTCAATGTCGGTTACTGCCGCGAGGTGGAGACCCCCGAGGCCGACAGCTGGGAGGCCGGCGCCCAGGGATGGAGCGAAGGAGCGGTGGCGGAGGTGCGGGAGCGGCTGATCCGCATCCCGCTCGGGGGTCGGGTGCAGGTCGATGCGAAGGGCGGGATCGTGATGCCCGGGGGCCGACGGGGGAAGCTGCTGAGCGGACGGGTCGCGCCGGCCGAGACGGTCGCGAGCGAGGCCCGCGCGATGCAGATCGACAAGTGGGTGCTCAAGTACTTCGCCGGGGCGCCGTACCAGTGGGGCGGCGTGACGCCCTGGGGGGTGGACTGCTCCGGCCTGGTCCAGGTCACTTTCGCCGCCCGCGGGATCGCGCTCCCGCGCGATTCGTTCCTGCAGGCGGACGTCGGGGAGCCGGTGGTGCTGGAGACCGCCCGCCCGGGCGACCTCCTCTTCTTCAGTGAGAACAACCGCTCGGTGACGCACGTGGCGCTGGTGGGGGCCGGCGACACGCTGCTCCACTCCACGCTCTCCTGCGGCGGGTTCATCCAGGAGCAGTGGGGGCCCGGGACCCGCGCGGAGTTCCTGCGCGACGTGTTCGTGAATGGCCGCCGCTTTCCACGGGGGGACGGTCCCGCGCTGTGAGACGTCGCCTCGTCCTCTTCGACATCGATGGGACCATCCTCCTCACCGCCGGCGCCGGCCGCCGCGCGGTGACCCGCGCCGTCGCCGAACACCACCCCCTCAGCGACGCGGCACTCCAGGTGCGTTTCGACGGCAAGACCGATCCCCTCATCGTCATGGAGCTCCTGACGGCGAGCGGCCACCCCGAGCCGCGCGACCCCCGCATCATCAAGGAGGTGTGTGAGCGCTATGTGGACTACCTCGAAGAAGAACTCGGCGCCGGCGGCGACACCACCGTCCTGCCGGGTGTCGTCCCGCTGCTCGCGGCGCTCGGCGCGGATCCCTCGGTCGTCCTCGGACTGCTCACCGGGAACGTCGCGCGCGGCGCACGCCTCAAGCTCGTGAGCGGGGGGCTCGACCCCGCCCTGTTCGTCGTCGGCGCGTACGGATCCGATTCCCACCATCGTCCCGATCTCCCCGCCATCGCGGCGCGGCGGGCCGAACCATTCCTCGGTCGCATCCCGTCCGGAGCGGAGGTCGTCATCATCGGTGACACCCCCGCCGACGTGACCTGCGGGGCCGGGATCGGCGCCCGTCCGCTCGCGGTCGCGACGGGGAGTTACCGGGAAGCGGCGTTGCTCGAGGCCGGCGCCGCGGCGGTCTTCGCGGACCTCTCCGATACGCGCCGCGTGATCGAGGCCATCCTGTGGGACGGATCGAACTCGAACTGAAGGGGGTCGTGCCCGGACCGGATCGGGTCCGCGCCGCGCTCCTCGCCGCTGGTGGACGGATCTCCTTTCGTGGCCGTCTTGAAGACCGGCGCTACGACCGGGCCGGGGAACTCACGGCGCGTGACGAGGTACTGCGCGTGCGGACGTACCTTCCCCTGGAGGGCGCACCCCGGGCCGAGCTCGGTTGGAAAGGTCCGACCGACCGCTCGGCCGAGGGATACAAGCGGCGGGAAGAGCGCGAGCTCACGGTCGCGGGAAGCGCGCCCGCCGGGTTCCTCGAGGCGCTCGGCTTCGGCGTCGTCCACGCCATCGATCGGTACATCGAAATCTTCGAATTCACCGAAGGTCACGCGCGACTGGAGTGGTACCCGCGGATGGACGTGCTGATCGAGGTCGAGGGCGCACCGGCCGGCATCGAGCAGATCATCGCCGCGACGGGGCTCCCGCGCGCAAGCTTCACCAGCGAGGCACTCACCGACTTCACCGCGCGCTACGATGCCCGTCATCCAGATGCACCGAGTCGGGTCTCGCAGGACGGATGGAGCGGGCCGGCGTGAGCACCTCGCACTTCGCACCTCGCACTTCGCACCCCGTGCTCGTCCCCGAGCTCGGTCCCTCGCTCGGCCGTCTGACCGCGTTGCCCGGCGCCCCGGTCGGCGCTCCCCCCGCGCCGCGGCCCGAGCTCGCGGACCTGCGCTTGGCGCTGGTAGGTCGGATCTTCGAGCTGGCCGCCGCCGCCCGCGGCGCGGTCGATGGCGACGGCGCCGCCGAGATCCTCGCGCCTGCGCGCCTGCGCCTGGAATGGGAACGGGCGGCCGCCCAGGTCGCGACCCGCACACTCGAGCGGATCGAGAGTGCCCTCGCCCTCGCCGCGCGCAGCGCCGCCCTCCCCCCGCGCCGCGTCCGCCGCTCGGCCCCCACCGTGGCCGAGATCGCGCTGATCAAGGCCCGTTTGCACGGCACCGGCGTCCCCTTCGTCGACGGACTGACGGCCCTCGACACCGCCGAGGCCGGCTCCGATGAATGGCGCGAGGCGCTCCTCGCCTCGGCGCGTCGATTGGAGGGAAGCTGGCTGGCGCTCGAGCAGCGGGCGCTGGTCGAAGAGGCCGCGTGGCAGGAAGAAGGGGCGCGCCTTGTCGCCTGGCGCCCGTCGCCGTGGCCCCGCCGGATCCTCGCGATCTTCTTGCTCGTCTCCTGTGTATACGCCGGCCTGGTGCTCGGCGGATTCCTCCCGGTGCCTCCCGGCGCTGCACCGATCACCCAGTGGTGGTGGAGCCACGGCCAATGAACGTCCTCGGCGTCGGGATCGACCTGGTCGACATCCATCGAGTGGTCGAGATGCTCGAACGGCGCGAAGAGCAGGCGCTGCACAAGCTGCTCAC
>JANMWE010000165.1:0-13746 GCA_031393795.1 Gemmatimonadota bacterium
CGACCACCACATGCACGTCGAGCGGTACGAAGTGCCGAACGGGACGGCGGCGGCGATCACCGAGGCCAAGCAGCGGGGCGCCAAGGTGTGGGCGGTGGGAACGACCGTGGTGCGGACCCTCGAGGCCAGCGGTGGCACGGCGGGACGGGGGGAGACCCAGATCTTCATCCGCCCCGGATACACCTTCCAGGTCGTCGATCACCTCATCACGAATTTCCACCTTCCCCGCTCGACCCTCCTGATGCTGGTCGCGGCCTTCGCGGGCTACGACGCCACGATGGCAGCGTATCGCCATGCGATCGAACAGCAGTATCGGTTCTACAGTTACGGGGATGCGATGGTGATCGTCTGACTGCGTGAGGGGTAAGGAGTGAGAGGTGAGGGGGCGAACGCAGGGTCGGACCCTTCCTGAGCGGAGCGAAGGATCTACTGACCGTCGAGTAGGTCCTTCACTTCGTTCAGGACGGCTCCCTTTGGGCCCCCTCACCCCTCACCCCTTACCCCTCACCCCTTACCTTTCGGCCCATGTTCGAATTCCAACTGGAGGCCACCGACGGCGGCGCGCGCGCCGGTACCCTCACCCTCCCCCACGGGACGGTCCGGACGCCGGCGTTCATGCCGGTGGGGACCCACGGCGCGGTACGCGGCCTCTCGATGGAGGAAGTGCGGCGCACCGGCGCGCAGATCGTCCTCGGCAACACCTATCATCTCCACCTCCGTCCCGGTGAAGAGGTGGTGTACGCGCTCGGCGGGCTGCAGCGCTTCACGACCTGGAACGGCCCGATGCTCACCGATTCGGGGGGATTCCAGGTCTTCTCCCTGGCCGAGATGCGGCAGATCACCGAAGAGGGGGTGACCTTCAAGAGCCCCATCGACGGGTCCACCCGGATGATCACCCCCGAGCGCGCGATGGAGATCCAGGTCGCCCTTGGCGCCGACATCGCGATGGCCTTCGACCACGTCGTCCCGGGGCAGAGCGACCACGCGGCGGCGCTCGAAGGGATGGAACGGACCCTTCGTTGGCTGGAGCGGTGCCGCGACCATCACGCGGCGATCACCGCCGCAGCGCCCCAGCGCCCCAGCGCTCAGACGATGTGGCCGATCATCCAGGGGGGCACGCACGACGACCTCCGGCTCCGGTCGCTCGAAGGGACCCTTGCCAGCGGTCCCTGGACCGGGATCGCCATCGGGGGGCTGTCGGTGGGGGAGCCGAAGCCGGTGATGCATCGCGTCCTCGAGACGCTCCAGCCCGTGCTGCCCGCGGATCGACCCCGTTATCTTATGGGGGTCGGCTTCCCCGACGACCTCATCGAAGCGATCGCGCGCGGCGTGGACCTGTTCGACTGCGTGGCCGCCACGCGGAACGGGCGTCACGGCAGCGCCTGGACGGCCACGGGGAAAGTGAACATCCGGCGCGCCGACAACCGCACGTCGGACGCCCCGCTCGACCCCGACTGTGACTGCGAGACCTGCCGCGGCTACACGCGCGGGTATCTCCGGCACCTGTTCGTCGCCGAGGAGATGCTCGGCCTCCGGCTGGTGTCGATCCACAACATCCGCTTCCTGGTGCGGCTGGGCGAGATGGCCCGGACCCACATCCTGGCAGGCGACTACGCAAGCTGGGGCCGCGAATGGCTCCAGCGTTACCACGGCAAGGACAACTAAGTGACCCTCGCACTCCTCAACGTGATGGCCAGCGCCGACGGCAAGATGCCCGGCTGGTTCCTTCCATTCCAGATCCTCCTGATCGTCGGGATCTTCTACTTCCTGATCATCCGCCCGCAAGGCTCGGCCCGGAAGAAGCACGCCGACCTCCTGGCCGCCCTCAAGAAGGGGGACGAGGTGATGACCGCCGGCGGCATCATCGGCAAGGTCAAGGACATCAAGGAAGTGAAGGACAAGGGCGAATGGCGCGTCACCATCGAGACCGGCGACAGCACGGTGGTGGTCGAGCGCACCCGCATCATCCGCGTCGGCGACGTCGCCGCACCGCCTGCCTGATGGCGGTCCTCCCGCTCCACCTGCTCGGCTCCCCCGTGCTCCGACAGCGGAGCACGGAGGTGGCGCGCGTGGACGACGAGGTGCGCCAGTTCATCGACGCGATGTTCGAGACGATGGACGCCAACAAGGGCGTGGGGCTCGCGGCCAACCAGGTGGGGGTCTTACGCCGCATCGCGGTCATCGACGCAGACGGGCACCGGATCGCGCTCGTCAATCCACGCATCGCGGCGACCGGCGGCACGAAGGAGTCCGAAGAGGAGGGGTGCCTCTCGCTCCCCGACGTCTTCGCCGAGGTGACGCGCCCGACCCAGGTGACCCTCGCGGCGCTCGACCGGGATGGGCAGCCGTATACCCTCGAGGCCGACGGGCTGCTGGCACGCGCCATCCAGCATGAGATCGACCACCTCGACGGCGTCCTCTTCATCGATCATCTGGGGCCGATGAAGCGGCAGTTCATGATGCGGAAGTACCAGCGCGAGCACCCGAAGGCGGGGCACGTCCAGGAGCAACCTACCGAGCCCGCTCCCGCGGGAGAGTGATGCGGGTCGCCTTCTTCGGCACCCCGGAGTTCGCGGTCCCCTCGCTCGAGGCCCTCCTCGAGGCGCGGTTCCAGCTCGTTCTCGTCGTCACCCAGCCCGACCGCCCGCAAGGACGTTCCCGCTCCACGCTCGTCCCATCCCCCGTCAAGACCAGCGCGCTCGCCGCCGGGCTCGACGTCCTCCAACCCGACCGACCGGTGGGCGACGTCTTCCATCGGGCGCTCGAACACGCCAAGCCGGATGTCGGCGTGGTCGTGGCGTACGGTCACATCCTCCAGCCCGAGATCCTCGCGATCCCCCGACTCGGGATGATCAACGTGCACGCCTCGCTCCTGCCTCGTCTCCGCGGCGCGGCGCCGATCCAGCGGGCCATCCTCACCGGCGAGGAGTCCACCGGCATCACCATCATGCAGATGGAAGCGGGGCTCGACTCCGGACCGATCCTGCATTCGGTGCGCACACCGATCGGGCCGAACGAGACCGCGGGCGAGCTGACCGCGCGCTTGGCCGACCTCGGTGCACAGGCGCTGATCGATGCGCTCTCCCTCCTTGGTGCCGGGGCGGCCCGCCCCAAAGTGCAGGACCACGCGGCCGCGACCTTCGCCCCCAAGATCGGGCGGGAGTTGGCCCACATCGACTGGACCGAGGACGCCGCGGGGATCGCGCGCAGGGTGCGCGCGATGGACCCTGACCCAGGTGCGTGGACCGAGCTGGAGGGCCAGCCCTTCAAGCTCTTTGGCGCGGCCGTGGTCGACGCGGTGGGTACGGCCGGACAGGTGCTCGCCGCGGGTGCGGCGCTCCGGATCGCGTGCGGAAAAGGGGCCATCGACGTCCACGCGGTCCAACCGGCCGGCAAGGCGAAGATGCCCGCTGCCGCCTGGGCAGCCGGCCGCCGCGGCGCCCCCCTGCCCCTCTTCGGGTGAGACCGCTTCCCCGCCTCCACGCGGTGACCGACGCCCGTGTCCTCGCCGACCCGGACCTGGGGCGGAAGGCCGCCGCTATCGCCGCGGTCGGACCCGCCATCGCCCTCCACCTTCGCGATCGCACGGCGACGACGCATCATCTCGCCGAGGTGGGACGACGTTTCGTGGCGCTGGCGCGCCCACCGGAAGCGACGGTGCTCGTCAATGGTCGGGCCGACCTCGCGCGTGCGCTCGGCGCCCAGGGCGTCCAGCTCTCCGCGGGAGACCTGTTGGTGGCCGATGTGCGGCAGGTGCTCGGAAAGGGGTGGATCGGGCGGTCGGTGCATTCGCTCGAAGAGGCCCGCGCTGCGGTCGAGGAGGGCGCCGATTTCCTTCTCGCCGGCAGCATCTACGAGACCCCAAGCCATCCGGGCCGGGCCGCGGCCGGGATCGGATTCATCCCCGCCTGCGCCGCCCTCGGCCGGCCGGTCATCGCGATCGGCGGGATCACGCCGGAGCGGGCGGTCGAGTGCCGCGACGCGGGCGCGTGGGGCGTGGCCGCGATCCGCGCGCTCTGGGATGCCGACGATCCGTCTGCGGCCGCGCGCGCCCTGCTGGGTCCGTGGGCGGAGTGAGCCGATGATCGCGATCACGGTGAACGGAGAGGCCCGCGAAGTCCCCGCCGACCTCACCTTGGTCGGGTTGCTCGCCCATCTCGCGATCGACCCCCGAATGGTGGTGGTGGAGCACAACCGGGTCATCGTCCGGCGGACGCGGTTGGACGAGGTGACGGTAGGTGCCGGGGATCAGGTCGAGATCGTGCAATTCGTGGGGGGTGGGTAGGGCCCAAGGTACGAGCCGGCCGTTCACACCCGCGGGCCCGCCATTCATGGCGGGCATCACCCGGGACACTGGCCACTCGAAAGGCCCGCGATGGAATCGCGGGCTTTCTTGTTTTCCGGCCAACATGCGGGCCCGCCATTCATGGCGGGCATTGCCCATTCATGGCGGGCATTGCCCATTCATGGCGGGCATTGCCCGGGACACTGGCCACTCGAAAGGCCCGCGATGGAATCGCGGGCTTTCTTGTTTTCCGGCCAACATGCGGGCCCGACATTCATGGCGGGCATTGCCCATTCATGGCGGGCATTGCCGAGGACCAGGACCATGCGAAAGGCCCGCGATAAGATCGCGGGCCCGCATGCCGTCCCCCACCCGGGAAGGGCGCGATGAATCGCGCGGCCTGATCAGGCCCGTCGAATAGGATTGGATCGGATGTAGGCCCTGACATGGTTCAGGGAGGCCTGGGATCGGATGACCCAATCCTGATAATGAGACTGCCAAGCGAAAGCGGGTGTCGAACGCCGGATCGCCCTTGTAGAAGCCGCTTTCCAAGCGCGAACGACTTCCCCCAGCTGAGCTCGATCACTTGGGTGATCCAAAAGGAAAAGGACCGCGTGAACGTGGTCTGACATGATCGCCATCTCGTCCAATCGGACTCTTGGGAACAGGGCTGGCAGTCTCTCCCACACCGCCCGCACAGCCTCACCGGCTGTCGTGGGCTGGCCACCCTGCGACATCAAAGACCCGGCTCTTCCCGCGACCACGAACGTCACGAAGTAGGGCCCGCTCCTCGAATAGTCCCACCCCCGCAGCCGCGGCGGCCTCCCATGGGTCTCCATCCCCCACGATCGCACCCTCTGACCACCTCTCCGTCACCCCCCGAATGCGGACTGGTACGGAATGACGCAATCCGCGGCCCCGATTAGATTTAGCCCATGTCCACCACCGTCTCCGCCGCCCTCGATACCCCCTTCATCATCGGGGGGCGGACCTTCACGTCCCGGCTCCTCGTCGGCACCGGGAAGTACCGCTCCAACGCGGAGATGATCGCGGCGATCGAGGCTTCGGGCGCGGATGTCGTCACGGTCGCCGTCCGCCGGGTCGACCTCGACCCGACCAAGGACCAGAGCATCCTCCACCACCTGAGCCCGGACCGCTTCTTCCTCCTCTCCAACACCGCCGGGTGCTACACCGCCGAGGACGCGATCCGGTACGCACGGCTCGCGCGCGAGGCGGGATTCAATGAATTCGTGAAGCTCGAGGTGATCGGCGACCAGCAGACCCTCCTCCCCGACGTCTACGGCCTGCTCGAGGCCACCAAGACGCTCGCCAAGGAAGGGTTCAAGGTGATGGCCTACACCAATGACGATCTCATCACGGCCCTCCGCCTCGAAGACGCCGGCGCGGTGGCGGTGATGCCCCTCGCCTCGCCGATCGGGAGCGGACTCGGCATGCTCAATCCCTACTCCATCCGCACGATCAAGGCGCGCCTCGCGGTCCCGGTCATCGTCGATGCCGGCGTCGGGACGGCCTCCGACGCGTGCGTGGTGATGGAACAGGGCGTGGACGGGATCCTGATGAACACCGCCCTCGCCGGAGCGCAGGATCCGATCGGGATGGCCACCGCGATGCGATGGGCGGTCCAGGCCGGACGCGCCGCGTACCTCGCGGGCCGGATGCCGAAGCGGGAGGTCGCCATCCCCTCAAGTCCGACCAAGGGGATGCTCGGCTGAAGATCGCGACCGGGGACGCCCGCCACGCCGCGTATGCGATCCTCGAAGCGGTCGCGCGTGGCGCGCCATTCGATGTCGCGCGTGACCGCGCGGTGGAAGGGATGGAAGAGCGGGACCGGCGGCTGGCCCACGAACTTGCCGCCGGCGTCCTCCGCCGCCGGGGTGACCTCGACACCGCCCTCGCCCCGTACGCGGAGCATGGCTGGGAGAGCGTCAATCCGAAGCTCCGCGACCTGCTCCGCCTCGGCGCCTACCAGCTGCTCGAGCTCGACAAGGTGCCGGCGCACGCCGCGGTGGGGACCAGCACCGAGCTCGCCAAGAAGATCGTGGGCGAGCGCGCGGCCAAGTTCGTCAACGCGATGCTCCGGAAGCTCGCGACGAACGGCGCACCGAGCGGGAGCGACGCAGGGTCGCGACGGTCGCACCCCGCCTGGCTGATCATCCGCTGGGACGCCCGCTTCGGGGTCGACGGCACCCGCGACCTCCTGCTCTGGAACGACACACCGCCGCCGCTCGTGGTCCAGCCGGCGCGATGGGCGGCCGAGCAGCTCGAGACCGCGTTCCGCGCCGAGGGGCTCCACGTCCGCACTGCGCCCTACGGCGCCGGACTGGTGGTCGAAGGTCGGACACCGACGGCCCTTCCGGGTTACGCCGATGGAGGCTTCCTGGTGCAGGATCCGGCGCAAGCCCTCGTGGCGAGATTTGCCGCGATCCCCGCGGGGGCGACACTCTACGATGCCTGTGCCGCACCGGGCGGCAAGACGATCACGCTCGGTCGGACGGTCGGCCGGGTCCTCGCGGCCGATGCGAATGTCGCGCGGACGAGGAAACTCAAGGGGAACCTGGCGCGGGCCGGGAGCGGCCGAGAATTCGTCCTCGCCGCCGATGCGGCCGCCCCGCCCTGCCGCCCGGTCGATGCCGTCCTGCTCGACGCGCCCTGCCTCGGCACCGGCACCTTTGCACGGCATCCGGACGCCCGCTGGAAGGTCTCGCCCCGCGCCCTCGAGGTGATCGCCCTGCGCCAGCAGGCGCTGTTGGACGGGGTGGCCGGAGTGGTGCGACCCGGCGGACTGCTGGTGTATGCCACCTGCTCGCTCGAACCCGAGGAGAACGAACTGCAGGTGGATCGCTTCCTTGAAGCCCATCCCGAGTTCGTGCGCGAACCCGCCCCCGACGCCGACCCGACCTGGCTCTCGCCGGCGGGAGACCTGACGCTGCTGCCCCAGGTCCACGGCACCGACGGCGCCTACGCCGCCCGTCTGCGGAGGCGCGCATGACCGGACCGCAGGGGCCGGAGTCGCAGGACGGCCTAGGCAGGCGAGAGGGCGAAGCCCCCGCAGCCCAACCCGGTTCGCATTGGACCGGGATCCACCGTGAAGGGAGTCCCACCGGAATGCCACGATTCCCCTGGAGCGGGATCACCCGCACCGTCACCGGCCGCCGCCTGCTGATCCAGGTGTCACTGGTGTTCGGCGCGACGCTCGCGGGCTACCTGGTCGCCGCTCTCTGGCTCTACCCCGCGCCGCTCTTCTCCGAATCGGTGGCGGTGCCCCGCGTCCTCGAGCTCGACAACGGTGAGGCCGAGGCCAGGCTGGTGGCCGCAGGACTCCGGGTCCGGAAGAGTGACGAGATGCCGCATCCGCGCCTCGCGCGCGGCGCGGTGGTCTGGCAGGACCCGCCGCCGTACAGCGAGGTCGGCCGCGGCGCGTCGGTCGAGCTGCTCGTGTCGAGCGGGCCTCCCGAACTCCCCATCCCCGACGTTGAGGGAATGGAGGCCCCGCTCGCGCTGCGGATCATCGCAGCGAGCGGGATCAGGGTCCGCGCGGTCGACTCCGTCGCCAACGAGGCCCCGAAGGGGACCGCGCTCGCCACCCGCCCCGCCGCCGGCGTCACCCGCGCACCGACCGAGCCGGTGGATCTCGTGGTGAGCTCGGGACCGGCCAACACGGCGATCCCCGATGTGAGCGGCCTGACGGTCCCGGAAGCACGCGAGAAGCTCTTCGCGGCGGGACTCACGGTCGGCCGCATCGTGAAGGAACGGAGTGACGTGGTGGAGAACGGGCACATCATCCGTCAGCGTCCCGCCGCTGGTGGACTCAGCGCCAAGGATGGCCGAGTGGACGTCGTGGTGGCGGGAGAACCCGAATGAGCCGCACCGTGCGCATCGCCCCCAGCGTTCTCAGCACCGACCTCGGCCGCCTCAAGGAGCAGATCGCCCAGGCCACCGCAGGCGGCGCCGACTGGCTCCACGTCGACGTTATGGACGGCCGGTTCGTGCCGAACCTCACCTTCGGCGCCCCCATGATCAAGGCGCTCCGCAAACTCTCCGACCTCCCACTCGACGTGCACCTGATGGTGGTCGAACCCGAGCGCTATATCGTGGAGTATGCCGATCTCGGCGTGAGCCTCTTCACTTTCCATCCCGAGGCCACCGTGCACGTCCAGCGGCACCTCGCCGCCGTCCATGAGCGGGGGATGAAGGCGGGCCTCGCGCTCAACCCATCCTCCCCGCTCTCCCTGGTGGAGGAGGTCATTCCCGAACTGGACCTGGTGCTCATCATGAGCGTCAATCCGGGGTTCGGGGGCCAGCGATACCTCCCGGGGAGCACCGAAAAGATCCGGCGCACCCGGGCCCTCCTCGATCTGCACCGTTCCAACGCTACCCTCGAGGTCGACGGCGGCATCGGGATCGATACCATCGGTGAGGCGTGGAAGGCCGGGGCCGATACGTTCGTCGCGGGCCAGGCGGTCTTCGGTCAGCCCGATCCCGCCGATGCGATCCGTCAACTTCGGCGCCGTTGCGCCGCGGAGGCTTGAACGATGTCCAAGCAATGGTTGCTCGCGGGCGGGATCGTGGCGGCACTCGCCATCGGTGGCGTCACCCTGACGCGTGCGCACGATGGCGGTGTGGTCGGTGTCGACACCGAAGCGCCCGACTTCCACGCCTTCGCGCTCGCCAAGGGCGACACCGTGGACTTCCGCGAGGAGTACCGCGGCCAGGTCACCCTGGTGAATATCTGGGCCACCTGGTGCGCCCCCTGCCGAGACGAGATGCCGTCTATGGAGGCGCTCTACCAGGACTACGCTGCCAAGGGATTCAAGATCGCGGCCGTGAGCATCGATCAGGGGGGCACCGACCAGGTCCGCGCCTTCGTCGCCGAGCTGCATCTTACGTTCGATATCCTGCACGACCAGAGCGGCGGCATCCAGGGGCTGTACCAGACCACCGGCGTGCCCGAGAGTTTCCTGCTCGACCGGCGGGGCCACATCGTGCGCCGGCTGATCGGCAGCCACGACTGGAACTCGCCCGCCAACCGCGACCTGATCGACCGGCTCCTCGCCGACGGAAGCTGAGGTGGCGCTCCTCCAGCGGGCCTTCGCCAACTGGCCCCTGAAGCTCACCTCGGTCCTCCTGGCGCTCCTTCTCTGGGTCGTCGCCGCGTTGGAAGAGCCGATCAACCGGCGGGTCCGTGCCCACCTCGAGCTCGAAGCGCCCGCCGGTCGCGTCATCGTCGGTGCGCCGACCACGGCCACGGTGCAACTCACTGCGCCGGCGAGGGAATTCCTCAAGCTCGGTAGCCGCCCTGTCGAGGTGCTCAAGACCGTCGTCGACAGCGTCGAAGGGGATCGCGTCGTGGATCTCGATCCGTCCGACGTGATCCTGCCCCGGGGGGTCACCGCCCGCGCGCTGGATGTGCTCCCGGCCCATGTCGCGATCCGCGTGGTCGCGCAGGGCGGAGCGGTCACACGGGAGCGTGCCTGGCACGGGATCCCCGTCGCCGTCCCGGGACCAGTGGAGCTCCGCTGGCTCCCGGTCCCAGATACCGTTACGGTCACCGTGCGGGGCCCGGTCGCGCGCCTCGAGACCCTGACCGCCGAGAGCCTGGTGGTGATCGCGCGTCCCGATACCAGTGCCGGCGCCGCGGTCCTCCGCGTCCTGGTGCCCGCGGGGCTCACGGCCGAGTCGCACCCCGCCGCGATCCGCCTGCAGCCGCGCCGTCCCTGATGCGACTCCTCGCCATCGAGACCAGCTGCGACGAGACCTCCGCCGCCGTCGTCCGGGTGACCGCGGACACGGGACCGTTGGCGCACGGGACCCCGGTCGCCGACTCGGTCGTGATCCTGTCACAGGACGTGCACCGCATATTCGGCGGCGTGGTCCCTGAGCTGGCGAGTCGGGCCCATCTCGCCGCCCTGCCTGACGTCATCGACCAGGCGCTCCGCGAAGCGGGTACCACGCTCGAGGCGATCGACGGGATCGCGGCGACCCAGGGCCCGGGACTGGTCGGCGCCCTCCTCGTCGGGGCGATGTACGGCAAGGGGTTGGCCTGGACGTTGGGCAAGCCGTTCCTCGGCGTCCATCATATGGAAGGGCACCTCTTCGCGGCCGCGCTGGAGGACCCGACCCTCGCTCCGCCCTTCGTCGGGCTGCTCGTGAGCGGCGGCCACACCCAGCTCCTTGATGTCCCCGCCTGGGGGAAGTACCGGATCGTCGGTGCCACACGGGACGACGCGGTCGGCGAGGCGTTCGACAAGGTCGGCACCCTCCTTGGCCTCGCATACCCGGGAGGGCCGAAGATCGAGAAGCTGGCCCGTGAGGGGCGGCCAGGGCGCTGGAAGTTCCCTCGCCCGATGCTCGGCGAGCTGGGTCGCAGCGGCCCGGACGAATATGCGTTCTCTTTCAGCGGCCTGAAGACAGCGCTCCTCCGCGCCGTGCAGGGTTCGAAGGACGTGGAGGGTGACCGCGCCGACCTCAGCCGCGGATTCCAGGACGCCGCGTTCGATGTCCTGGTCGAGAAAACGGCCCACCTCACCGAACGGCTGGGCTATGCCACCGTGGTGGTGGGTGGCGGTGTGGCAAGCAACCAGACCCTGCTCGGACGCCTGCGGGAGCGGCTGGAGGGCAATGCCCGCATCGTGGCCGGGTCGGTGCGGTTGAACCAGGACAACGCGGCGATGATCGGCGCGGCCGCCGCTTGGCGGATGACGCAGGGTGAACGGAGCGGCTGGGATGCAGAGCCGCGGTCGGACCTCGCGATGCCGGGACTTCAAGGGGAGAGTTGAGAGTTCAGAGTGGCGCGCGACCAAGAGCTTTCCTGGTCGCCCCGCTCGACTCTAGACTCTAGACTCTTAACTCTCAACTCTGGACTCACAATGACCGTCTACCCATTCATCCTGCACCTGGGCCCGCTCGAGATCACTGGCTACGGCATCATGATGATGGTCGGCTTCCTGATGGGGAGCTGGCTCGTCCAACTCGAGCTTCGGCGTCGGGGGCTCCGCGAGGAGTACGCCTCGGACATCACGCTCGCCGCGGTCGTCGGTGGGATCATCGGAGCGAAGCTCTGGTACGTCGCCCTGACCCAGGATCCCCACGCGCTCTTCTCGCGCGGCGGGCTGGTCTGGTATGGCGGATTCATCGGCGGCGCCCTCGGCGTCGTGCTCACCGGCCTCCGCCTCAAGGTCCCGACCGCATTCACCGCCCAGATCGTGGCGCCGGCGCTCGCCGCCGCGTACGGGCTGGGCCGGATCGGATGTTTCCTGGTGAATGACGACTACGGCGGCCCCACCACGTTGCCGTGGGGGATGAAGTTCCCCCAAGGGATGCCGCCGTCGACGGTGGCGAACCTGCGGGCATTCCACGTCTCCCTCCCGGCCGACATGGACCCGAGCTTGGTGCTCGCGGTGCACCCCACGCAGCTGTACGAGAGCGCGCTGATGATCGCCGCCTTCTTCGTCCTCTGGGGGCTCCGCGGGCGGGCCAAGGGGACCGGTTGGCTCTTCGGCCTCTATCTCGTCTTCGCCGGTGTCGAGCGCTTCGTGATCGAGGTGCTCCGCGCCAAGGATGACCGGTTCCTCGGCCCCTTCACCATCGCGCAGTTGGTGAGCGTGATCCTCGTGGTCATCGGCTTCACCGTGATGTCGCGGCGGGCCCTCGCGCCCGAGGTCGACCCTGGTCCCTACTTCCGCAAAGCGATCTCCTGATGTTCGGACGGTTCTCTGGCGGGTTCAGCGCGCCCTCGGTCGCCGCCCTGTTGGAGGCGCCGAACTCGGCCCTGCAGTCCGTGGGGTCGGACGGCGAGCGCCGGGTGGCGTGGGCGCGCATCGTGGTCACCGCGCTCCTGCTGATCACGCCGGCCTACAAGTTCGTCCGGTATCCCGACAACCAGGTCTTCGTCCTCGGCTTCATGGTCACCGCGATCGCCTTCGGCGCGGCGCTGGTCGTGCGGTGGTTGCTCCGGAAGGGGCAGTATGGCACGTGGGTCGGCTTCGCCAGCAGCGGCCTCGACGTCTCATTGGTCTCCCTGGCGCTGGTACTCTTCCTTTTCAGCGGCCCTCCGCTCGGGGCCATCAACAGCAAGGTCACCTTCGAGATCTATTTCCTTGCGATCGCGGCCACGGCGCTGCGGTACGACGGGCGGATCTCTGCGTTCGCGGGCGCATTGGCGATGGCCCAGTACGCCGCTCTCGTTGGCTTCGCCATGTGGCGCTGGGACCTGACGGCGCCCACATCGCTCAGCGCCGACACCGGGACCTTCAGCCTGGTCGACCAGGTGACCCGCCTGATCCTGATGGGAAGCGCCACGCTGCTCGCGATGTTGATGGTCGATCGCGCCCAGACCCTGGTGCAGGCGGCGTCGACCGATCCCCTCACCGGCGTCGGCAACCGCGCGCATTTCGACCGCCGGGCCCACGCCGAGCATGAGCGGGCCCGGCGATACCAGCGTCACCTCGCGATCGCATTGATCGATGTGGACCACTTCAAGCTGTTCAACGACGCGCACGGCCACGGCGTCGGCGACAACGTCCTGGTGACGGTCGCGACCTTGCTGGGCCGCAACCTGCGGCGCTCCGACGTCGTCGCGCGCTACGGCGGCGAGGAATTCGCCCTCGTCTTCCCCGAAGCCACGCTCGAAGCCGCCCGGGCCAAGGTCGACCTGAGCCGGCGCACCATCGAGGCGACAATTCTCGCCATCCCGGACGGGAAGGAGCCTTCGCGGCTGACCATCAGTGCCGGGGTAGCGGTCTTCCCGGAGGACGGCGACACCATCGACCTCCTCGTTGCAGTGGCCGATGAGAGGCTGCTGGAGGCCAAACGGCAGGGGCGGAACAGGGTGGTCGCGGGGCCGGTGACGGGGGAGCACAAAGTCCCCAGGTGAGTGTCGCATTCTTTGACAGTTGGCAAGTATCGAGCTGCATTTCGATAAGAAATTGACAGCAAGGACGGCCCTTCTTCATCCCTTCTTCAACATCGTAGATGGCTCATTGACTCCCCCGCAGGTCCCGCCGATCTTCCCGTTCCCTCTGTTCTATCCTCCCCGGAACGTGCTTGATGCATTCACGCGACCCAGGCTTCGCCCGGCCGCTCGCCGTTCTCGTCATTTCGTTGTTCACCCTCTCATGCGGGGGCGACAGCGGTCCGTCCGGGCCGACGCCGAATCCGACCCCGACCATCACCGCGAGTGCCCGTGACACGGCGACCGCGGGCACCACGCCGTTCAGCGTGGTGCTCGGCGGCACAGATTTCATGGTCGGCGCGGTCGCGAGTTTCGACGGGAATGCCCGCGCGACCAACCGACTAAGCAGCGGTGCCATCGCCTTCGCGCTCCAGACCAGCGACCTGGCGGTGACCGGCGATCATGAGATCCGCGCCAAGAACCCGGAGCCGGGGGGTGGTCCGAGTACGCCGTTCATCTTCCACGTCCTGGTGCCGCCGCCGGTGCCGGT
>JANMWE010000061.1:0-2782 GCA_031393795.1 Gemmatimonadota bacterium
TGGCGTCGGAGGTCAACGTGTTGCGCGGTCGCGGTAGATGGTGGTGGCCGCTTCGCCGGTGACGCGGGGACTGAGATAGGTCTTTCCGGCAAAGACTTCGTCGAGCGCACCCTGCAGTTCTGCGTACCCCGAGTCTTTGAGCAGGTACCCCTGGGCCCCGCGGTTCATCGCCTCGACCGCCACGACGACATCGGCGTGCATCGTGAGGATCACGACCTTCACCTCGGGGAGCTCCTTCCGGAGATCGCTCAAGACGTCGAGTCCGTTCCGCCCCGGGAGCCAGAGATCGAGCAGCACGGCCTCGGGCTTGAGGCGCTGGACGGCCTCGACCACGGCATTGCCATCGGGGATGATGGCGACGACATCGTAGTCGGGAGCGAGCAGGGCTTTGAGGCTCGCGCCGACGTGCGCGTGATCGTCGGCGATGAGGAGACTGCGGCGGCGCGGGGGGAGGGTCATTGCAACTCCTCTCGGACTTTGAACATCGTGGCGACCCAGGTGAGTCCGTGATCGGACTCGATCCCGAGCACTCGGCGGAGATTCCGCCGATGGAAATGGATGGTGTGCGGACTGACCTTGAGCTGGGCGGCGATCTGGTCGGTCTCGGCGCCGCTCCCGATGAGCCGGAGGATCATCAGCTGCCGCGGTGTGAGCTGGGAGACGCCGGGAGTGACGGGGCCGAGCTTCATCGCACTGGGCGCCGGCGGCACCCGCGGTGACATGTATTGTTTCCCGGTCAGCACGGTGCGGAGGGCGAGCTCGAGTTCGTCGAACCCCGAGTCCTTGGGCAGGAAGCCAAGGGCGCCGAGGAGCAGCGCCGTGCGGCCGACGAGGTAGTCGGCGCTCCCGGTGAGCATCACGATCGGGAGGCGGGGCCACTCGACGTGGAGCTCGGGGAGGAGGTCCATCCCGTTCCGGCCCGGGAGGGAGATATCGAGGATCATCGCATCGGGCTGGTGCTGGCGCACGGCGTCCACGACCAGTGCCCCGTCGCGGATGGGACCGAGGATGTCATAGTGGGGCGAGAGGAGGGTCTTGAGCCCCTCGCCCACCACCTCGTGGTCGTCCACCACCAGGACGCGCTTCTTGCTATCCATTGCGTCCCCGGAGCGGGAGGTTGACGGTCACCGTGGTGCCGACGCCGGGGCGCGACGTCACGACCGCCGTACCACCGACCTGGCCGGCACGTTCCTGCATCGAGAGGAGGCCCAAGCCGCGCGAGCCCGACTTGGCGGGGCGGGTGGTGTCGAATCCTTTCCCTTCGTCGCGGATGGTCATCACCAGCTGGCCATTCTCGATCTTGACCGCGATGAATGCGGTGAGGCTCCCGGCGTGGCGCGAGATGTTGCGGAGCGACTCCTGGCCGATGCGATAGACCACCAGGGCGAGCCCTGTGGAGCGGAGGTCGGGCACCATCCCGATATCGATCTGGACCGTCATTTCATATCCCCGCCGCGCATCTTCGGCCAATTGCTCGAGTGCGAGGCGGAGGTCGCCCTGATCGAGGGTGGCGGGGTGCAGCCGGTGGGCGAGGCGGCGGACGGCGACGCCGAGGTCTTCGATCTCGTCGGCGAGGCCGTCAAGCCGGTCGTGGCCGCCGGCGGAGCCGTTGCGCTTGAGGAGGTCGAGTTCGTGGCGGAGGACCGCGATGCGCTGGGCCACGTCGTCGTGGACCTCGCGGGCCACCCAGGCCCGTTCCTCATCCTGGGTGGCAAGGAGCCGCTGGCCGTAGTCGCGCTGGAGGCCGGCCATTCGTCGCTGGGCGATCACGAGGGCCGCACCGAACGCGACGACCACGATGCCGAGCCCCGCTGCGGCGGCGATGAAGATCGGCCAGAGCACATCGACAGGGGTAGAGGCCGTCTGGGCGCTCACGCCGGTGTTTCGCTTGGGCGACGAAGGGTCCCGGCGGTGATAAGGAGGATGGCCACGATGGTGCAGGCCGCCCGCAACTCCCAGACGCGGGTAAGCAGGTCGATCCGCTGTTCGGCCAACAGGACCGCCGCTATCGGGGTGGAGACGATCGTAGTGGCAGCGCTCAAGGCGAGGCCGCCGAGGATCAGGAACCAGTCGGTCTCGAAGATCAGGGTCCCGGGATGGAGGTATGCACGTCGCAGGAGTGTCCACGCCGAGGCACCGAGGATGACGAGGAGATAAAAGGGATAGGCAAACCGGGAGAAGCCAGTGATGTCCTCGACGAAGACGACCAGCACACCGTAGACGATCAGGCAGGGGATGATGGAGATGCGGACCGTCAGGCGCTCGACGACCGTGACCTGCCATTCGCCGAGCGCCACCAGCAGCGCAACGAACACGAGTCCAGCGGAGAGGGTACTCACCCAGAGGTTGTTCCCGGTGTGGTGGGCGACGTACCGCCCGAACCCGTCGGTGATCAGGGATCCCAGAAATGCCAGCGCGACGATCACGACCGGCCGAGAGAGATTCCGCCGGGTCAGGAGGGCGAGCGCGGGGAGGATCTGGGTCCAGATCTCGACCGATAGGATCAGGGGCGCCGGGGGTGAGGTCATCTCCTTGCTCAACCCTGCAGCGGACTCGCGGCGTCACACCAGGGAGGACAGGGCATCCCGAGCTCCATGACGGTCCCGCTGGTCATGTCGGCGCCGGTGGAATCGACCGAGATCATCACGAGCTGCTTCTCCCCCTTGGCACCGCGGCCGTGGTAGATCCGGATCCCCGCGCTTCCCGGCTGGGCCAGCAGCGTCTCGAAGACATCGCGCGGCCACATCTCTCCCTTCACTTCATCCTTGGCGGCGGCGCGATG
>JANMWE010000235.1:0-8559 GCA_031393795.1 Gemmatimonadota bacterium
CAACTCCCTACGCCTTCACCTCCGCGCACCGCCCACGATCCCACCGGAGCAGGAGCAGCGGGACGGCGATCCCGGTGAGAAGCCCCGCGCTCGCATCGATGGCGTAGTGCATTTGGCAGTACACGGTCCCGATGACGAGCAGGAGCGTGGGGATCACGAGGAAATACCCCAGCCGCCGGCTTCCGAGCCACGCCGCGATCACCGCCGACGTGGTGGCGGCAACGTGGGAAGAGGGAAAGGCGGCGCCATAGGAGCCCCCGGCGGCGAGGGTGGCATAGACCAGCCGCGCGGCCGGGTTGTCCATCATGATCCCGGTCGGGCGGGGGAATTCGTAGTACGGCCCCGCGACCGGGAAGAAGACGAACCAGAGGTAGCAGAAGAGGAAGGTGCCGAGCTCGATCAGGATCGCGCGCCGCAGCGCGACCCGGTCTCCCCGAAAGGCGAAGAAGAGCACGGGGATCGGGACGATGAGGTAGTAGGCCCAGTACGCACTGTGCAGCAGGGTCGACAGCCAGGCGCTCGGGTACTGCTGCCACAGCGTCACGCTCGGCATCCCGCCGAAGAGCGCGCGCTCCCATCCCTGCACGATGGCATCGTGCACCGGCGGTGTGCCGGGTCCCTGCAACACGTCGAGCGCGGCGTAGAGGGGGGCGAGCAGGATCAGCGGATAGATGTCGCCGAGGACCTGGCCGACCTTGCCGAGGCCGGGGCGGCGGACCAGGAACGCGAGGAGGACCATCAGCAGATGGCCCAGCGCGATCCCCCAGTTGCCCGGCGAGGCATCGAGCCGGGTCAGGGCCACGACCGCGACGATCGCACCATAGCCGGCGATGAGCTTGTCGATGAGCAGGAGCCGATGCGGCACCGCGGACGACGTCGGGTCCTGTCGCGCGGTGATCAGAGCCAGCCTGCTTCCTTGTAGAACATCAGGGTCTCGGCCAGGCCGCGGTCGAGGTCGGTAGCGGCGGTCCACCCGCTCCGGGCGGTGAAGGGGGCGGAGTCCCCGGTCCAGGCCGCCTGGTAGAACTCGTTGGCCTTGTCGCCCCGCAGGATCGTTTTGCGCTGCAGCAGTGTCGCGGTGGCTCCGGTGAGGGTCAGGATCCCGCGCGCCACCAGCTCGGGGATCCCGATCAGCCGCACTCGGCGCCCCATCGTCCGGCCGATGCTCCGCACCAGTTCCGCGCTCGTCACGACCTGCGGGTGGTTGACGTAGAAGGTCCCGCCGGTCACGCCGGTCGCGGTGGCCGCGGTGAGGCAGGCCGCCGCGAGATCCGCGACGTAGATGGCGGAGAGCTCCATCGAGCCGTCGCCGAAGACGGGGGCGAACCCGGTGCGGGCCGCCTTGAATACCGTGAGCAGGTTGTCGCGATCGCGGGGGCCGTAGACCGTCGGCGGGCGGAGGATCACCCACGGATGTTCCGAGGCGCGGAGCATCCGTTCGCCGGCCAGCTTGCTGCGGCCGTACATCGTCACCGGATGGTCGTCGGAGGCGTCGTGCTTGGGTGTGCCGCGACGGGAGGGGCCGCCGGCCGCCATCGAGCTGACGTACACCAGCCGCGGGCGCCTGGGCGAGGCCATCGCCGCATTGAGCGCGTTGGCCGTCCCCTCGCGGTTGGCGGTGAGGAACTCCGCCTCATTCACGGCCCCGGTGAGCGCCGCGAGGTGGTACACGACGTCGGCGTCCGCGGCCCCTTCGCGGAGGGCGCGGAGGTCGCGCAGGTCTCCCTGCACCAGGGTCACCCCTCGCTCCGCGAGGGCGGCCCCCTTGGCGGGCGTGCGCACGAGGGCGGTGACGTGGTGACCGCCCGCGAGGAGCTGGTCCACCAGGTGGCCGCCGACGAAGCCGGTGGCGCCGGTAAGGAAGGCGCGCATCTAGAAGGGGCCTGGGGCCTGGCGACAGGGGAGCCACATGCTGGCCTCCGCGCGTCGTTGCATACGGCGCCTCCCCAGGCCCCAGGCCCTAGGCACGCACCGGCCTGTCGTACATCCGATACGTCTTGTAGACCCGGAACCCCATTTTCTCGAGCCCCAGCTTCATTGCCGGGTTGTCCTCGAGGATCCATCCCCCCTCGCCCCAGCCGATCCCCTGTTCCCCCGCCTTGGCCCACACCTCGTGGTACAGGGCGGAGTCGAGTCCCTTGCCGCGGAAGTCGGCGACGACGCCGAGGAGGGGGATCCGTGCCCGGGTGAACTTCTTGCGGAACATCCACCAGAGGATGAGCAGCGCCCCTTTCACGATCCCGCCGTTGCGGTTGGTGATGAGCGCCTCGTTCAGGTCGGGGATCGCCAGGCCGAACCCTACCGGCCGGCCGTCCTTCTCGGCGAAGGTGACCATCTCCGGGATGATGACCGGCCTGAAGTTCTTGGCCAGCAGGTCGATCTCCGCGTCGGTCATCGGGACGAAGCCCCAGTTCTTCTCCCACGCCTGGTTGTAGATCTGCTTGATCAGGTCCACCTCGGCCGCGAAGTTCTTCATGTCGAGCTTGCGGAGGGTGATGCCGTTGCGCTCGAGAGTGATCCGCACCGCGCGCTTGAGCCGGTCGGGGGTGTCCACCGGATGGGCGGCGTTCCCTCCCTGGTAGGCGAGGAGGTCCTTGGCCTTGGTGAACCCCGCCCGCTCCAGCAGCTGCTGGTAGTACGGCGGGTTGTGCGGCATCATCACCACATTGGGGGTGTTGAAGCCGTCCACCAGTAGGCCGCACTCGTCATTGACCGAGAAGGAAGCGGGGCCGCGCATCACGTCGAGCCCCTGGAGGCGGACCCACCGCTCCGCCTCGGACAGCAGCGCGTCGGCCGCCGGCTGGTCGTCGGCGCACTCGAAGAAGCCGAAGAAGCCGACCTTGTCGTGGTGGATCTCGTTGTGCAGCCGGTTATGGATGGCCGCGATCCGCCCGACCACCTCGGTGCCCCGCAGCGCCAGGAAGTACTCGGCGGTGGCGTGCTCGAAGAAGGGATTCTTGGCGCGGTCGAGGAGGGCGGCCACCTCCATTCGCAGCGGCGGGACCCACTTCGGGTCCCGCGCGTGCATCCGGTAGGGCAGGTCGATGAATTGCTTCAGGTCGCCGGGGGTACCGACCCGGCGGACGGCGACGTCGGTCAGATGACCCCCAATTCCTTGCCGATCCTGGCGAACGATTCGAGCGCCTGGTCGATCTGCGCGTGCGTGTGGGTGGCGATGAGACTGGTGCGAAGCCGGCATTGCGACGGCGGGACCGCGGGGGCCACGACCGGGTTGGTGAACACCCCGGCGTCGTAGAGCTTCCGCCAGAAGATGAAGGTCTTGTCCATCGGCCCGATCAGCACCGGTACGATCGGGGTCGTGGTGGCGCCGATGTCGTAGCCCATTCCGCGGAGCCCGTGCTGCAGCCGCTTGGTGATCTCCCAGAGGTGCTCGCGCCGCTCCGGCTCCTGCTGCAGCACTTCGAGGGCGGCGAGCACGCCGGCCGTGTTGGCCGGGGGGAGCGAGGCGGTGAAGATGAACGGACGGCTGTGGTGCTTGAGGTAGTCGATCGTGTTGTGCGTGCTGGCGACGAACCCGCCCACCGAGGCGAGCGACTTCGAGAAGGTGCCGGCCACGATGTCCACCTCGTCCTGGAGGTTCCAGTGGGCCCCGGTCCCGTCGCCGTTGGGGCCGATCACGCCGATGGCATGCGCGTCATCCACGGCGAGCACGGCGCCGTGCTTCTGCTTCAGCCGCACCAGCTCGGGGATGTCGGCGATGGTCCCTTCCATCGAATAGACGCCGTCGACGATGACCATCGACCCGTTGCTGGTGCCGTGTTTCTCGAGCAGGCGACCGAGGGCGGTGTAGTCCCCGTGGTTGAAGCGCTGGGTCTCGCCGTAGGAGAGCCGGGCGCCGTCGACGATGCAGGCGTGGTCGAGCTTGTCGAGGAAGACCGTCTCACCGCGACCGACCAGCCCCGAGATGAGGCCGAGGTTGGCGCCGTAGCCGGTCGAGAAGACGAGCGCCGCTTCCTTCTTGAGGAACTTGGCGAGGGCGTCTTCCAGCTGGAGATGGAGGTCGATGGTGCCGTTGAGGAAGCGCGATCCGGTGCAGCCGGCGCCGTACTTGTGGAGGGCGCGCTGGGCCGCCTCGAGCACTTTCGGGTGGTGGGTCAGGCCCAGGTAGTTGTTGGAGCCCAGCATGATCCGGGGCTTCCCTTCAATGACGACCACCGTGTCTTCGGATTCGGAGATCGGCTTGAAGTAGGGATAGAGCCCCGCCGCCTTGGCCTCGTCGGCCTTGGTGAAGGACCGGCACTTGTCGAGCAGTGCCTGGGATTGGATGGTCTGAGTTTCCACGGGCCCTCGTCGTCCATGGAGGGGGCGGGGCCGGCAGAGTGCCGGATCCGACCCCCTCTTGGGAGGCGTAAATGTAGGCCCCGTGCCGGGATGGGACAAGATTGCGGGGTGGCGCCGACCGGCTGAGGTGACGCCCGCCACAGCCCCGGGGGGGGTGGTCAGTGCAGATTGCCTCTTGTCGGTCGTCTTTCACGCTGGTACTGCCCCCGCGACCCCATGCAAGGCGTTGCGCCGGGCCGTCTTGGCGCCTAGCGTTGTGGCATCCTGCGGGCGGTCCCGCCTGCGCTTCCGGAGAACAAGATGCGAATTGTCCTGCGTGCGTCCGGCGCCCTTGGCGTCCTCGCGCTCCTGCTCGTGGGCGACGTGGCCGCCCAGGGGATCCCGATCCCGCCGCCCCCCGGCCGGCGCGAGATTCCCAACGTCGACATCTCGCCCAACGGCGCCTGGCGCGTCAAGGCTCGGCGGGTGCAGCAGGCGCGCGCGGCCGCGCTCGCACAGAAGGATCTCCGGTTCCTCAATGCGCCGAGTACGGGGCCGAGCGCCGCGAATGTGGTGAACGGCACCTACAACTTGCCGATCGTCTTCATCGCCTTCAACGACACGACCGTGGTGCCGGGGGTGACGCCGGTGATCGGGGACACCGGGCTCTATCGGTCGCTCTTCTTCGACCCCGCCCCGGCGACCCGCCCCTACTCGGTGAAGACCTTCTACGAGCAGCTGTCGCGCGGGCACATCACCATCCAGGGCGACATCTACGGCTGGATCACCACGCAGTACAGTTACGCGTTCATCGGCAACAACTGCGCGGCGGTCTTCTGCCCCGGGTTCACCACCCGCTTCGGGGCGATGCTCCGCTCCGCGCTCGACTCGCTCAACAGCACCGCCCACCAGGTGAACTGGGGGTTGTTCGACAACGACGGTCCCGACGGCACCCCCAACTCGGGGGATGACGATGGCTTCGTCGACTTCGTCACCTTCGTGCACCCGACCCTCGGTGGGGAGTGTGGCGGACCCTCGGGAGGCCGGACCGGGAACCGGATCTGGGCACATCGGTGGACGTTGGCTGCCGTGAGCGGTTCGGCCTACAGCACCAACACAGCGAGGTTTGGTGGTGGTTTCATTCGGATCAACGACTACACGGTGCAAAGCGCGCGCGGCGGCAACTCCTCCTGCTCCGCCGGCTCGATCATGCCGATAGGCACCGTGGCGCACGAGACCGGCCACGCCTTCGGTCTTCCCGACCTGTACGCAACGGCCGGCACGAGCGAAGGGGCGGGCGAGTGGAGTCTGATGGGGAGCGCCAACTACACCCGGCCCTACAGCCCCGGCGCCTACGACGCTTGGTCGCTGCTCGACCTCGGGTGGGTGAAGGTCGACACCCTGACGACCTCCAAGACCGTCACGTTGAATCCGATCCAGACGAGCGACACGGTCCTCCTCGCCACGATCGCCGGGAGCGACCAGTATCTCCTCCTGGAGAACCGCGCCTATCTCCAGAGCGACACTGCCCAGTTCAACTTCGTCTCGAGCCCTCCGAAGAAGCTCCCGGGGCTCCTGATCTGGCACATCGACCAGAGCATCGTCGCCGGCGGGATCGCCAGCAACACGGTCAATTCAGGCTCTGTCGAAGGGGTACATCTGATGCAGGCCGACGGGCTCGAGGATTTGCACGCCGGCATCAACCGGGGTGACATCGGGGACAGCTACCCCGGCTCGACCAACAATCACGCCTACACCTACCACACCAATCCCGCCTCCACCTCCTTCGAAGGGGGCGTCGCAGGATTCGTGATCGACTCGATCCAGCAGGTCTCGCTCACCGGTGCGATGGTCTTCCGCTTCCGGCGATCGGCGCCGTACCGGGTCACTAGCACCGGCCTCGCCGCCGGCGGGCTGGTGACGGTCAACGGGGTCCTCTCCGGCGCCTACGAGGACATCTTCGGCCTCGGTGACACGATCAACCTCTCGGTGGCCGATACCCAGTTGGTCAACAGCGGACGGAGCTCCCTCGCCTTCGTGAGCTGGAGCGATGCCGGCGGGCGGGTGCACCAGGTGATCTCCAACGGCACCCCCGACACCGTGACGGCGACCCTCTCCATCCAGCACCGGGTCAACTTCACCGCCAACGGGAACGGCACCGTCGGGACTTCCGGCCCCACCAACAACACCTTCGTGGCCCAGGGCACCCCGGTGACCCTCACCGCCACGCCGAATGGCGGGCAGACCTTCACCAACTGGACCGGTGACACCGCCACGACCAACGCGGTGATCATCCTCCCGATGGGAAAGCCCTACTCGGTGACGGCCAACTTCACCGGGGCGGTGACGGTCACATACAGCCAGGCCACCAACGCCATCCTCGGGGTGACGCCGCTCACCGGTCCGCAGGCGACCTACCTCGACGCGGTCGGCAACAACAATGCGACCTATGACCTGGGAGACTACCTCGCCTACCTGAAGGCCAACGCCATCGTGCCCGCCCCCGGCGTCCTGCAACGGGTGATGCGCGGCCACCCGATCGCCGCCCCGACCAAGGAGCAGTGACCATGCGCCCCACTCGTGCTCTCATCTCCCTGGCGCTGGTCGGCCTCGCGGCAGGCTGCGGCGGTGGCAGTGGTCCCAGCGGCCCCACGCCCGGGGTCCTGACCCTCACGCTCAACACCCCGAACACCGGCGACGGCGCCCTCCTCTTCCGCGTCACCGGCGGCGTCGTGGACAGCATCGCCGGCTCGGCGATGGTGCTCGACGGCAGCTACAACACCTTTCCCGGCAACCTGACCCGCGTCGTGGTGGCGGGCCCGATCACCGACGGCGTCGTCGCCCACCTCTATGTCCCCGATGTCGGCAAGGTCTCCAGCTACGTCGTCACGATGGAACAGGTGACGGCCAATTCCAATTTCGCCCAGCGGTCCACGGCGGGGTACAGCATCGCGGTGACCGCGCCGTAGCCAGGCGGCAAGACGGCAAGACGGCAAGAATAGAGGGGGCCGATCAGGCTCCCTCTCTTCTTTGCGGCATACTGCCTGCTGGGGTGCCGACCTTCCCGCACAGACAACACGTCGTTCTTGATGTTGGCCAGATGCCGGCACGCAGAAGGGGAGCGCGCTTTCGCCGTTTCGCGCTTTCGCAGCCCCCTCGTTTCGTTCTCGCTGGGGCCGGCAGGGGACCGCGAAAACACGAAAGTGCGAAAGCACTTCTCCGTGCAGGGGTGCGTGCATCCCCGCACCCACAAATGCGGGAACTTGTCGTGGGTGCGATGTCGGCATCCAGGTCGGGAGCGCGTTCGCACTTTCGCGCTTTCGCAGCTACCTCTCCGCCACGACAAGAACTACGCTCGCGGCCCGGAGGGCCACGCTCCATGCCCGCGAAGAGAAGTCATGCGGGCCGGAGGCCCGCTTCACTCCAATGCGTAAGACTGGAGCGTGGCCCTCCGGGCCGCGTACAGGGATCTGCTCCCACTCGCAGCCCCCTGCTGTCGTCGCGAAGACTTGCCCGAACCTCTCCGAGCCCTGACCTTTCCACGATGGATCGCCGCGACTTCCTCCGCCTCAGCGCCACCGCCACCGGCGGCCTCTCCCTCGCCATCTCGGTCGCCGCCTGCCGGAACGACGGCGACGCCTCGGCGGCCGGGTCGGCCGCCCTACACGCCGCATTCGCCCCCGACGCCTGGGTCCGCATCGCCAACGACGGCACGGTCACCGTGGTGCTCGCTCGGAGCGAGATGGGGCAGGGGGTGAGCACCGCCCTGCCGATGCTCGTGGCCGAGGAGCTCGACGCCGATTGGGAAGCGCTGGTGGTGGAACAGGCGCCAGCACACTCGGCCTACGGCAACACCGCCCTCCAGGCCAGCATGATGATGACCGGCGGGAGCAGCTCGGTGCGCGAGGCGTGGGAGCCGCTCCGGCAGGCGGGAGCCACGGCCCGCGCGCTGCTGATCGCGGTCGCCGCGAAACGCTGGGGCATCACCCCCGCGCAGTGCGGCACCGAGAGCGGCACGGTCATCGAGCTCGGCGGCACTCGGCGAGTGAAGTACGGTGACCTGGCGGACGAAGCGTCCACCCTCCCGATCCCCCGCGACGTGCCACTCAAGCGCCCCCGCGACTGGCGCCTCATCGGTCGTGCCATCCCCCGCCGAGATACCCACGAGGTCGTAGCGGGGAAGGTCACCTTCGGACTCGACGTGCGGCTCCCGGGGATGCTCTACGCCTCGGTGGAGCGGGCGCCGGTGTGGGGCGGCTCGGTCGCCACAGTCGACTC
>JANMWE010000240.1:0-16198 GCA_031393795.1 Gemmatimonadota bacterium
ACGGCGGCCGGCAGGTCGGCGTCGAGGATGTGGGCCTGGAAGTTCGTATGGTCACGCCCGGTGTAGGCATCGAGCGACCCGCCTCGCGCCTCCAGTTCGTGCGCGATCGCCTTGGCACTCCGCCGCTCGGTCCCCTTGAACACCAGGTGCTCGAGCAGGTGCGCCGTTCCCATCAGGGGCCGGGGCTCGTGCGCCGAGGCGCTCCGGACCCACAGCCCGATAGCGCACGACCGCACCGAGGGCAGGACCTCCGTGAGGATGGTCAAGCCGTTCGGTGCGGTCGAGCGGTTCAGCCCTTCGTCCAGGCGGACAGTGTCCACCGGCTCACTCCTTCGGGATCAGGGCCTTCCGGGAGAGCTTCATCCGGCCGCGCTCATCGACCTCGAGGAGCTTGACCTTCACGATGTCACCCTTCTTGACGACGTCCTCGGTCTTCTCCACGCGGCCGTGCTGCAGCTCGCTGATGTGGAGCAGCCCTTCGACGCCGGGCATGATCTCGACGAAGGCGCCGAACGCGGTCGTGCTCTTGACCGGGCCTTCGTAGATCATGCCGACCACGGGCTCGGCCACCAGCGCCATGACCATCTCGCGCGCCTTCTGGCCCGCTTCGCCGCCCACGGCGGCGATGGTGACGATGCCCGAGTCCTCGATGCTGATCTTGGCGCCCGTGGCGTCCTGGATGCCGCGGATGGTCTTTCCCTTCGGCCCGATCACGTCGCCGATCTTGGACTGGTTGATCTGGATCGTGAAGATCCGCGGCGCGTACGGGCTCAGGTCGGCGCGGTGCGTCGCCAGGGCCTTCTGCATCTCGGCCAGGATGTGGAGGCGGCCCTTCTTGGCCTTCTCCAGCGCCTCGGCCATGATCTTGAGGTCGAGCCCCTCGATCTTGATGTCCATCTGGATCGAGGTGATGCCGTCCTTGGTGCCGGCGACCTTGAAGTCCATGTCGCCGAGGTGGTCTTCCGCGCCCAGGATATCGGTCAGGATCGCGATCTTCTTCCCTTCCTTCACCAGACCCATCGCGACGCCGGCGCACGCGGCCTTCATCGGCACGCCCGCGTCCATCAGGGCCAGCGACCCGCCGCAGACCGTGGCCATCGAGCTGGAGCCGTTGGACTCCAAGATCTCGGACACGATGCGGAGGGTGTACGGGAACTGGTCGAACGCCGGGAGGAGGGGCTGCAGCGCCCGCTCGGCCAGCGCCCCGTGCCCGATCTCGCGGCGGCTGGTGCCGCGCATCGGCTTCACTTCGCCCGTGCAGTACGGCGGGAAGTTGTAGTGCAGCATGAACGACTTGGTGGTCTCGCCCGCCACGTCGATGCTGTCGATGCGCTGCTCGTCGTCCTGGGTGCCGAGCGTCGCGACCACCAGCGCCTGGGTCTCGCCGCGCTGGAACAGCGCCGAGCCGTGGGTGCGCGGGAGGAACCCGGGCGTGATCTCGATCGGACGGACGGTGTCGAGGTCACGACCGTCGACCCGCTCCCCCTTGTCGAGGATCTGGCCGCGGAGCGCGACGTACTCGAGCTCCTCGAGGAGGTTGCCGATGGTCGCCTTGTCGTCCGGGAAGTCCTCGGCCAGCGCCTTGGCGACGTCGGACTTCACCTTCTTGACCTGCGCGTAGCGGGTGGCCTTCTCCTTGCCGTTGATGGCCGTGGCGATGGCCTTCTCGGCCGCCGCCTTGACCTTCTTGACCAGGGCGGCCGGCGCCTCAGGCTTGGTCCACTCGAGCTTCTCGAACTTCCCCTTGATGGCCTTCTCGGTGGCACCGAGGAGATCCTTGATCCCCTTCTGCGCCACCTTGAGGGCGTCGAGGATCTCGGCCTCGCTCACCTCGAGCGAGCCCCCTTCGACCATCATGATGCTGTCAGCGGAGCCGCAGACCGTGAGGTCGATGGTGCTGAACTCGAGCTGCTGGAAGGTCGGGTTGAGGACCCAGTTCCCTTCCACCTTGCCCACGCGCACGCCGGCGATAGGCCCGTTCCAGGGCGCGATCGAGCGGGTCAGGGCGATCGAGGCCGCCGTGACACCGAGGATGTCGGCATCGTTCTCCTGGTCGGCCGAGACCACGGTCACGAAGACCTGGATCTCGTTCTTGAACCCTTCCGGGAAGAGCGGCCGGATGGACCGGTCGATCCCGCGGGCGGCCAGGATCTCCTTGTCGGAGGGCCGACCCTCGCGCTTGAGGAACCCACCCGGGATCTTGCCCGCGGCGTAGGTCTTCTCGCGATATTCGACGGTCAGGGGGAAGAACGGGAGGGTGGACTCCTTGGGGGAGACCGTGACGGCCGCGATGACCACGGTCTCGCCGAACTGCATGTAGCAGCTTCCCGATGCCTGCTTGGCCAGTCGGCCCGTCTCCACGATCAGCTTGCGTCCTGCAAATTCCGTTTCGATCCGATTCATCGTCACTTCGTCGCCGTCTTTGTTGTATTGAGCACAGATATGCCACAGGGGCGTCCCGGTGCTCTTCGGGACGCCCCTGCCGCGCGTCGCTGCTTAGTGCCGGAGACCCAGCCGCTCGATCAACGAGCGATAGCTGCCGAGGTCGGTCCGCTTCAGGTATCCCAGGAGACGCCGCCGCTGACCGACCATCTTCAGGAGACCACGCCGGCCATGATGGTCCTTGGCGTGGGTCTGGAAGTGTTGGGTCAGGGAGTTGATCCGCTCCGTGAGCAACGCTACCTGCACCGTCGAAGATCCGGTATCTTTGTCGTTGGTGCGGTACTGGGCGATCACGGGCTGCTTTTGAAACACCATGCGTGTCTGGTCCTGAGCTGCGGTCGCGGAATGATCGAATTACCTTCTCTCGTAGCATACCAAAATAACACTCCCACAACACCTTAGGCAACCCCCGGTGGCCCTAGCAGACGCCCCCTCCCCAGGCACCGTCCTGGGCCCCTACACTCTCGATCGCCTCCTCGGCCAGGGGGGGTTCGCCTCCGTCTGGGCGGCTCAATGGGCGGGGGGAGAGCCCGTGGCCATCAAGATCCTCAAACCCCGATACGCCGGTGATGAGGCCTTCGAGCTCCGGTTCCGGCAGGAGTCCCAGTTCGCGGCCAACCTGAGCCACCCCCGCATCATCAAGATCGGGGAGATCGGGCGGGAGGGGATGTTCGTCTACTTCTCGATGGACCTCTACCCCGCCTCCCTGGCCACCCTCCTCGAGCAGGGGCCCCTCCCCGAGAACCAGTTGATCGGGATCATGCGGGACGTGACCGAGGCCCTGGCCTTTGCCCACGGGCAGGGGGTGGTCCACCGGGACATCAAGCCGGACAACATCCTCATTGCCCCCGACGGGGGCGCGGTGGTGAGCGACTTCGGGATCGCCAGGGCGGTCTCCGGCTACGTCTCGGCCACCGGGGTGAACATGACCATCGGCACCCCCCACTACCTGAGCCCCGAACAGGCTCAGGGACGCCCCCTCGACGGCCGGACCGACCTCTACTCCCTCGGGATCACGCTCTACAAGGCCGCCACCGGCGACCTCCCCTTCAAGTCGAAGGACTGGTACGAGCTGGCCCGGATGCACGTCGAGGAGGCCCCCGCCCCGCCCCGGGCGGCGCATCCCGATATGTCGAAAAAGCTGGAGCGGATCATCCTTCGGCTCCTGGCCAAGCACCCCGACGACCGCCCCGCCACGGCCGATGAGCTCCTGGCCGAGCTCGAAGCGATGCACGACCCCAGCCGCGACACCCGGAGCTTCAAGGTGCCCGAGGCGTATCGGAGCGCGATCACGACCACCATCTCGGCGCAGAAGGCGCCCGACAAGGAGAAGAAGTGGTGGCGGCCCTGGTGACAGTGGAGAGATATGAGTGCAAGTGGCGAGTGGGTTGAAAGGTCAAAGCGCGAGAGGGGATGGTGCCCCTTTCGCGCTTTTCGCTTTCTCGCCAACTCGCCCCTGGCACTCACCCCTCGCCCCTGGGTCTACCCTCCGAAAAATGTCCTCCGGATGTCATTCCAGTTGGCGACCAGCATCAGGAGCCCGATGAGCACCAGTCCGACCGTCATCAGCGCCTCGCGCGCCCGGAGCGGCATCGGCTTCCGGAAGATCCCTTCGTAGATCAGGAACACCGCCTGACCGCCATCGAGGATCGGGATCGGGAGGAGGTTGAGCACCGCCAGGTTGATCGAGATCAGTCCGAGGAACCCGAGGAAGACCCCCAGCCCGAGACGGGCACTCTGCGCCGCCAGTTGGCCGATGAGGATCGGGCCGCCCAAGTCGCGGGTCGAGACCCGCCGGGTCGCCATGCCGCGGATGGTGCGATAGATCTGCAGCGACGCGGCCTCGGTGGCGCCCAACCCCGCCACGAACGCGCCGGCGACGCTGTACGGCGCCGTCACGCTCGGCGGGATCAGCTCGATCCCGATCTTGCCCACGTCCTTCCCGGCCGAGTCCTTCTGCGCTTCCGGAGTGACCGTGAGGGTACGGCGCCCCTTGGGGCCCGTCACCTCGAACGCGAGCGGGCGCCCGGCGGCCACGAGGACGATGTCGGTCATGTCGTACCATTGCCCGATCGGCTTGCCGTCGACGCTGAGCACCGTGTCGCCGACGACGAGCCCCGCATGATCGGCGGCGTGTCCCGCCACCACGCCACCCACCACCGCGACGCGGTAGGGCAGGACCGCCAGCGCCGCCTCGCTCCGCTCGCGCAGCTGATCGCTGTGGAGCCGGAGCAACACGGTGAGCGAGTCGTTGACCGTCACCGCCACATCGTTGCCCGCCGTGGTGGCGATGCCGTTGATCACGTCATCCCACGACTTGACCCGCACCCCGGACACGGCGGTCACCTGGTCGCCCGGCTTCAGCTGGCGCAGCGCTTCCGCGCCCCGGGGGATCGCGGCGATGATCACCCGTCCGACCCGCGTCTCGGGGTCGATGGATCGGCCATTCTTGAGGGCCAGCCCGAAGAAGACAAAGATGGCGAAGAGGGTGTTCATCGTGACACCCGCCAGGGTCACGACCATCCGCTTCCAGACCGGCTTGTCCTCGTAGAACATGCCGGGAGGGACGACCGTCGCCGACGCACCCCCTTCGAGCGCGCTCGTCGTAGCCTCCTCTTCCCGGCTGGCCATCTTCACGTAGCCGCCGAGGGGGACCCAGCAGATGGCGTACTCGGTGCCGCCCCGGGTGAACGAGAGCGCGGGGATCGGCGTGCCCAGCCCCAGCGCGAAGCGGTGTACCCAGATCCCGGCCCACTTGGCGGCGAGGAAATGCCCCGCCTCGTGGATGAAGATCAGGATCCCGAGGACGACGAGCAGGACGGCGATGGTGTAGAGGGTGTTCATCCGAGGGCCAGGTTGGCGGCGGCGCGGGCAGAACTGTCCGCGGCACGCACGGTAGCGAGGTCACGGGCCGCCTCGTCCGAATGGTGGTCGAGCACCCGCTCGATCACCTCGGCGATGCGGCCGAAGGTGATGCGGCCATCCAGGAAGGCGGCGACGGCCACCTCGTTGGCGGCGTTGAAGGCGGCCGGGAAGGTGCCGCCCCGACGGGCCGCGGCGACACCGAGCGCGAAGGCCCGGAACACCTCGGGCCGGACCGGCTCGAAGGTGAGATCCCCCGCCGCCACCGGATCGAAGCGCCGCGCCCCGGCGTCGGCCACCCGGTCGGGGTGGGTCAGGGCGTACAGGATCGGGAGCTCCATCGTGGGAAAGCCCATCTGCGCCAGCACGCTCCCATCCACGAACTCGACGAAGGCGTGGATGATGCTCTGCGGGTGGACCACCACCTCGATGGCATCGTACGGCAGGCCGAAGAGGAAGTGCGCCTCGATCACTTCGAGCGCCTTGTTGGCGAGGGTGGCACTGTCGACCGTGATCTTGGCCCCCATCTGCCAGGTCGGGTGCTTGAGCGCGTCCTCCCGGGTCGCGGTCGCGATGCGGGCCGGCTCCCAGGTGCGGAAGGGGCCGCCGCTGGCGGTCAGGATGAGCCGCGCCGGGGCCGAGGCCTTGCCGTCGAGACACTGGAGGACTGCGCTGTGCTCCGAATCGACCGGGATCACCTCTCCCCCGCCCTGCCGCGCCGCCTCGGCCACCAGTTCGCCGGCCATCACGAGCGTTTCTTTGTTGGCCAGCGCCACCCGCTTGCCGGCGCGAAGGGCGGCGAGCGTGGCGTCGAGCCCTGCCGCACCGACCACCGCGTTCACGACCACGTCCACGTCCGGATGCGTTGCGGCCTCGATAAGGCAGGCGGGACCGGTCACGACGCCGTTCTTGCCGTCGGACTGGGCCAATCCGGCGTATTTCGGCTTCCAGTGCGCGACCTGTTCCTCGAGCAACGCCCGATTCTTCCCCCCCGTCATGCTGACGAGGCGGAAACGGTCGGGATGGCGCTCGAGCACCTTGAGGGTGCTCACGCCGATGGATCCGGTGGACCCCAGGAGCGCTACACCACGCACGGTCAAAGGAGCCCGAAGGCCCGGTAGAGCGCGGCGGCGGTGGGGAGGACGAAGTAGAGGGAATCGAAGCGGTCGAGGATGCCGCCGTGGCCGGGGATGATGTCGCTCGAGTCCTTCATCCCCGCCTCACGCTTGAGCAGCGACTCGGCGAGATCGCCGAACTGGCCCACGATGCCGACGATCGCGCCGAAGATCAGCACCTGCCAGAGCTCGAGCATCACGCCGGCGGGCTTCAGCGCCAGGGCGTAGTAGCCAGGCGCCACCCCGATCGCGGCCAGGGCGCCGACGATCGTACCCGACCAGGTCTTTCCCGGGCTCACCACGGGCGCGAGCTTGGGCCCGCCCAGGAACTTCCCGGCGAACATCGCCGCGGTGTCGCAGGCCCAGACCAGCACGAGCGGGAAGAAGGTGAGCCACACGCCGTTCCACGACCGTTCCCCGAGCCCGCCGCCGTGCCGGAGCACGATGAGGTAGCTCGGGAGCGCCGCCGCGTAGGCGACGCCGAACCAGGTCACGGCCACGCTCGCCATCGGCGCATGGTCCGGACTCCGGGTGGCGAGTGCCACGACGAGAAGCGCCAGCAGGGCGAGCGGGGCGAATGGGAGGAGCCGGATGACGTCGAGTTGCTCCGGACCCACGACGAGCCAGACGACCACCGGGACGAGCGCCGCGACCGGGAGTCCGAGGCCGCCGAAGGGGCGCACCCCTTTCTGGCGCGCGAAGCGGTACACCTCCCGCACGCCGAGGATCGCCACCAGGGCCACGAGGCCGGTGAGCCACCAGGCGCCCAGCCAGACGATGGCGACCAAGGCCGGGATGGCCACCAGCGCGAACGCGACCCGCTTCATCATGTTGGCGTTCATCAGACCGTGACCTTGCCGAAGCGGCGTTCGCGACGCTGATACTCGATGATCGCCTCGTAGAGATCGCCACGGGTGAAGTCGGGCCAGAGCACCGGCGTCACGTGGATCTCGGCGTAGGCGAGCTGCCAGAGGAGGAAGTTGGAGATGCGCATCTCGCCCGAGGTGCGGATCAGGAGATCCGGGTCGGGCCAAGCGGCGGTCCAGAGATGACGGGCGATCGCGGCCTCATCAATGTCGGCCGGGTCGAGCTCCCCCTGCCGCACTTCCTCGGCCAGCAGCCGCGCGGCCCGCGTGATCTCGGCCCGGCCGCTGTAGGAGAGGCAGATGTTGAGGGAGAGCTTGGTGCCGCCGCTGGTCTCGCGCTCGATCCGCTCGACCGCCGAACGGGCGGTGGGGCTGAGGCGTTCCAGGTCACCCAGGAAGCGGACCGTGACCCCGTTCTTGTGCAGGTCGGCGGCCTCCTTGGCGATGTATTCCTCGAGGAGGGACATCAGCGCCCCGATCTCCTCCACCGGCCGCTGCCAGTTCTCCTGGCTGAACGCGAAGAGGGTCAGCACTTCGACTCCGGCGGCCAGGCATCCTTCGACCGTCTCGCGCACCGACTTCATCCCGGCGTGGTGGCCGAAGGGGCGCGGCAGCGCGCGCCCCTTGGCCCAGCGACCGTTGCCGTCCATGATCACGGCGACGTGCGCAGGGATGGCGCCGTGGAGGCGGATCCGGTCGAGGAGCGCGGCGGGGGTCACGGTCAGACGGCCAGCAGTTCCTGTTCCTTCTGGTGGATCAGGGCGTCGAGCTGCTTGATGTGCTCGTCGGTGACCTTCTGGATCTCCTTCTCGGCCCGCTTGATGTCGTCCTCCGGGAGCCCCGAGAGCTTCTTGACCTTGCTCATCGCCTCCCCGCGGGCGTGCCGTACCGCCACCCGTCCTTCCTCGGCGAGCTTGTGGATCACCTTGACCAGCTCCTTGCGCCGCTCTTCCGTGAGCGCCGGCAGCGGGACGCGGATGATGGCGCCCTGGGTCGCGGGGTTCACGCCGAGGTCGCTGTCGCGGATCGCCTTTTCGATGGCCTGGGTCAGCGCCTTGTCGAACGGCTGGACGTTGATGAGCCGTGGCTCGGGCGCGGTGACCATCGCCACCTGCGTGAGCGGCACCATCGTGCCGTACGCCTCGACCCGCACCACGTCCATCAGGGTCGGTGAGGCCTTTCCGCTGCGGATGCCGGAGAATTCCCGCTTGGTCGTCTCGACCGCCTTGCGCATCAGCTCCTTGGCGTGCTTCTCGAGTTCCGGGATAGTGCTCATCGGACGAGGGTCCCCACCCGTTCGCCGGCCAGGATGCGCCGGACCGCGCCAGGTTGGTTGATGTTGAACACGACGATCGGCAGGTTGTTCGACTTGCAGAGCCCGAACGCGTTGGCGTCCATCACCTCGTAATTATTGACGATCGCGTCCTGGTACGACAGCTCGGGGATGAACTTCGCGTCACTGTGCTTGCGGGGATCCTTGGTGTAGATCCCGTCGACCGAGGTGGCCTTGAGGATCACCTGCGCCTCGACCTCGAGGGCGCGGAGCACGGCGGCGGTGTCGGTGGAGAAGAACGGGTTGCCGGTGCCGCCGGCGAAGAGGACCAGGCGGCCCTTCTCCTGGTGCCGCTGCGCCCGCCGCCGGATGTACGGCTCGGCCAGCGATTCCATCCGGATGGCGGTCATGACCCGGGTGTCGACGCCCTTCTTTTCGAGCACGTCCTGCAGGGCGAGGGCGTTGATGACCGTGCCCAGCATCCCCATGTAGTCGGCGCTCACCCGGTCGAGCCCGCCCTGGCTGGCGGTGGTGCCGCGGATGATGTTGCCGCCGCCGACCACCACCGCGAGGCGCACGCCGAGGGCGTGCACCTCCTTGATCGCGTCGGCCAGTCCCTCGAGGACCGGGAAGTCGAGTCCCTGCCCCTTGTCGCCCGCCAGCGCCTCGCCGGAGAGCTTCAGCAGGACACTGGAGTAGGCAAGTTTGGTCACGCGGCCTCGCCGATCTTGAACCGGGCGAACCGCACCACCTTGGCGCCCTTCATCGCACCGAGGAGCTGGGCGATGGTCTTGCTCTCGTCCTTGACGAAGGGCTGGTCGAGAAGCGAGCGCTCGGCGGCGAACTTCCTGAGCTTGCCGTCGACGATCTTGGCGCGGATGTTCTCCGGCTTCCCTTCGGCGGCCACCTGCTCCTCGGCGATGCGGCGTTCGCGCTCGAGCACGTCGGCCGGCATGTCGGATGCCTGCACCACGATCGGGTCGGCCGACGCGATGTGCAGGGCGATCTCGTTGGCCAGGGCGACCGCGTCGGGCCCGACCACGCCGGCGAGCTCGACGATCACGCCGACCTGCTGGTTGTGATGCAGGTAGCGACCGACCACGCCGCCGTCCGGCCGGTAGTGCGCCAGGCGCTTGGCGCTGATCGCCTCGCCGATGACACCGCCCACTTCCTTGACCCGCTCACCGACCGGCTTGCCGTTGGCCACCGTGGCGAGGAGGGGCCCGTCGGTGCCGAGCACGTGGGTGCCCTGCGGCACCGTGAGGGCGAAGGCCAGGAGCTCGAGGCCGAGCTTCTGGAAGCCCTCGGTCTTGGCGACGAAGTCGGTCTCGCAATTGAGCTCGACCATCCCGCCGAAGTTGCCGTCGTCGGCCACGTGCAGGAAGATGAGGCCCTGCATGGCGTCGCGGCCGGCGCGCTTCTCGGCCTTGGCGATCCCCTTCTTGCGGAGGAGCTCGGCCGCGACGGTCATGTCACCGCCGGCCTCCTCGAGCGCCTTCTTGCAGTCGCCGATCCCGGCGCCGGTGCGGGCGCGGAGCTCGCTGATATCCTTGGTGTTGATGGTCTTCGTGGTCATATCGATTCGTCGGTCAGAGTTCGTTCATAGAAGAGCCGCCGCCCAGGGCCTGGTGGGCCCGCGAGCGGCGGCGATCCAAGGGGCGGCGTGGGGCCGCCCGCTTAGGCGTTGTCGCCCGCGTCGGCCGGTGCGGCCTCGGCGCCGGCTTCGGCCGGCTCGGCGCCTTCGCCACCCTCGGTCTTCAGCCGGGCCGCGATCGCCTCGGGCTTCGGACGGCGCTTGCGGCGGGGCCGGCGGCGGCGGCTTTCACGGTCGTCGCCGGCATCGGCGCCACCGTCGGAGCTGTAGGTCTCGCCGTCGCCCTCTTCACCGGTCTCGCGGCTCGGCATCTGCGCGCGACCTTCGGCGATGATGTCGGCCAGGGCCGTGGTGATCAGGGCCACCGAACGGATCGCGTCGTCGTTGCCCGGGATCGGCACGGTGATGACGTCGGGGTCGGCGTTGGTGTCGACGATGGCGACGACCGGGATGCCGAGCTTGTTGGCCTCGGCCACCGCGATCTTCTCCTTCTTGGCGTCGACCACGAAGAGCGCGCCCGGGAGCCGGGTCATGTTCTTCACGCCTTCGAGGTTCCGCAGGAGCTTCAGCCGCTCCCGCTCGAACATCAGCTTCTCCTTCTTCGTGTAGTTCGCGAAGGAGTCGTCGGTCTGGCCCTGCTCGAGTTCACGCAGCCGCTTCAGCTGTTTCTTGAGCGTCGCGAAGTTGGTGAGCATCCCGCCCAGCCACCGCTCGGTCACGAACAGCGCGCCCGACCGGCCCGCCTCGGCCTCCACCACGCTGGCCAGCTGCCGCTTGGTGCAGACGAAGAGGACGTTCTCGCCCTTGAGGATGACCTGCTTGATGAGCTCCTGCGCCTTGGTGAGCTGCCGGAGGGTCTTCTGGAGGTCGATGATGTAGATGCCGGAACGTTCCGCGAAGATGAACCGACGCATCTTCGGGTTCCAACGGCGGGTCTGGTGGCCGAAATGAACGCCGGCTTCGAGCAGGTCCTGGAGTAGCGGCTGAGCCATTCTGCGGTGCGTTCCTTCTTGGGGTTGATCGTCCCCCGCCGTCATCTCCGCGCCGACCCCCTGAGGGGACCCCGGCATGGATCGGGTCGAGGTGAGAGTTGGAGGCCCGCGACGAGTCGCGGGCCCGCTGGTTAACGCTTCGAGAACTGGAACCGCTTGCGGGCGCCCGGCTGGCCGGGCTTCTTGCGCTCGACGGCCCGCGGATCGCGGGTCAGGAAGCCGCCGGCGCGGAGCTTCGGGCGGTGCAGCGCATCGGCCTCGACCAGCGCGCGGGCGATGCCGAGCTGGAGGGCGCCGGCCTGTCCCGACTGCCCGCCGCCGTCCACGTGCGCCTTCACGTCGAACGCGCCGAGGGTGTCGGTGGTCTGGAACGGGCGCTGGATGTGGAGCACCAGCGACGGCCGGGGGAAGTAGTCACCGAGGGTGCGGCCGTTCACGTCCCACTTGCCGGTCCCCGGCACGAGGTAGACGCGGGCCACGGAGGTCTTGCGGCGGCCGGTGGCCTGCCAACGGAATTCGGGCTTCCCGCTCATGCGGTCACCTTCGCGGCCTTGCGGCGGATAACGTAGGGCTGGGGTAACTGGGCGGCGTGGGTGTGCTCGGCGCCGGCAAAGACCTTGAGCTTGGTGCGCATCTTCTGCTTGGCCAGGGAGTTCTTGGGGAGCATTCCGAAGACCGCCTTCTCGATGACGCGGTCGGGATGCTTGGCCAGGATCTCCTTGATCGGCGTATGCGTGTCGTGACCCATCCAGCCGGTGTGCTTGAACACCGTCTTCTGGTCCAGCTTCTTGCCGGTCAGCTTCACCTTCGCCGCGTTGATCACGACGACGAAATCGCCACCGTCCATGTGCGGCGTGAACGTCGGCTTGTGCTTGCCACGGATGAGTTGCGCCACTGCGCTCGCCAGCCGGCCCAGGGGCATCCCCTCGGCGTCGACCACGTGCCAGTTGTGCTCCTGATCCTTCGGCGTGGCGGAAAACGTCGTCTGCATCGCCCTGCTCGGATTTCGGGTCAAAAACAAAACACCAGACAGACCTGCAAGATAGCCGGGAGCAAGCACTTGGGTCAAGGGACGGAGGGGCGCTGAGGCGCTTGGGCGCTGGGCCAGATCCAGGGCGTACGGACTCAGCGCCGCAGCGCCACACCGCCCCAGCGCCTATGCGCCAACCTCAAATTCCACAAGCACTTGCCCCTTCTCCACCGCCTGCCCCGGCTTCACCCTCACCCCCTTCACCACCGCCGCCGCGGGGGCGCGGAGCTCGTTCTCCATCTTCATCGCCTCAAGCACCACCAGGGCGGCCCCGGCCTCGACGTGCTGCCCCTCCACGACCGCGACCGTCATCACCATCCCGGGCATCGGCGCCTTGAGGACGGCGGGCCCGCCGGCTCGCGGCCCGCCCCCGGTGAGCGAGCGGATGTGACGGGTCCGCTCGTCGACCACTTCGAGCTCGTGCCGTTCCCCCTGAAAGCCCACAGCCCACAGCCCACGGCCCGCAGCCTCGACCGCCAGTACTTCCGATCCACCATCCAAGGTCAGGTGCCGGATCGGGGTGCCGGGAAGTGCGGTGAGATGCGCCGAGTGGTATGACGTGCCGTCCACCGTGGCGTGCTCACCCTCGAGCTCCACCACGACCTCACGCCCACCGACCGTGACGAAATACTTCACGCTGCTTCCAGTACGAGGACCGTTTCGACGTGGGCGGTCTGGGGAAAGAGGTCGAACCCCTGCACCGAGACCACCCGCCATCCGCTGCCGAGCCGCGCCACGTCGCGCGCGAGGGTCGCGGGATCACACGACACATAGACCAGGCGCAACGGACGCACCGCGGCCAGGACGTCCACCGCCTTCGGATGCATCCCGACGCGCGGCGGATTCGTGATGACCAGGCCGGGGGCTTTCAGCGCCCCGATAAGATCCTCGACCCTGCCAGCGCGTGCGAGGTGCGAGGTGCGAAGCTTGTCCTGAGCGCCAGCGAAGGATGCGGGGTGCTTGGTCGCGAGCTCCACTGCGCGGCGATCTCCCTCGATGCTTTCCACGGTCGCACCTTTCTCGACCAGCAGGACGCTCGTCTCGCCGATACCGGCGTACAGATCCCAGCAATGCTTCCCGCGCACGTCACCGGCCTGCTCCACCGCCCACCGCCGGACCTGGTCGCCCATCCCCGGGTTCACCTGTTCGAACACGGTCGCGGGATACGCGGTGCGGCCGTCGCCCCCGGCCACGACCCGAGGAGAGCCCCCTTCCGGATGCCACCAGATCGTCACACTGCCGAGGGCCGTACGGCCAAGCATCTCGGCCAGCTCGCGCGCGCCGGTCCAACTATCCCCCGACGACGTGTCCGCGATCAGATGTACGCCACCATCGCGATCGAGTCGCAGCACCAGGCGTGCGAGGTCCTTCGGCAGCTTCGCCTGCAGCGGTCGGAGCCGACCCCACACCTCCTGCAGTGCCGGCGCCATCAATTCACAGCGCTCCAGCGCGAAGATCCGGTCGGGCTCCCCCTCACGGTGCAATCCCAGCATCCCCCCTTTCCCGCGCGCGAGGGTGACCTTGGTGCGATACCCGAACTCGACCCCACCGGAGACGACCTCCGGGTCGCTGACCTCGAGTTTGCCGAGCCGGCGGAGGGCATCACCGATGAAAGTGCGCTTGGCCGCGACCTGGCGCGTGAGCTCGAGATGCTGCAACTGACACCCGCCGCAGCGGTCGCGATCGTAGTGGACACAGCGTGGCTCCACCCTGCCCGGACCTGGCTCCACCAGCTGGCCCACCTGGGCCCGCGCGAACCGTTTGTACATCCGCAGGTCCACCAGGTCGACGAGATCCCCTGCTGCGGTCCTCGGCACGAAGACGGTCCGGCCGTCGTCGAGCTTCCCGACGCCGTCGCCACCACCGGCCAGCCGATCGATGCGGACGGGCGCTGCGGCGCTGGGGCGCTGGGGCGATGTTTCGGCGATCACCGGAGGGCGTCCTGCCGCCCGGAGCGGATCCACGCCGTGTGCGCCGCCGCGTCCTCGGCCACCGCTGGCTTCCGGGCCTGGCGGACTTCCTCCTCGGCCAGCGCCGCCGCGAGGGCTGCCAGCCGGAGCGCCGCCTCATCCGTCGCGGGATTCAGCAGGTCAGTGCGCCGCTCGGCGAACTGCGTGTCGATCTCGCCGCGGGCGAACTCTCCGTCCGACAGGAGGCGGCGATGGAACGGGACCGAGGTCGGCACGCCCACGACGATCAGTTCGTCGAGGGCGCGGCGGAGCCGGATCAACGCCTCGGCGCGGTCGCTGCCCCACGCGATGAGCTTGCCGAGGAGCGAGTCATAGAAGAGGGTGACTTCGTCCCCCGCCTCGTAGCCCCCGTCCCAGCGGATCCCGGGACCGCCAGGCACGCGGAGGTACCGCAGCGTCCCGTTGCCCGGCAGGAAACCGTTGCCCGGGTCCTCGCTGGTGATACGGCACTCGATGGCCCAGCCGCGCGGGAACATCTCGCGATCCGGCAGCCGCATCGGCTTGCCGAGGGCGATCCGGAGCTGTTCGCGCACGAGGTCGACCCCGTACACCATCTCGGTGACGGGGTGTTCGACCTGGATGCGGGTGTTCATCTCGAGGAAGTAGAACGACCCGTCCTTGGCGAGCAGGAACTCCACCGTGCCTGCGCCGCGGTACTGCACCGCCACCGCGGCGGCCACCGCCGCGTTCCCCATCGCGCGCCGGATCTCCGGGGTGACCGCGACGGACGGGGCCTCCTCCACGAGCTTCTGGTGGCGCCGCTGGACCGAGCACTCCCGTTCCCCGACGGACACGGCACGTTGGTGATCGGCCAGGAGCTGGATCTCGACGTGCCGGCCGCGCTCGACGTAGCGCTCGAGGTAGACCCGCGCGTCGCCGAAGGCCTTCAACGCTTCCGAACCGGCGGCGGCGAGGGCGCCCAGGAGTTCCTTCGGGCCCCGCACGATGCGCATCCCCCGACCGCCACCCCCCGCCGCCGCCTTCACCAGCAGCGGGAAGCCGACCGTCGCAATCAGTGCGGCGTCCTTTTTCTTGTCCCCGGTCAATTCCCCACCCGGCACCACCGGCACCTTGGCGGCGATCATCCGATCCCTGGCCTCGACCTTGTCCCCCATCGCACGGATGGCGGCGGCCGGGGGACCGACCCACACCAGACCTGCATTGGTCACCGCTTCGGCGAAGGGCGCCCGTTCGGAGAGGAAGCCGTACCCGGGATGCACCAGCGTCGCCCCCGAGGCCTTGGCGGCCGCGAGGAGCTTCTCGACGACGAGGTAGCTCTCTGCCGGCGTGTTCCCCCCGAGGGCCACGGCGTGGTCCGCCCCTCGGACGTGGGCCGCGCGTCGGTCGGCTTCGGAATAGACCGCGACCGCCTCGAGCCCTTCATCGTGACAGGCACGGATGATGCGGAGGGCGATCTCGCCGCGGTTGGCGATGAGGACGCGGGTCGGAGCAGTCACTTGGATCCTGTGAAGGGCCTCAGGCCCCGGGCCTCTGGCCTCGGGGAGGAACAGGGGGAGAAGATAACGCCGGATGAGAGTCCCTGAAAACAAAATCCAACAGCGGCATGCTGTTGGAATCACTCCGCCCCGAGGCCCGAGGCCAGTGGCCCGACGCCTACCTTCCGCACGCCCCCACGGGCCGATCCCCCAGCTGGGCGAAGAGGCTCTGACAGAGGAGCGGGTTGGACTGCGAGGCGACCTGATAGATGTGGAGGATCTCGGGGACCCAGACCGACCCGCCGATGCGCTCGGCGGCGATGAGCTCGCTGAACGAAAGGTGCATGTCGGCGGGCGCCGTGGCGGGACCGGTGACGAGGACCAGCCGCACCGCAGTGCGGGGTCCGTCGGGCATCGCCGCGGCGTCGCCGAGGGGAGAGAGACAGACCGGGCGGTGGGCGGCCGCCAGCGCCAGGGCGCGTTGGACGGCGACCGACGAATCGACACCGAGGGATCGGGCCATCTGCGCGCGATACCGCGCATCGGTGGCGTAGAGGCTCGGCTGGATGGACAGCAGGTCAGGGCGGCGGCCCAGCTCGAAGGTGGCGAACCAGACCG
>JANMWE010000014.1:0-27022 GCA_031393795.1 Gemmatimonadota bacterium
GCGAGCGAGATCAAGCGGGTCGCGCCGAAGGCGATCATCATCGTCGTGAGCAACCCGCTCGACGTGATGTGCTATGTGGCGTTCAAGGAGTCGGGTTTCCCGAAGGAGCGGGTCATCGGTATGGCGGGCGTGCTCGACACCGCCCGCTACCGGGCCTTCCTGGCCGAGGCGATGGACGTGAGCGTCGAGGACATCCAGGCGATGGTGCTGGGTGGCCATGGCGACACGATGGTGCCGCTCATCAGCTACACCACCGTGAGCGGGATCCCGGTGACGCAGCTGCTGTCGAAGGAGAAGCTCGATCCGATCGTCCAGCGCACCCGGAACGGCGGCGCCGAGATCGTCGCCTTCCTCAAGACCGGGTCGGCGTACTACGCGCCGAGTGCGGCCGCGGTGCAGATGGTCGAGGCGATCGCGCTCGACAAGAAGCGGATCCTCCCGTGCAGCGCGTGGCTCACCGGCCAGTACGGGCTCAACGAGGTCTTCTGCGGCGTGCCGGTGAAGCTCGGGGCCAAGGGGATCGAGCAGATCATCGAAGTGACGCTGACCGACGCCGAGCGGGCCGAGCTGCACAAGTCGGCGGGGGCGGTGAAGGAAGTGCAGGCCATCGTGTGACTGCGCTATCGGCCATCGGCTATCCGCTATCGGTCCGCGGAGCCAGGAATGGTCGCGCTCGTGGCAGGTCAACTCGATCACCGGCCGATAGCCGATAGCTGATAGCTGATAGCCTCTATGAATCCAATCCTGAAGCTGTGGCAGAGTACGATCGGCAAGAAGATCGCCATGGCGGTCTCCGGGATCCTGCTGGTCGGATTCCTCGTGAGCCACGTCGTCTCGAACCTCTCGATCTTTGCGAACCCCGAGCATCTCGATGCTTGGGGTCGCTTTCTCCGGAGCACCGGGCCGCTCCTCTGGATCGCGCGGGGGGGGCTGATCGCGCTCGCGGCCATCCACATCATCGCGGCCTTGCAACTGATCGATCGCGACGCCTCGGCCCGGCCCGAGGGATATGCCCGGCCGGGCCAGGCCCGGAGCCGCTGGCTGGCGTTGGGGATGCGGGTCGGGGGTGTCCTGCTGGTGGTCTTCCTCGTCGTGCACCTGATGAACCTGAGTTGGGGGAGCTGGCACCCGGGCTACGTCCAGGGCAAGGTGGGCCAGAATGTCATCGTGCTCTTCAGCGCCTGGCACGGGATGGCGGCGTTCTACATCGTCGCGATGGCCGCGCTCGGTCTCCACCTGGGGCACGGCATCTGGTCCTTCTTCCAGACGATGGGATGGAATCACCCCGCGTGGAACGCTTCACGCCGGGTCGTTGCGATCCTCCTTGCGGTCGGGATCGCCGGCGGCTTCGCGCTCATACCGCTGGCCATCGCGATGGGGTGGTTTTGAACGGGAAAGGGGCCTGGGGCCTGGGGAGTCTCTCCCGGTCTTGGTGCCGTTCGACGTACAACAAGTCTGCATCGGCCTCCCCAGGCCCCAGGCACTAGGCACCAACATGGAACTCAAATCCAACACCCCCGCCGGCCCGATCGCCGAGCAGTGGGATCGTCACCGCTTCGAGATGAAGCTGGTGAGCCCGGCCAACCGCCGGAAATACACCGTCATCGTCGTCGGGACCGGCCTGGCCGGCGCCTCGGCGGCCGCGACCCTCGGCGAACAGGGGTACAACGTCAAGGCGTTCTGTTTCCAGGACTCCCCCCGCCGGGCGCACTCGATCGCCGCGCAGGGAGGGATCAACGCCGCCAAGAACTATCGGAACGATGGCGACAGCGTCCAGCGCCTCTTCTACGACACGGTGAAGGGGGGCGACTTCCGCGCCCGCGAGGCGAACGTCTACCGCCTGGCCCAGGTCTCGCTTGAGATCATCGACCAGGCCGTGGCGCAGGGGGTACCGCTGGCACGCGAGTACGGTGGCCTCCTCGACAACCGCTCCTTCGGCGGCGCCCAGGTGAGCCGGACCTTCTACGCCCGCGGCCAGACGGGGCAGCAGCTCCTGATCGGCGCCTACCAGGCGCTCGAGCGCCAGATCGCGGCCGGCACGGTCACGATGTTCCCGCGCACCGAGATGCTCGACCTCGTGGTGATCGACGGCATCGCCCGCGGCATCGTGGTGCGCGACCTCGTCACCGGCGAGATCTCGAGCCACGCCGCCGACGCCGTGGTCCTCGGCACCGGTGGCTACGGCAACGTATTCTTCCTCTCGACCAACGCGAAGGGGTGCAACGTCACCGCCACCTTCCGCGCCTGGAAGAAGGGCGCAGCCTTCGCCAATCCCTGCTACACCCAGATCCACCCCACCTGCATCCCGCAGAGCGGCGACCACCAGTCGAAGCTGACGCTGATGTCGGAATCGCTCCGGAATGACGGTCGCGTCTGGGTGCCCAAGGCCAAGGGGGACCAGCGCGCGCCGAAGGAGATCCCGGAAGCGGAGCGCGACTACTACCTCGAGCGGAAATACCCCTCCTTCGGCAACCTTTCGCCGCGCGACATCGCCAGCCGAGCGGCGAAGGAAGTGTGCGACGAGGGGCGCGGGGTCGGTCCCGGCGGGCAGGGGGTCTTCCTCGACTTCGCCGATTCCATCAAGCGACTCGGCCGCGACAAGATCGAGGAACGCTACGGCAACCTCTTCGAGATGTACGAGCGCATCACGGGGGAGAACCCCTACGAGCGCCCGATGCGCATCTACCCCGCGGTCCACTACACGATGGGCGGCACCTGGGTGGACTACAACCTGCAGAGCACCATCCCGGGGCTCCACGTCATCGGCGAGGCCAACTTCTCCGATCACGGCGCCAACCGCCTCGGCGCCTCGGCGCTGATGCAGGGCCTGGCCGACGGCTACTTCGTCCTCCCGGCAACGCTCGGCCACTACCTCGGCGGCACCAAGCTCGCCGCGGTCGGCACCGAGCACGCCGCCTTCAAGACGGCGGAGCAGGGGGTGCGCGACCGGGTGCGGAAACTGCTCAGCATCAACGGCACCCGCTCGGTGGACTCGTTCCACCGTGAGCTCGGCAAGTTGCTGTGGGACAAGTGCGGGATGGCGCGCACCAGGGAAGGGCTGCAGGAGGCGCTGAAGCGGATCCCCGAGTTGCGCGCCGAGTTCTGGAAGAACGTGCGGGTGCTGGGGAACGGGGAGTCATTCAACCAGGGGCTGGAGAAGGCGGGGCGGGTGGCCGACTTCCTCGAGTTCGCCGAGCTGATGTGCCTCGATGCGCTCCACCGCGAGGAGAGCTGCGGGGGGCACTTCCGGGTGGAGCACCAGGATGCGGGGGAGGCGAAGCGCGATGATGAACATTTCGCCTACGTCGCCGCGTGGGAGTACGCGGGGGAAGGGAAGCCGCCGGTGCTGAACAAGGAGCCGCTGGTGTTCGAGAATGTGAAGCTGGCCACGCGGAGCTACAAGTGAGTGCCTGGGGACTGGTGCCTGGGGAGGAGGTGTCGGCATCTGAGCAGGTATGCCGCCCTGCTTCCCCAGGTCCCAGGCCCCAGGCCCCTTATGAAGAGGCACGATGAAGATCACCCTGAAGGTTTGGCGCCAGAGCGGCCCCGCGGCGGCGGGCAAGCTCGTCACCTACCAGGTGGACGACTGCTCGCCCGATATGTCGTTCCTCGAACTCCTCGACGTGCTCAACGAAGGGCTCATCGCCAAGGGGGAGGAGCCGGTCGCGTTCGACCACGACTGCCGCGAGGGGATCTGCGGAAGCTGCGGCGTGATGATCGACGGCCACGCCCACGGCCCGCAGAAGCAGACCACGGCGTGCCAGCTGCATATGCGCACGTTCAATGACGGTGACACCATCACCGTCGAGCCGTGGCGCGCCAAGGCGTTCCCGGTCATACGCGACCTCGTGGTGGACCGCGGCGCCCTCGACCGGATCATCCAGGCGGGCGGATTCATCAGCGCGAGCACCGGCGGGGCCCAGGACGCTAATGAGATCCTGATCCCGAAGCCTGACGCCGACCTCGCCTTCGAGGCGGCGGCCTGCATCGGCTGTGGCGCCTGCGTGGCGGCCTGCCCCAACGCCTCCGCGATGCTCTTCACCAGCGCCAAGGTGAGCCACCTCGGCCTCCTGCCGCAGGGCCAGCCGGAGCGGTACAGCCGCGTACTCGATATGGTGCAGCGGATGGACCTCGAGGGGTTCGGCGGCTGCACCAATCTCGGCGAGTGCCAGAAGGCGTGCCCCAAGGGGATCAGTGTCGACTTCATCGCGCGGATGAATCGGGATTATCTGCGGGCGGTGATCACGGCGTGAGGCTCTGGGGCGCTGGGGCGCTGGGGCGGTGGTCGTGCGCTGGTCGTGGGGCTGGGCGCCTCACGACCTCTGTTGTTGTATTGCTTTTCAGCGCTGCAGCGCCTCAACGCCTCAGCGCCCAGGTCCAGGTCCACGCCCGGGCCATCCCCCTTGTCACCCGCGCGTGGCACACCCCGGGCGACGAGACGCGGACCGAGTTCGCCGTCACCCAGCCGGTCCTGATGCTCGACTGGAGCACCTCGCACTTCGCACCGCGCACCTTGCACTTCTTCGCCCGCGCCACGCTGAACGGCGAAGGCGTCACCATCCCGGATGGCGAGCTCACCCCGGGCGCACACGGCGAAGGATTCTACGACCGTCGCCACCCGCACACCTACGTCCACGAACTGATCGTCGGGGCGACCGCCTGCGGGGTGAGGGACCACGGCTGCCGGCTCAGGGTCTCGCTCAGCGCGGGGAAGGGATTCGTCGCCTTCGGCACCGACGATCCGATGAGCCGTCCCGCCGTGCGGTACCCCGTGAACCATCACTTGGCGCAGATCCTCGAGCGCGCGGTCGTGATCGGGAGGGCCAGCTACGGTCCCATCGCGCTCGAGGTCACCCGATTCAACGGTGATGAGCCGACCCAGCCGAGCGACGGGCCCAACTGGGACCGAGGGCTCGACTCCCGCGCTGTGCGCGTGACCGTGACGCCGATCGCGGGGCTCGAGATGCAGTACTCCCGGGCCCGGGTCAAGAGCCCCGAACACCGTCCCGGCGCGGGGCCGACCCAGCGGAAGCGCGACGCATCGCTCCGGTGGAGCAGCCCACTGGCCCACCGGCCCACCTACGCCCTCGTCGAGTGGGCCCGTACGGAAGACGCCGGTGGCTTCTTCGTCTATCACAGCCTCCTGGCCGAGGGGGCGATGAGCGTGGGGCGCCAGCGGCCGACCGTCCGCGTCGAGCGGACGGAACGCCCGGAAGAGTCGCGGACGCTCGACCCGTTCCGCTCCCTTCGTCCTCACCTCGACGACAGCATCCTGGGCATCACCCGGTGGACCATCTGGACCGTGGGGTACGGCGTGAGCTTCCTCACCGCGCGGGGGCGGCTCGAGGTGCGACCCTTCGTAGAGGGATCGCTGGCCCAGGTGAAGGCGCGGAAGGGGATCTTCGATCCACGGACCTTCTACGGCGCTGATGTGCTCCCAAGCATCACGCTGGGCGTCCGTATGGACTGGGGAGGGATGTCCGGGATGCGGATGGGGCGGTATGGGGAGGGCGGGACCCACATGGACTCAATGGATCGCTGATGAACGTACTGCGTGCTGCGGGTTGCTTGCTGTTCGGGTTCGTCCTCTCCTGCGGGAGCCAGGACGGACCGCCGGCGGCCCACACCCTTGAAAAGGTCTCGGGCGACAGCCAGTCGGTGGCGATCCTGGGCGCCTCCGCCCCGTTGATGGTGCGGGTGGTGGACCTGGACGACCAGCCCGCGGCCGGGGTCATCGTCAAGTTCGCTGTGACCGTGGGGACCGGGGCCGTCACCAACACCGTCACCACCGGGGTCGATGGACTCGCAAGCGCGACCTACACCGCGGTGACCGATGCCGGTGCGCGAAAGGTCCGGGCGCAGATCACTGAGGGACAGCTCTTCTTCGACCTTCGAGTGGCCGCCGGACCGGTGGCCGGCATCGTCGCGACTCAGGGGCAGGATCAGGGGGCGAACGCCGGCTCGGTACTCCCGATCCAGCTCGGGGCCAAAGTCGTCGACGGGTGGGGCAATGGGGTCACGGGAATCCCGGTGGCCTGGACGGTGGTGAGCGGCGGCGGGGCGCTCTCGGCGGATACGACGGTGACCGATGCGAATGGAGTCGCCAAGGTCACCCGGACGCTCGGCGCGGGAGCCGGGGGCCAATTCGTGCGCGCCGCCACGGTCGGCGCGTCCGACTCGGCGCTCTTCCATTCCACGGGCAAGAAGGCCATGACCGTGCTCGCGGGCGGGAACAATGTCCCCCAGCGGTGCACCAGCGATCTCTGGGTGGCGGGGAACTACGCCTACAGCGGGACCTGGGGGGACTGCGCTGGTCGGGGCGCGCAGCTGCTGAACGTCTGGAATGTAAGCGCCGGCGTGACGCTCAGTGACTCCGTCTTCGTCGGCGCCGGAACGGTGAGCGACAACGAGGTGAGCGCGGATGGAACGTTGTTGCTCGCCACGTCGGAGGGGGGCGGGCCCCCGAACGGGCTCTACCTCTATTCACTCGCCGACCCGGCGCATCCGGCGCTGGTCGATTCCCAGCTGGTCGGGACGGGACTGCATACCGGCACTTTCGCTGACATCGGCGGCCGGCGCTACGTCTTCGCCGCCAAGGACCCCGGGGCGCCGGCGCTGCTGGTCTTCCGGATCCAGGTCGATTCGGCCGACAAGATCGTGCAGGTCGCGTCGGTCTCCCAGCCGGCCAACTACGGGATCCACGACGAATACGTCCGCGACGGCCTCGCCCTCGTGAGCGACTGGAACGCCGGGCTCCGGATCTATGACGTCGGCAACGGTGTCATGGGCGGATCTCCCGCCGCGCCCGTCCTGGTCTCCTCGATCGTGACCGGGAGCGCGGGCCTCAGTTGCAACTGTGTGCACAACACCTGGTGGTATCACGATACTGCCGGTGGCAAGCGCTACATCTTTGTGGGGCAGGAAGGCCCGAATAATTTCGTGAACGCCTCGGGGGATATCCACGTGGTCGACGTCTCCAACCTCGCCGGACCCGACGAGGTCGCGTTCTATCACCTGGCGGGGGCGGGGGTCCACAACTTCTGGATGGATGAGACCCGCGGGATCCTCTACGCGGCGTACTACAACGGAGGGGTCGTCGCGCTGGACGTGACCGGGACCCTGACCGGGGACCTCGCCTCGCGCGAGATAGCGCGGATCACCCCCGGCGGCCCCGACAACACCTTCGTCTGGGGCGTGATGCTCGCCAACGGCTCACTCTGGGTGAGCGACATGTTCAGCGGGTTGTGGAAGGTGAGCGTCCCTTGAGTCCAGAGGCGCTGGAGGCGCGATAGGCGCGTGAGTCGCTCAGCGTCGAAGGTCGGGCACACAGAAGGGGTCCCAGCTCTGGGACCCCTTTTGCGCCTCGAGCGCCTCTCGCGCCTCTGGACTATGGCGTAGCCCGACTCCGCCACGTGTTGTTCCCCCGATCCACATCCGGATAGGCGCTGTCCGGATCGACCGTGACGGTCGTGATCTTCTTCGGGCTCGAGACGACATAGAAGTAATTGTTGCCAAAGAACCAGACCTCCACTGGCAACGTGACCTTCTCGGTCGTGCCATCGTCGTACCCGATACCGAGGGCCACCGGCATCACCAAGGGACCGACGTTCCGGAGGTAGATGCGCTGGCGTCCGTTGTCGGCGACGGTCGTCACCGAGTCGACGGCCTGATCGAGGGTGCCGGTGGTGTAGAACCACCCCTGCCAGAACCAGCTCAGATCCTCGCCGGCGTAGTCCTCGATGGTGCGGAAGTAGTCGGCCGGCGTCGGGTGCTTGAAGGCCCAGCGCCGGGCATACTCACGCATCGCCCCGTCGAATCGCCCCGGGGGGAGGATCTGGTCGCGCAGCAAGCGCATGCCGAACCCCGGCTTGCGGTACGCCACCATGCCGAGTCCGGCGGTGCGGTCGGCCGGGGTGAGGGCGGGCTGTTCGCCGCCCGAGAGCTCGAAGGCCACGACCGTCTCCACGCTGCCTCGGCTGGTCGGGGGTGTGCCGTAGAAGTCGAGCCAGCTGTAGTAGTTCTGGTAGGTGTTGAATCCTTCGTCCATCCAGGGGTAAAGCCGCTCGTTGCTCCCGACGATCATCGGCCACCAGCTGTGGCCCACCTCGTGGTCTGTGACGCTGAAGAGGCCGACGGGGTCGGTCCGGTTGTGGCAGAAGACGATCATCGGGTACTCCATCCCTCCTTCGATCCCGTTGATGTTCGTCATCGTGGGATACGGGAAGCGAAGCCAGCGCGCGCCATAGAACTCGACGGCGTGCTTCACATACTCGCTCGAGCGACGCCAGGTCGAGTCGGCCGAGGGAGGATAGAAGCTCTGGGCGAGGACCCGCCCGCTGTCGGCCCCCACCGCGTCCCAGATGAAGTGGCGGGCGGCCGCCCAGGCGAAGTCGCGCACACTGTCGGCGGTGAAGTGCCAGGTCAGCGTCCCGCCGACGGCCGAGGGTCGCGAGGCGGGTCCGATCTCGTCCTTGCCGCGGATGATCACCGTCGTACTGCTCCGGCGCGCGGCCGCGAGTCGCTGCCGCTGGACCGGTGTCAGCACGCTCCCCGGGTCGGTGAGGACTCCCGTCGCGCCGACCAGCATGTCGGTCGGGACGGTGAGGTGCACGTCGAATGAACCGTACTCGAGGTAGAACTCCCCCTGGCCGTAGTACTGCTCGGTGTTCCATCCCCGCACGTCGTCGTAGACGGCCATCCGCGGGTACCACTGGGCCACTTCGTACACGTCATTCCCGTCGACCGACTCGACCCCCATCCGGTTGGCGTTCGGCCCGAAGGGAAAGCGCCAGGCGACGTCGATCTGCAGCTTGGCGCCGGGGGGGAGGGGGCGGGGAAGATCCAGTCGCATCATCGTGCCGTTCAGCTCCGGCGTCACCGGCGCGAAGCTCCCCGCGGTACCCCTCGGCGCGGTGGGCATCAGGCGCACCGCGACGCGGGTCAGTCCGAACCCGCCGTTGGCCCCCGCGGTTCCGAACCGCGCGCTCTGGTCGAAGATCAGCGCCCCTCGGCTATCCTGTCGGAACAGATCCTGGTCGAGCTGCAGCCAGACATAGCGGAGGGTGTCGGGGGAGTTGTTGGTGTAGACGATCTTTTCGTCACCCGTCAGCGCCTTCGCGACCGTGTCGAGGGTGGCGCTGATCACGTAGTCGGTGCGCTGCTGCCAGTATGCCTTTCCCGGTTTGCCGGAGCCGGTCCGGATGTTGGTCGCCGTGGGCAGCGCCAGTCGGTGGAAAGGGGAGGCCTCATCGGTGAACGGGGCCGGGATCCGAGGAGCGCTGGGGCGCTGCGGCGCTTGGGCGGTGAGGGGTACGATGAAGACGAGGAGACCGAGCGTGGGGAGCAGGGAGCGACGGGTGTGGAACACGTTCGGGTTCCTCCGGGAGGTCTTGGTGATGTGGGGCGGGACGGGTACCATACGTGACTCCCAGTATACAGGTGACAGGCGCTCGGGCGCTGAGGCGCTGGGGCGCTGGACGATGGAATGAAACCGAGGCGCGGCCCAAGCGTCTTGAACGTTCGATACTCCCTGCGACCTATTTCCCGGAAGCCATACCCGATGCGCGTTCGCCTGCTCGCCGCCCTGCTGCTTGCCGCCGTTCCCCTCGGCGCCCAAGCGCCCCAGCGCCCCAGCGCGGCGCCCCAGCGCCGCAGCGCCCTGGACTCGATCCTCCTCGCCACCCCCGATACCGGCGCGGCGCGTCGGCATTCGACGGCGCTGAGCACCCGGGTCCACGTGGCCGGGACCCCGGCTCAGGAGAGCACCGCCATCTACGTCCTCGGCCAGATGGCCTCGTGGGGGCTCGACACGTCACGCGTCACCTTCATGGTCTATCTCCCGAAGCCCGAGTTGGTGTCGGTGGAGCGGATCCGGCCGACGGCGAAGCGGCTCGACCTGGCCGAGCCCGTGGTCCCCGGTGATCCCTCGACCTCCCAGCCCGCCTGGCCCACGGTCAACGGCTACAGCGGCTCGGGCGACGTCACCGGACCGATCGTATACGTCAATTACGGCCTCCCCAACGACTACAAGGTCCTCGACTCGCTCGGCGTCTCGGTCCGGGGCGCCATCGCGGTCGCGCGCTACGGGCGGAGTCATCGGGGCATCAAGGTCCGCGAGGCCGAGGCCCGCGGTGCGCTGGCGGTGCTCCTCTACAGCGACCCCGGCGACGATGGTGCGGCCAAGGGGCCGGTCTATCCCGATGGTCCCTGGCGTCCAGCCGGCGGTGTGCAGCGCGGGAGCGTGAAGCTCTCGCCCGGCGACCCTTCCACGCCGGGATGGGCCTCGACCGACAACGCCCGCCGGATCCCGCTCGACGCGATGGACATTCCCAAGATCCCCGCGGTGCCGATCGGGGCGGGGAACGCCCTCGAGCTTCTTTCAGGACTCAGCGGTCCCGCCGTCCCCGATGCGTGGAAGGGAGGCCTCGGCGTCGACTATCACCTCGGCGGCAATGGCGCGGTGACCGCGCACGTCACCGTCCGGCTCGAGACCGGTCCGACGGCGTACAAGCGGATCTACGACACCTTCGGCACCATCCGCGGTTCCACCTTTCCGAATGAGGCAGTCATCATCGGGTCCCACCGCGACGCGTGGGGTCCTGGCACCTGGGACAACATCAGCGGCACGGTGAGCGTGCTCGAGGCGGCGCGGGCGTGGGGGGAAGCGGTGCGCCGCGGCTACCGTCCAAAGCGTACGCTCGTCTTCGCGACCTGGGATGCCGAGGAGTGGGGACTCGTGGGCTCCTCGGAGTACGTCGAGAGCCGGGAGACCGAGCTCAGTCGCACGGCGGTGGCGTACCTGAACCAGGACGCGATCGCCTCCGGTCGCGGATTCGGGGCCTCGTCCTCGCCGACGTTGCGCGGGGTGCTCCGTCGCGCCGCGATGCAGGTGCCGGCCCCGGGAGATACCGGGAGCGTCTATGCCGTGTGGCGGCGACAGTCCTCGACCCCCGACAGCCTCGAGCCGAAGATGGGGAACCTCGGCGGCGGCAGCGACTTCGCCGGGTTCTACAACCACCTCGGCATCCCGGCGCTCGATTGGGGCTTCGGCGGAGTGCAGGGGATCTATCACTCGACGTACGATGATCTCGCCTGGATGGACCGCTTCGGCGATCCCGGCTACCTCGAACACCAGGCCGCCGCGCGGATCGCCGCACTCGCGATGGCCGACATCGCCCAGGCCGATCTCCTCCCGTACGACCACGCCGCGCTGGCCGACGAGATCACCAAGCTCGCCACCGCCGCGCGCGACTCGGCGGCGAAGCTCGGGATGCAGGGGGCGCCGTTCGAACGGCTCCTGGCCGAGGCCTCGGAATTCCGGCGGGCGGCGGATACGCTCGCCCGGCGCAGCGCGCGCGCATCCCACCTGTCGACGGCGCGGTTGGAGCGGTTGAATGAGGACGCGCGTGAGGCGGAACACCGGCTCTCGCGCCCGGAAGGCCTGGTGGGACGGCCCTGGTACCGGAACCTCCTGTACGCCGCAGACAGGGACAACGGCTACGCCGACGTCCCGCTGCCGGGGATCGCCGAGGCGCTGCGGGATCACGACGCGGCGCGGTTGTCGCGCGAGGTGCAGGATCTGGCGACGCGCGTCGGCGATGCGCGGGCGAAGGTCTCGGCCGCGGCGGCGATGCTGCGGTAGAGCGAAGCTCTTCAGCGTGGACCGAACCGAGACGAAGAAGGAGACATGGAAGGAGCCGTGAAAGGAGTCATTGAGGCTCCTTCTACGACTCCTTTTTCGTCTCTTTTGTCGTCTCCTTCTTTGACGCTGCTAGAGTCGGGGCAACGTTACTCCTCGTTGGGCCTGATACTTCCCCTTCTTGTCCTTGTAACTCGTCTGGCAGATGTCGTCGGCATCGGCCTCGAAAAAGAGCACCTGACAGATCCCCTCGTTGGCGTAGATCTTGGCGGGGAGGGGAGTGGTGTTGCTGATCTCGAGGGTGACGTGGCCTTCCCACTCGGGTTCGAACGGCGTCACGTTGGTGATGATGCCGCAGCGGGCGTAGGTCGACTTGCCGACGCAGATGGTGAGCACTTCGCGCGGGATGCGGAAGTATTCGACCGAGCGCGCCAGGGCGAAGGAGTTGGGCGGCACGACGCAGACGTCGCCTTCGTATTCCACGAAGCACTTCGGATCGAAGTCCTTCGGGTCCACGATGGCCGAGAGGGCGTTGCTGAAGATCTTGAATTCCGGCGCCACCCGCATGTCGTAGCCGTAGGAGGAGACGCCGTAGGAGATCACCTTGCGGCCCTGCTTGTCGACCTCACGCACCTGGCCATCGGTGAAGGGCTCGATCATGCCGCGTTCCTTGGCCATCCGGGTGATCCAGCGGTCGCTCTTGATTGACATGGGTCGGGGGTGTGGGCCCGCGATTCATCGCGGGCGACTGGTGCGGTACTGCGGACGGCGGAAGATAAGTAGGGGGCGGGCGGGGGAGCAGCCCTGCGGGCCCGCGATTCATCGCGGGCGATGATTTCCCTTGGGCAGGCCTGTGGGCCCGCGATTTCATCGCGGGCAGAGGGAAGATCCCGGGGAGGTTCTCCGCGGCCCGCCATGAATGGCGGGCCCGCAGCTATCACTTGGGGGAGAGGACCCATTCCCGACTTGCCAACCCCCGATTCGACGCGGACATTCATCTCAGAACCGGTTGATGCGACCTAGGGCCAAGGTTAAGTTTTACTTCTACTTAGTGAATCTTTTCACGAATCCGAGTCGATGCTCAACTCCTACCTGCCACTTTTGCTGGTCGTCGCCTTCGTGGTCGCCAACGCGATCATGATGGTGGCGGTGTCGAAGGGGGCGGACTGGCTGCTCAACAGCTACCGTCCGACCGCGGTGAAGCAGAGCGCCTACGAGTCCGGGATGCCGACCCTCGGCGAGGCCGGTGAGCGCTTCTCGGTCAAGTATTACCTCGTCACCATCCTGTTCATCGTCTTCGACATCGAAGCGGTGTTCATGATCCCCTGGGCGGTCGGTTTTGCCCAGCTCAAGGAGATGACGGGGCTCCTCCTCATCGAAATGCTGGTCTTCATGCTCATCCTCGCGGTGGGCTACATCTACGTCTGGAAGCGGGGTGCGTTCGAATGGGACTGACCCAGGTCGAGGGGAGCGGTGCCACCGTCTCCTCCATGTCGCCCAACTGGTTGACCACCCGGGTCGATTCGGTCATCAACTGGGGCCGCACCAACTCGCTCTGGCCGATGCCGTTCGGCACCGCCTGCTGCGCCATCGAGTTCATGGCGACCGCGGCGTCCCGGTTCGACCTCGCGCGCTTCGGGATGGAGCGGATGAGCTTCTCCCCCCGCCAGGCCGACCTCCTCATCTGCGCCGGCCGCCTCCCGTTCAAGCTCGCCCCGGTCATCCGGAAGATCTGGGACCAGATGCCCCAGCCGAAATGGGCCATCTCGATGGGGGCCTGCGCCTCCACCGGCGGCATTTTCGACACTTACGCGATGGTGCAGGGGATCGACACGATCATCCCGGTGGACGTCTACGTCCCTGGCTGCCCGCCCCGTCCCGAAGGGCTCATCTACGGCATCACCCTCCTGCAGAAGAAGATCCGGGGCGAAAGCCTGCGGGACGTCGACCTCCGCGCCGAACACCTGGTCGGGCCCGACGGGCTCTTCGTCTCGGCCCCGCGGATCGACGAGATCTCCGAGCCGTTCGGCAACTCCGTGCACCAGACCCGCTCCGCATGAGGCGTGCGCCTGACATCGCCGCGCTTCGCGCGCGCTTCGGCGCCGCCATCGAACGCCACGCGGTCTCCTGCGGTGACGAGATCGTCTGGCTCACGAACGACCGCGCCCACGAGATCCTGGCCTGGCTCAAGGCCGACCAGGGCTACGCCTACCTGGTCGACATCACCGCCGTCGAGTATCGCGATCCGGAGCTGCCGCTCGAAGTGGTCTGGTTCGTCCGCAACCTCACGACGATCCAGGATCTCCGCTGCAAGGTGTCCCTCGATCCCACAGCGCCTCTCGCGGTGGACAGCGTGGTGGATCTCTGGCACGGCGCCGATTGGCTTGAGCGCGAGGTGTTCGACATGTTCGGGGTGACCTTCCGCGGCCACCCCGACCTGCGACGGCTCCTGATGTGGGAGACCTACCACGAGGGATATCCGCTCCGGAAGGCCTTCCCGCTCCGCGGCCACTTCAGCCGGGGCGAGCAGACCCGCCAGGCCCTCGCCGCCAATCCCGAAGCCCACTACTCGATCGAGGAACTCTCCATCGCCGAGGCGTTCGACGACCTGCCTGAGGAGATGCGGCAGCGGTTGGCGCACGGCGAGCGGGGGAACGTCTGATGGCCACGCGCACCATCGAAATGCAACTCCAGACCCCCGGGCTCGACGCCCAGGGTCGGGTGCAGATGTCGCCCCTCGGCCTCGAACGGATCGAGCGCGAGGCCGACGACCTGCACGCCGAGCACATGCTGATCAACATCGGTCCGCAGCACCCGGCCACGCACGGCGTGCTCCGGCTGGTGATCGAGCTCGACGGCGAGCGGGTGATCCGCGTCATCCCGCACATCGGCTACCTGCACTCCGGCTTCGAAAAGCTGGGCGAGTACCGGCACTACAACCAGATCATCCCGCTCACCGACCGCACCGACTACCTCTCGCCGATGGCGAACAATGTCGGTCTGGCGCTGGCGGCCGAGAAGCTGATGGGGATCACCGTCACCGAGCGGTGCGCGGTGCTCCGGGTGATCGCGTGCGAGTTGAGCCGCATCATCTCGCATCTCGTCTGGCTCGGCACCACCGGCATCGACCTTGGCGCGATGACGCCCTTCCTCTGGTCGTTCCAGCAGCGCGAACGGGTGTACAACCTGCAGGAGTCGTGGACCGGGGCCCGGCTCACGACGTCGGTCACGCGGGTCGGCGGGATGATGGCCGACATCCCGGACGGCTGGGAGGCGGGGCTCCGCGACTTCACCCGCACCTTCACGAAGACGCTCGACGAGGTGGACACCATGTTCACCAAGAACGCCATCTGGATCGGGCGCACCCAGGGCGTGGGCGTGATGACCAAGGCCGAGGCGATCGACTACTCGCTGTCGGGGCCGATGCTCCGGGCCAGCGGCGTGGCGTGGGACCTCCGCAAGGACATGCCGTACCTCGGCTATGAGACGTACGACTTCGACGTACCCGTCGGCGAGCACGGCGACATCTACGACCGGTACCTCGTGCGGCTGGAGGAGATGTACCAGTCCACCCGCATCCTCGACCAGACGCTCGACCGGCTCGAGAAGCTCAAGGGCGCGCCGATCAACGTCGATGATCCCCGCGTGATCCTTCCCCCCAAGTCGCGCGCGATGAGCGACATGGAGGCGATGATCTTCCACTTCAAGCAGGTGATGGAAGGGGTCACTGCGCCGGCGGGCGAGGCCTACCTGGCCATCGAGAACCCCAAGGGCGAGCTGGGCTACTACTTCGTCTCCGACGGCACGGCCAAGCCGGTGCGCTGGCGCATCCGCCCGCCGTCGTTGATCAACCTTGCGGCGCTCCCCAAGATGTGCGAGGGCGCGCTCCTCAGCGACGTCATCGCCATCAACGCGAGCGTCGACATCGTCATGGGAGAGATCGACCGGTGAACGCCGCCCACCCGAGCGTCCCGTACGAGCCGGTCTTCGTCGGTCCGACGAAGCAGAAGCTCGAGGCGCTCTATCCGAAGTACCCCACCAAGCAGGCCTGCCTTCTCCCCGCGCTCTGGATGGTCCAGGAAGCGCGCGGCTGGATCCCCGAGCAGGGGATCGCCGAGGTGGCCCAGCTCCTGGGGCTCACTCCCGCCTATGTGAAGGGCGTGGTGACCTTCTACACGATGTACCACCAGCACCCGATGGGCCGGCACGTCATCCAGGTCTGCACTACGAGCCCGTGCGGCATCTGCGGCGCCGAGGAGACCCTGAAGGCGCTGCTGCAGCACACCGGCTGCCAGGAGCTCGGCCGCACCAGCCCTGACGGCCGCTTCACGGTGGTCGAGACCGAGTGCCTCGGCGCGTGCGGCTTCGCGACCCCGGTGCTCATCGGCAACGACTTCGTCGAGTCGGTGACCCCCGAGCGGGTGCCGGGCCTCCTCCAGAGGTACAGCTGATGGGATATCCGCATCCGTCGCACCCCAAGGAGACGGTCGTCCTCTCCAAGTACTTCGGCGACGCCGGCGCGCGCAGCTACGCCGGGTGGACCGAGCGGGGCGGGTACCAGGCGCTCAAGAAGGCGCTCGGGATGACCCCGGAGCAGATCATCGAGGACGTGAAGGCTTCGGGGCTCCGTGGTCGCGGCGGCGCCGGCTTCCCGACCGGCCTCAAGTGGTCGTTCATGCCGAAGAACGACGGCAAGGCGCACTACCTCGTCTGTAACGCCGACGAGTCGGAGCCGGGCACCTTCAAGGACCGCGAGATCATGCGCTGGACCCCGCACGCCCTCATCGAGGGGTGCGCGGTGGCCGCCTACGCCATCGGCGCGGAAATGATCTACATCTATATCCGCGGCGAGTTCACCGAACCCTGGACCATCATGGCCAAGGCGGTGGAGGAGGCCTACGCCGCCGGCGCGCTCGGCGCCAACGCGCTCGGCAGCGGCAAGCGGATCGAGGTGGTGCTGCATCGCGGGGCGGGGGCGTACATCTGCGGCGAAGAGACCGCGCTGATGAACTCCATCGAAGGGAAGCGGGGCAACCCGCGCATCAAGCCTCCCTTCCCGGCGCAGGCCGGCGTCTTCGCGCTCCCCACCACCGTCAACAACGTCGAGACCCTGGCGGCCGTGCCGCATATCCTGACGCGCGGCGCGGAGTGGTACAAGGGGCTCTGCTTGAGCAACCCCAAGTCGACGGGGACCAAGCTCTTCTCGGTCTGCGGGCACGTGCAGAAGCCGGGCAACTACGAGATCACGATGGGCACGCCGATGATGACCCTCATCGACGAGATGTGCGGCGGGATGCGTCCCGGCCGGACCCTCAAGGCCGTGATCCCGGGCGGGTCGTCGGTGCCGATCATGAACGCCGCCGAGGCGAAGGAGTGCCTGCTCGACTACGAAGGGGTCGTCGCCAAGGGATCGATGCTCGGCTCCGCCGGGATGATCGTGATGGACGACTCCACCGACATGGTCCGCGTGATCATGCGGCTGGCCAAGTTCTACGCCCACGAGTCGTGCGCGCAGTGCACCCAGTGCCGCGAAGGCACCGCCTGGACCGTCAAGATCCTCGAACGCATCCTCGCAGGAGAGGGTGAGGCCAAGGATCTCGACCTCCTGCTCGACCTCGCCGAGAACATGACCGGCAAGACCATCTGCGTCCTCTCCGACTCCTGCGCCGCGCCGGTGGTCAGCGGCATCCAGAAGTTCCGCGGGGAATTCGAAGCCTATCTCTCCCGGCGCCGGGCGCCGGCGGTGGCGTGAACCGATGAGCGAGCTCGTCAACCTGACCATCGACGGGACCGCGGTGAGCGTGCCCAAAGGCACGACCCTCATCGAGGCCGCCAAGCAGGCCGGCGTCCTGGTCCCGCACTACTGCTACCACCCCTCGCTCCCGAGCCCGGCGGTCTGCCGGATGTGCCTCGTCGAGGTCGAGAAGAACCCCAAGCTGCAGCCGTCCTGCGTGACGACCGTGGCCGAGGGGCAGGTGGTGCACGTCAACAGCGCCAACGCGAAGAAGGCCCGCGAGAGCGTCCTCGAGTTCCTGCTGATCAACCACCCCCTCGACTGCCCGATCTGCGACCAGGCCGGCGAGTGCGAGCTGCAGGACTACGTCTTCCAGGAAGGGCGGGCGGCGACCCGGTACGAGGACTACGCCAAGCGCTACAACCCGGTCGAGGACTTCGGGCCTGACGTGCTCTATGTCCCCAACCGCTGCATCCTCTGCACCCGCTGCGTCCGCTTCATGGACGACGTGGCCGAGGAGCCGGTGCTCTGCGTGGCCGAGCGGGGCGATCGCGCCTTCATCGGCATCGACCCGGCGCACAAGCTGACCCACGAGTGGAGCGGCAACGTGGTCGACCTCTGCCCGGTCGGCTCGCTCGTCTCCAAGGACTTCCTGCACAAGGCGCGCGCCTGGGACCTCGACAAGGCCGCCAGCGTCTGCACCGGGTGCAGCCAGGGGTGCAACATCACGGTCGAGACCCGCGACGATGCGGTCGTCCGGCTCCGCCCCCGTCCTAACCTCGAAGTGAACCGCCACTTCATGTGCGACACCGGCCGCGCCGACTACCGCTGGATGAACCGCGGCGACCGGGTCGAGGCGCCGCTGGTGCGGCAGGACGGGAAGCTCCAGGCCACCGACTGGCTGAAGGGGTTCGAGGCACTGGCCGCCCTCGTGAAGGGGGCCAACGGTCCGGTGGTGGTGCTGGCCTCCGGTCGTGCGTCGGTCGAGTCGCTCGCGCTCACCAAGAAGCTCGTCGCCGGCAAGACCGCCACCCTCGCCGTCCAGGTGCCGATGTCGAAGAACGCCGAGGCGCCGCTCAAGGGAGTGCCGAACCTGGCGCTCCGGCAGGAACGCGCCCCGAACGGCACCGGCGCGGCCTGGCTCGGCTATTCGAAGGACTGGACCGCCGCGCTGAATGCCGCGAAGGGTGCCGCGCTCGTGCTGGTGGTCGGCGCGGAACTCACCGACGCCGAGTGGGCCTCGCTCAAGGGCGCCAAGGCCGTGGCGGTGCTCGCGGCGGTCGACGCCGTCGGTGAGGATGTGGCGCAGGTGGTCCTTCCGATCACCACGGTGGCCGAGGAGCTTGGTGCCTACGTGAACCGCGATGGCCGGATCCAGCGCTTCTGGCCCGCCAAGGCGGCGCCGGGCATGGCACGGCCGGCCTGGTGGGTGGCGGGTGAGGTCGCCTCGCTCCTCGGCGGCGGAGACGCGCCGCAGTCGGCCGACGCGGCGTTCAAGCTCGCCGTCGCGATGGCGCCCCAGTTCGGCGGCGTCGCCTACGCGGAGCTCGGCTTCATCGGCCGCGCGACAGCCCAGTCGCCGGTGGGGGTCGCGTGAACGCGCTCCTCCACGCCGTGATGATGCACCTGACCTGGCTCACCCCCGAGGTAAAGGGGTTCCTCCTCGTCACGGTGGTCAAGATGGTGGCCGTCTTTTCCATCGTCATGGTGGCGGTGGCCTACAGCACGCTGCTCGAGCGGAAGGTCTCGGCCTGGATGCAGTACCGGATGGGGCCGAACCGCGCCGGGCCCGGCGGCCTGGGCCAGCCGATCGCCGACGGGATCAAGAACATCGTCAAGGAAGAGACGCTCCCCTCGGCCGCCAACCCGGTGATCTTCACCCTGGCGCCGATGATCGCCTTCATCCCGGCGCTCACGCTCTCGGCGGTGATCCCCTTCGCGGCGCCGGTCCCCGGGTTCGACTTCACCCTTGGGTTCCTCGGGCGCTTTCTCCACACCGGCCCGGTGCCGATGGTCGTGGCCGACCTCCCGGTCGGGTTCCTCTTCGTCCTCGCGATCAGCTCGCTCGGCGTCTACGGCATCGCGCTCGCGGGGTGGAGCAGCAACTCCAAGTACTCGCTCCTGGGCGGGATCCGCTCCAGCGCCCAGATGATCAGTTACGAAGTGGCGATGGGGGTGGCCCTGGTGCCGATCCTCCTGCTGAGCGGCAACGTCTCCTTCAGCGCCATCATCGGCAGTCAGCAGCACGGGCTCTGGTACATCCTGCCGCTCTCGCTCTCCTTTTTGATCTACCTGATCAGCGGATTCGCCGAGACCAATCGGCTGCCGTTCGACCTCCCCGAGGCCGAGTCGGAGCTGGTGGCCGGATACCACTCGGAATATTCCGCGATGAAGTTCTCGCTCTTCTTCATCGCCGAGTATGCCAACATGCTGACCATCTCGGCGATGGTGAGCACCCTCTTCTTCGGCGGATGGGACATCCCCTTCACCCACTGGGACGAGATCCCGGGGTGGCCGCAGATGATCGCGACGGGGGCGTTCTTCGTCGCCAAGGTCTTCTTCTGGCTCTACTTCTTCATGTGGGTGCGGTGGACGCTGCCGCGTTTCCGTTACGACCAGCTGATGAGCCTCGGGTGGAAGCTGCTCCTGCCGCTGGCGCTCGGGTATGTGATGGTGGTCGCCACGACGTTGTACGCGGCCGATGCGTGGCTGGGCCTGGCCCAGTCGCCGCTGGGGCGGCTGGGAGTGCTTTCGGCGGTGAGCGCGGCCTGTTTCGGGGTGGTGGTGTTCGCGTTGGACCGGGGGGCCGTGATCAGCGGCTCCGACCGGCAACTGCAGGCGCGGCGGGCACGGGCGCGCGTCCCGCTCGGGGCGGAGGGCTGAGATGGCGATCGGTGTGAAGGTGATGCAGCGGCCCGTGGTCGGGGTCAGCTATATCCGGGCCACGCTGAAGGGGATGTCGCTGACGTTCAAGCACCTCTTCCGGCCCACGGTCACGATGCAGTACCCCGAGGAGCGGAGCGCGCCCGAGCCGGAGCGCGGCGCCTGGACCCTCTCCACCCGCTGGCGGGGGACCCACCGGATGCTGGCCGACGAGGAAGGGCGCTCCAAGTGCGTCGCTTGCGGCCTCTGTCCGCAGGTCTGCCCGGCCAACTGCATCAAGCTCGTGCCGGGCGAGGACGAGGACGGCAACCGGTACCCGTTGATCTACGAGATCGACGAATTCCGCTGCGTCTTCTGCGGGTACTGCCAGGAAGTGTGCCCCGAGGAGGCGATCCACGTGGGCGTGCACTACGAGAACGCCGAATACAGCCGCGACCGGTTCGTGTACGACCTCGAGCGGCTCTCGTCGCAGACCCACCTGGTCTCGACGCTGTGGGACCCCACCGACCCCAAGGGGGAGTGACGCCGTGGTCCACGCGGTCTTCGTCTTCTTTGCGGTGGTCGCCGTCCTGTCGGCGATCCTCTGCATCACCCAGCGGCAGCCGGTGGGCGCCATCATGTGGCTCATCGTCACGATGCTGGCGCTCTCCGGGATCTTCACCCTCCTCGGCGGGTTCTTCGCCGGCGTGATGCAGGTGCTGGTCTATGCCGGCGCCATCCTCGTGCTCTTCATGTTCTTCGTGATGCTGCTGCAACTGCGGCACAAGGAGAGCGACATCCGCGGTCCCCTCGGCTGGGTGCTCGCCGTCGGCATCGCCGGCGCGCTGGTGATGCAGCTGAGCGGCGTCGGTGGCTACTCCGCGGGCCGCGTGGCCGAGGAGCTGACCCGCGCCCCCGAGATCGCCAACCCCGCCTTCGTGCTGCCGCAGGCGGCCGAGGTGCAACGGGCCACGCTGGCGAGCGGGGCGGTGGGTGCGGTGGCCGCCCCGATGTTCCAGCAGTGGCTGGTGCCGTTCGAACTGACCTCCCTGCTGTTGCTGGCGGCCATCGTCGGCGCCGTCGTCCTCGCCAAGCGGAGGCTCTGATGCCCGTCTTCGCCCCTGAACTCATCGGGCCCTCGCTGATGCTCTCCGCGGTGCTCTTCTGCATCGGGGTGGCGGGCGTGCTGCTCCGCCGGAACGCCATCATCGTCTTCCTCTGCATCGAGCTGATGCTGAACGCCGTCAACCTGACCTTCATGGCCATGGGCCAGCTGTACGGGATGTCGGGGCAGGTGATCGTCTTCTTCGTGATGTCCGTGGCCGCGGCCGAGGCGGCCGTTGGGCTCGCGATCATCCTCTCCGTCTTCCGCCACCGGGCGACGGTCGACCTCAAGCACGTCAACCTCCTCCAAGGCTGATGCTCGCGCTCTCCCAAGCAACACCTGAGGTCGTGGCCGCCGCCGCCGGGCCCGCGCACTGGATCTGGCTCGCCGTGGCGTTGCCCCTCGCGGGCTTCGTCGTCAATGGCGCGCTGGCGCTCTGGCGCCCTACGGCCAAGCGCGCGGTGTCGATCATCGGCCCCGGCGTGCTCCTCGCCGCCTTCGGGGTGGTCCTCTGGGTCACGCGGAGCGTCGCCGGGGCCCACCTCGAGGAGCCCATCGTCGTCCACCTCTGGGACTGGATCCGGGCGGGGGAGCTCCACATCCCCCTCGCCTTCCAGGTGGATCAGCTCTCGATCGTGATGCTCCTGATCGTCACGGGCGTCGGCAGCCTGATCCACCTGTTCAGCGTCGGCTACATGCGGGAGGACGAGGGGTACGCCCGCTACTTCTCGTACCTCAACCTCTTCGTCGCCAACATGCTGGTGCTGGTGCTGGGCGATTCGCTCCCGGTCCTCTTCATCGGCTGGGAAGGGGTGGGGCTCTGCTCCTACCTCCTCATCGGCTTCTGGTACCAGGACAAGGCCAACGCCGATGCCGGCAAGAAGGCCTTCATCGTCAACCGGATCGGCGACTTCGGCTTCCTGGTGGCGATGTTCATCCTCTGGAAGGCGCTCGGCACCCTCACCTTCCGGGAGATCGCGCAGGTGGCCCCCGGGGCGTTCGCCGGCGGCAGCGCCGTGGTCACCGCGGCCACGCTCTTCCTGATCCTCGGCTGCACCGGCAAGAGCGCCCAGATACCGCTCTACACCTGGCTCCCCGACGCGATGGCCGGCCCGACCCCGGTCTCGGCGCTGATCCACGCCGCCACGATGGTGACGGCCGGCGTGTACCTCGTGGCGCGCACCAACGTGCTCTTCGCGCTGGCGCCGATGTCGAGCACCCTCCTGGCCGGGATCGGTGCCGGCACCGCCATCTTCGCGGCGACCATCGGCCTCAAGCAGTACGACATCAAGAAGGTCCTGGCCTATTCGACCGTGTCCCAGCTGGGGTACATGTTCCTCGGCGTGGGGTCGGGCGCGTACGTGGCGGGGATCTTCCACCTCGCCACCCACGCCTTCTTCAAGGCGCTCCTCTTCCTTGGCGCGGGCAGCGTGATCCACGCGATGCACCATGCGTATCACGCCACCCACAGCCACGAGGACGCGCAGGACATGCGCAACATGGGCGGGCTGCGGACGGCGATGCCGGTCACCTTCGTGCTGATGTCGCTCGCCACGCTCGCCATCGCCGGCTTCCCGCTCTTTTCCGGATTCTTCTCGAAGGACGAGATCCTCGCCTCCGCTTTCGCGCGCGGCGCGTCCGAGCCGGTGTACTACCTGTACTGGGTGGCGGGGCTGGCCGCCGCGCTCGGCACTGCCGTCTACATGGCCCGCCTCATCACGATGACCTTCCTCGGCGGCAACCGGACCGGGGCCAAGGAAGCGGGGCACCTGCACGAAGCGCCCTGGATCATGACCGGGCCGCTCGTGGTGCTCGGGCTCCTCTCGGTCGTCGGCGGCGCGTTCAACCTGCCGGCGTTCATCGGCGGGCACGCGGGGCTGGAGCAGTGGCTGGAGCCGGTGCTCGCGCCCGCCGCGCGCATCCGCCCGGCGATGATGCCGCACGGCGCGACCGAGTATCTGCTGATGACGGTGGCCGTGCTCATCGGCCTCGGCGGGCTCTGGTGGGGCTACCGGATGACCTCCCGCGCCACGCTGGTGCCGGCCGCGAAGGCCGTGCCCGATACCGGCTTCGCGGCGGTGCTCAACCGGAAGTACTACGTCGACGAGATCTACGATGCGCTCCTGGTACGACCGCTGCTCCGCTTCAGCGAGCAGGTGCTCTGGAAGGAGGCCGACCAGGGCGGCATCGACGGGACCGTCAATGGGGTCGCCACCGTCGCGCGTGCGCTGGGACGGGTAGGCAGCTGGCTGCAGACCGGGCAGGTCGGACTCTACCTGGTGCTCTTCCTGGCCGGGGCCCTGTACGTGATCCACGCCGTGACGCGCTGAGCCGCCGATGACCGAGTTCCTTGCAGCGATCGACTTCTCCGGCTGGGCGCTCCACGCGCTGGTGGTCCTGCCGCTGGTGGGCGCCCTCCTCATCGTGGCGCTCCCGGCCCGGTGGGCCCGCGGCCTCGCCCTCGGCGTCACCCTCGTCGAGGCGCTGATCGGGCTGGGCCTCTGGTGGGTGTTCGACCCGAGCCTGGGGATGCAGCTCCGCGTGAGCATCCCGTGGATCCCGGCCTACGGCGTCAACTACGCCATCGGCATCGACGGGCTCTCCGTCTTCCTGGTGATGCTCTCCGCGCTCCTGATGCCGCTCTGCGTCCTCTCGGGCTGGAACTACATCGAGACCCGGCTTCAGGGCTATTACGCCCTCCTGCTGGTGCTCCTGGCGGGGATGATCGGGGTGTTCATCGCCCTGGATCTATTCGTCTTCTACGTCTTCTGGGAGCTGATGCTCATCCCGATGTATTTCCTCATCGGGGTGTGGGGCGGGTCCAACCGGCTCTATGCGGCGATCAAGTTCTTCATCTATACGATGGCCGGCTCGTTGCTGATGCTGGTCGCCATCCTGGCCATGGTGTGGCACCGCTGGCACGCGATGGGCACCATCAGCTTCGCCTACGACGACCTGCTGGCGTACGCCGCCATCGGAGCGCTCGGGCCGCTCAAACCCTGGCTCTTCGGCGCCTTCTTCCTGGCGTTCGCCATCAAGGTCCCGGTCTTCCCGTTCCACACCTGGCTCCCCGATGCGCACGTCGAGGCGCCGACGGCGGCGTCGGTCCTTCTGGCCTCGGTGCTCCTCAAGATGGGCACCTACGGCTACCTCCGGTTCGCCATCCCGTTCTTCCCGGCCGAGGCGTTCGCCGCGCTGACGCAGGCGGTGGTGCTGGCGCTGGCGGTGATCGGGATCGTCTACGGCGCCCTCGTGGCCCTGGTGCAACCCGACGTCAAGAAGCTCGTGGCCTACTCCTCGGTGAGCCACATGGGGTTCGTGATGCTGGGCATCTGGGCCATGACCGTGCAGGGGATCCAGGGCGCCATCATCGTGATGCTGGCCCACGGCATCTCCACCGGCGGGCTCTTCTTCCTGATCGGGATGCTCTACGAGCGCCGCCACACGCGTGACATCGCCGCCTTCGGCGGGTTGGCCCGCGTGATGCCGGCCTTCGCGACGGTGCTCGTGATCGTGTCGCTCTCCTCGATCGGGGTACCGGGCACCAACGGCTTCGTGGGCGAATTCCTCGTCCTCATCGGCAGCTTCACCACCCAGCCTCTCGCCGCCGGGATCGCCACCACCGGGGTCATCTTCGCCGCCGCCTATCTCCTCTGGGCGGTCCAGCGGGTGGTGTTCAACAAGCTCGACAAGCCGGAGAACCAGGGCCTGAAGGACCTCTCCCGACGGGAGTGGGCCATCCTCCTGCCGCTGCTCGCGGGCATCCTCTGGCTGGGACTCTATCCGGGTCCGGTGCTCCGTCGCACCGAGCCCGCCGCGCAGGCCATCGTCGACCAGGTCCGGCGCGTGATGCCCCGGGTGGTACCGCCCTCCGACCTCCGGCAGAACTGACCGATGGGATCCTTCGACTTCCTGACCACCCTCGATCTCTCGACCCCGCTGGGCCTGAGCGCGGCGCTCGCACCCGAGCTCTTCCTGACCGGGGCCGCGCTCATCGTGCTGCTCTTCGTGGCCTGGCGCCATTCGACGGCGGCCGATACCCGGATGGCCGGCTGGCTCACGGCCTTCAGTCTCGTCCTCGGGCTGGTGGTCCTTGTCGGGATGGGGGTGGCCGGCACCAGGGCCGAGGGGATCCCCCAGATGATGTCGGTCGACCAGTTCCGCTGGGCCGGCGGAGCGGTCGTGCTCATCGCCGCCATCGCCACCGTCCTCCTCTCCATCGGGTACCTGGAGCGGGAAGGGATCGTGGCCCCCGAGTACTACGTCCTGATCATCCTCGCGGTGATCGGGATGCTCTGCATGGTGGGCGCGGCCGATCTGATCGTGCTCTTCCTGGGGCTCGAGATCATGTCGGTGGCGATCTACGTCCTCGCGGGCTATGACCGGCAGAGCGCCTTCAGCGCCGAGGCGGCGCTCAAGTACTTCCTCATCGGGGCATTCGGTTCGGCGTTCCTGCTCTACGGCATCGCGCTGGTCTACGGTGCCACGGGGAGCACCAACCTCCAGATCATCGGGACCCAGCTGGCGGGTGCCAAGCTCACGACGATGGCGGCGCTCGGCCTGGCGCTCCTCCTCATCGGGCTCCTCTTCAAGATCGCCGCGGCGCCGTTCCACATGTGGGCCCCGGACGTGTACGAAGGCGCGCCCACGCCGATCACCACCTTCATGGCCACCGGCGTGAAGGTCGCCGCTTTCCTGGCCCTGGTGCGGGTGCTCATCCAGTCGTTCCCCGAGGCCGCGGTCACCTGGAGCCCCCCGATCGGGATCCTCGCCGCGGTCACGATGATCCTCGGCAATCTGGTGGCGCTCTCCCAGCGGTCGCTCAAGCGGATGCTGGCCTACAGCTCGGTGGCGCACGCCGGGTATGTGCTCGTGGCCGTGCGGCCCGGCACCCCCTACGGCGTCGCGGCGGTGTGGCTCTACCTCGGCGCCTACACCCTGACCTCGATCGTCACCTTCGGTGTCCTGCAGTCGCTGGGCCGGAGCGGGGAACGGGACGTCACGCTCGACCGGATCGCCGGGCTCGCCGAGGAGCGCCCCTGGCTCGCCTTCGCGATGACGGTGGGGATGCTCTCCCTCCTCGGCTTTCCGGGGACCTTCGGGTTCATGGGAAAGTGGTGGATCCTGAGCGCCTCGGTGGCCGACGGCGAACGGATGCTCCCGGTGGTCCTCGTGCTGACCAGCGTGGTGTCGGCCGGCTACTATATGCCGGTCATCATGAGCATGTACATGCGGAAGTCACCGGGGGCGGGCACCTACGCCGACGCCCGGCTCGGACGCGCCGGCGCGACGGTGGTCGCGGTGGCGGTGATCGCGGTGCTCCTGCTCGGCTTCTGGCCGGCACCGCTGATCAACTATGCCGACCGCGTCGCCGACTCGCTGCACACGATCTATACGTCCCAGGGGCGCTGACCCCGGCCGGGAGACACGAGGGGCTCCGGCAGGAGCCCCTTTTGCGTCCCCGGTGCGACACCACGCACCACGCACCACGTACCACGTACCATCCTTCGCTGCGCTCAGGACAGGCGCACCTCGCACCCCCGACTATGCAGACACCGAAGTCCATCTTCCGGCAGTACGACATCCGCGGCCTCGTCGACCGCGAGCTGACGCCCCCGTTCGCGCGGGCGCTCGGACAGGCGATCGGCACGCTCGCGTGGCAGAAGCTCGGCCGCCAGCCGGT
>JANMWE010000034.1:0-13898 GCA_031393795.1 Gemmatimonadota bacterium
GAGCAGGCGATGGGAGAGCGGGAGATCACCCCCCGCTCCGATATCTACGCCCTCGGCTGCGTGCTCTACGAGATGCTCACCGCCGAGCCGCCGTTCGTCGGTGCCACCGCGCAGGCGATCATCGCGCGGGTGCTGACCGAGGAGCCGAGGTCGCTCACACTGCAGCGGAAGACGATCCCGCCGCACGTCGAGGCGGTGGTGATGCAGGCGCTCGCCAAGCTCCCCGCCGATCGCTTCGGCACCGCGGCAGAGTTCGGCAAGGCGCTCGGCGATGCGACCTTCCACGGCACCGGTTTCGGACCGCACGGGACGGTGGCGCTCAGGGGACAGCGGCACAGCGGCACAGGGAACAGGAAGGTGACGATCGGGATGGTCACCGCATTGGTCGTGGCCTCCCTGCTCGCGGCGTGGGCCTGGCTTCGCCCTGTCCCGAGGCCCACCCCGGTCCCGGTCATCCGGTACGTCCTGGCCCCGACGGCGACCACCAAACCGAACGACCGGTTCCCCTGGCCCGCCGCCATCTCCCCCGATGGCGGGACCATCGTCTATTCGGTGGCGGAGTCGGGGGGGAGCACCCGGCTCTATGCGCTCCGGACCGACCAGATCGAGGCCCGGCCGATCCCGGGGACGGCCGATGCCTTCCAGCCCTTCTTCTCCCCCGATGGGAGCTGGATCGCCTTCGGCGGCGCAGGGGGCAAGGAATACAAGGTGCGGCTCGACGGGAGCGCCCCGGTCGCGGTCGCCGACCTCGGGGGCGCCAACGGCGCCGACTGGTCGGACGGGAACGAGCTCGTCTTCGGGGCCGTCGGCCCCTTCCACGGACTCTCGCGGGTGAACGCCGCCGGCGGCGCCCCCACGGCACTCACTCACCCTGACACGGCCAAGGGTCAGACCGATCATCTCTGGCCCATCGCCCTGCCGGGGGGGAAGCTGGTCGTCTTCGCGATCTGGACCGGGAGCCTCGCCACGGCGGAACTCGCCCTGGCCTCCCTCCCCGAGGGCCAGGTGACACCGCTCGGCATCCACGGGATCCGGCCCCTGGCCCTGCTCGACGGGATGCTGGTGTACCTCCAGGCCGATGGCGCGCTGATGGCGGTCAAGCTCGACCTCCGCCGTCGGGCCACCGACGGGCTCCCGATCCCGGTCCACGATCCCGTCTCCGTCGAGAGCGCGAACAACGGCAATTCCGGCGTCTTTCTCTCCCGCGGCGGGGCGCTGGTGACGTCAGGGGGGGAGGTCAGGGGAACGCTGACCTGGCTCACCCGGGAGGGACGCCCCGTCGCACTCCTCCCCCAGGCCGCCAGCTATCAGCTACCCAGGCTCTCCCCCGATGAGCGCCGGGTCGCGGTGGTGGTCCGCACCGGCCAGCAGAGCGACGCCTGGATCTTCGACCGCCAGCTCACGACCTTCTCCCGGCTCACCACCGCCGGGAGCGTGACCTCCGTCGAATGGAGCGCCGACGGGGCCGCCATCATCTTCAACGCATCGGGCCAGGGGGCACGCACCGCCGTCTGGCGCCAGCTCGCGACCGGCGGCTCTCCGCCCACCGAGCTCTTCCATACCACCTATCTCGCGCCGAGCGCGGCCATCTCCCCCGACGGCCGCTGGCTCCTCGTCACGGCGCTCCGGGAGAACAGCTGGGACATCCTGCGCGCCCCGCTCGACTCACCCGGGGTGGTCCAGCCCTACCTCACGACGCCCATGACCGATGCCGGACCCCGCTTCTCCCCCGACGGGAAATGGGTCGCCGTCGTTTCCAGTGAATCGGGCCGCGAGGAGATCTACGTCCGCTCCTTCCCCGACCCCTCGGCCAAGTTCCAGATCTCGGTGACCGGCGGCACCGAGCCGGTCTGGGCTCCCGACGGCCACGGGCTCTACTACCGCTCGGGCGGCTCCCTGCTGCGGGCGCAGGTGGCCCTCACGCCGACCTTCGCGCTCCTCGGCCGGGACACCCTGCTCGCCGGGACGATGTCCCCGACCCTCTTCTTCGGGGCCAACTACGATGTGGCGCGCGATGGCAAGCGGGTGCTCGCCGTCCAGTCCGATGCGAACAATTTCCAGCTGGTCATTTCGCCCAACTGGATCACCGAGTTCCGCCGGCGGGTGGCCGAGAGCCGGGGAGGGGTGCGGTGACCGACGCCCTCGCCCGCCTCGGCGCGGCACTGAGCGACCGCTACCGCATCGAGCGCGAGCTCGGCGCGGGCGGGATGGCCACCGTCTACCTGGCCCAGGACCTCAAGCATGACCGGAAGGTCGCCCTCAAGGTCCTGAAGCCGGAGCTCGCCGCCGTCATCGGCGCCGAGCGCTTCGTGGTGGAGATCAAGACCACCGCGGCGCTGCAGCATCCGCATATCCTGCCCCTCTTCGACTCCGGCAGCGCCGACGGGTTCCTGTTCTACGTGATGCCGTTCATCGACGGCGAGACCCTCCGCACCAGGCTCGACCGCGTGCACCAGCTCGGCATCGAAGAGGCGGTGAAGATCACGACCGAGGTGGCCGACGCCCTCGACTACGCCCACCGCCATGGGGTGATCCACCGCGACATCAAGCCGGAGAACATCCTGCTGCATGATGGCCGCCCGATGGTGGCCGACTTCGGGATCGCGCTGGCGCTCTCCGCCGCGGCCGGCGGGCGGATGACCGAGACCGGGATGTCGCTCGGCACGCCGCACTACATGAGCCCCGAGCAGGCCACCGCGGAGAAGGACCTCACCGGGCGGAGCGACATCTACTCCCTCGCGAGCGTGCTCTACGAGATGCTGGCCGGCGACCCCCCGCACACCGGAGCCACGGCACAGCAGATCATCATGAAGATCGTGACCGACACGGCGCGCCCGGTCACCGACCTCCGCCGTTCGGTCCCGCCCAACGTCGCCTGGGCCCTTTCCAAGGCGCTCGAGAAACTCCCCGCCGACCGGTTCGCCACCGCGGCGGAGTTCGCCGCGGCATTGCGCGATCCCAAGGCGACGGTCGCGACCACGGGGTATCGGCCTGCCATGACCCAGAGCCGGAGCGGGTGGCTGGTCACCGGTGCGGTGGCGCTCGTGACGCTCGCGGTGGGATGGCTGGTCGGGCATCGGCGAAGTGACGGCGGGAGCGTGCCGGCCGGCGCGCTCGTACGGGTCTCGCTCGCCCTGGGAGACAGCGCCAAGGTGAGGGCGATCGCCAATGTGCGCCTCGCCATCTCGCCTTCCGGGGACCGGGTCGTGTACGTCGGGCCCGATGGGACCGGTACCGCCCTTTGGGTCCGGGCGCTCGACCAGCCCTCGGCGCATCCGATCCCCGACACCAAGGGAGGATTCGCCCCCTTCTTCTCACCCGACGGGACGGAGGTCGGATTCTTCACCGCCGAGAGCGGCATCACCCTCTTGAAGGTCATCCCCGTGGTCGGGGGGGTGGCACGAACGGTCGTCAGTGACTCGGTGGCGCAGTATGGGGGCGGGAGCTGGGGGGATGACGGCCAGATCTACTTCACCAGCGTCGCCCGCGGGCTGGCCCGCGTCGCAGCCTCAGGCGGCGCGGTGACCCAGATCTCCCGCCCCGATACCCTCAGCCACGTTGCGGAGCATGACTTCCCCGACGTCCTCCCGGGGAGCCGCTACGCTGCGGTGATGCTCTGGATGGGATCGGTCGGGTCCAATCACATCGGGCTCGTCGACCTGAAGACCGGCGCGGTCACCGACCTCACCGCCGGGAGCTTCGCCCGGTACGTCGCCCCCGGCTACCTCGCCATCGGGACCGGCGACGGCAAGCTTCTCGCCGTCCCCATCGATGTGCGGCGCGGACGCCTCCTCGGCACCCCGGTCCTGGTCGTCGGGGATGTCCAGCAGGAGAATTCCAACGGCACCGTCCAGTTCGCCGCCTCCCGGAACGGGACCCTGGTGTACGAGGCCCAGACCTCGGAGAATGACGACCTGCTCTGGGTGGACCGTGCGGGCCGGGCGACGAACGTGGATTCGACGCTGCGGGGCAGCTTCCTCCAGGTGGCGCTCTCTCCCGACGGGCGGCAGATCGCGCTGGCGCGGAACGTGGTGGGGGAATCGCAGATCTGGATCAAGCAGCTCGCCACCGGGACCTTCACCCGCCTCTCCTTCGACGTCTCCAATGCGGACCGTCCGGTCTGGGATCCCGATGGCCAGCGGGTGGCCTTCCTCGCGACGCGCAACAACGTCCGCAGCGTCTGGGGCCGGCGCGCCGACGGGAGCGACAGCGTGACGCCCCTGTCGCCCCCGGGGCTCCGGCTCGATGAAGTGGCACTCGATCCGCTGCGCCGCTTCCGCCTCTTCCGGACCGAAGGGGGCGGGCTCGGCAGCCGAAAACTGCTCCTCCTCCGGATCGGCGCCGACACCGTGGCGCGGCCCCTCGTCACCTCGCAATTCGACAATTACGCGCCGGTCATCTCTCCCGACGGACAATGGCTGGCCTACGCATCGAATGAGTCGGGACACTCCGAAGTGTACGTGCGTCCCTTCCCGACCGTCGATTCGGCGCGCTTCGCGATCTCGGCCGCGGGAGGGATGGAGCCGATGTGGAAGCGGGATGGCAAAGAGCTCTTCTTCCGGAACTCGCGGGGGGACATGTACGCCGTGCCGGTCACCACCGGCCGCCATTTCACCCACGGCACCCCGGTGCTCCTCTTTTCCCACCCGGGACTCGCCTCCCAGGAGTTCCACCGCACCTATGACGTGCATCCGGACGGCAAACGCTTCCTGATGCTGCGCTCAGGAGGGGGAGACGCCCCCACCATCAACCTGATCTTCAACTGGCCGAACGAGCTGCAGCGGCTGAAGTCGGGGACACCGTGACCGCACCGATAGTCTCTCTCGCCGCGGCATTGGCCGACCGCTACCGCATCGAGCGGGAGCTCGGCTCGGGGGGGATGGCTACGGTCTACCTGGCCGAGGACTTGAAGCACAAGCGGAAGGTGGCGCTCAAGGTGTTGAAGCCTGAGCTCGCCGCCGTGCTCGGCGCCGAGCGGTTCGTGGTAGAGATCACCACTACAGCGGCATTGCAGCATCCCCACATCCTGCCGCTCTTCGATTCGGGCAATGCGGACGGGTTTCTCTTCTACGTCATGCCGTTCATCGACGGCGAGACGCTCCGCACCAAGCTCGATCGCGAGACCCAGCTCGGCATCGACGAAGCGGTCCGGATCGCCCGCGATGTGGCCGACGCGCTGGACTATGCCCACCGACAAGGCGTGGTCCACCGCGACATCAAGCCGGAGAACATCCTCCTCCACGACGGCCGCCCCATGGTGGCCGACTTCGGGATCGCGCTGGCGCTCAGTGCCGCGGCTGGCGGACGGATGACCGAGACGGGGATGAGCCTCGGGACCCCGCACTATATGAGCCCCGAGCAGGCCACGGCCGAGAAGGAGATCAGCGGCCGGAGCGACATCTACTCGCTCGGGAGCGTGCTCTACGAGATGCTCGCCGGCCAACCCCCGCACCTCGGGGGGTCGGCGCAGCAGATCATCATGAAGATCATCGCCGAGCCGGTCGCACCGGTCACGGCGCACCGGAAGTCGGTGCCGCCCAACGTCGCGGCGGCGATCGACAAGGCCCTGGAGAAGCTCCCCGCCGACCGGTTCAGCAGCGCGAAGGAATTCGCCGCGGCGCTGGCCGATCCGACGTTCAAGGGCACCGCCATTCACCCGGCTGGCGTGCCGGTCACGAACGGCGGGTGGCAGGAGCGCGCCGCCGTCCCTGCCCTCATCGGCATCGGGGTGCTCGCGGTAGGACTCGGATGGAGCCTCCGGCGTCCTGCCCCGGCCGGTCCCGTCAGCCGCTACACGGTGGAGCTGGCCGAGGGGCAACGGATGTCCGCGAGCCCCTGGGGACGGATCGCCGTCTCCCCGGACGGCTCCAAGCTGGTCTACCTCGCGGACAACGATCGCGGGACCATCTTCCTGCTCCGGAGCCGCGGCGACCTGCAGGCCACGCCCATCCCCGGCACTGAGGGGGGCATCAATCCGGCTTTCTCCCCGAACGGGACCAAGGTCGCCTTCATGGATCGGGTGGCCGGCGGAACGATCAAAGTGGTGTCGATCGATGGCGGCCCCACCACCACGGTGTCCGACTCTCTGGTCGGCGCTCCCGGCGTCGCCTGGGGCACCGATGGCTACATCTATTACGACCGGATCGGCGTGGGACCGCTGATGCGGGTCCCGGAGAATGGCGGACCTGCGGAGTCCGTGGGCCAGCTCGATTCCACACGCGGCGAGCTCCAGCACTCGTGGCCCGACGTCCTCCCGAACGGGAAGGGGGTGCTCATCACCGTGGGCCACGGCGGTCCGGGGGCGATGGGAACCCCGACCGATGAGATCGCCGTGCTCGATCTCCGCACCCGGAAGCACCGCGTGCTGGTGCGCGGCGCGATCGGCCGGTACGCCCCCGGGGGCTACCTGCTCTTCGTGACGTCTGATGGTGCGCTGATGGGGACCCGGTTCGACCAGGACAAGATGGAGCTGACCGGGGAGCCGGTGAAGCTCTTCGAGGGGGTGAACCTCCGGATCGGCGGCGGGGCGGTCGACCTCGCGCTCTCCGCGGAGGGCACGCTCTGGTACACGGCGGGCGGCGTTGACGCAGGGGGGACGCGGGAGGTGGTGTGGGTGGACCGGACCGGTGCTGCCACGCCGGTCGCCGCCGGATGGTCGGGCCTGTTCAGCGCCCCTGCCCTTTCGCCGGACGGGCATGAGCTGGCCCTGCAGGCCCGGGAACTCGACGTGCAGGTCTGGATCAGGGACCTGCAGCAGGGCACGCTTTCCAAGCTGACCTTGGACGGCAGCTACAATGCGGATCCCGCCTGGAGCGCCGATGGGCGGATGGTGGCCTTCGTGACCCAGCGCGGCACCGACCGCCAGCTGTATGAACGGGTCGCCGACGGCAGCCGTCCCGCCGTCCCGCTGCTCGACGACCCCCGCCCCATCGAGGACGCGACCTTTTCGCACGATGGGGCGTGGCTCCTCTATCGCGCCGGCTCCATCCCCGACCAGCTGGACATCCTCGCTCGGCGCATTGGGACCGATTCCACACTCCCCCTGCTCACCAGCCCGGCCAACGAGAGCTCCCCGGCGCTCTCGCCGGACGGTCGCTGGCTCGCATACGTCTCCGACGAGTCGGGGTTGCCGCAGGTCTACGTCAGCCCCTTCCCGAACGTCGCCGACGGGAGGGCGCAGATCTCCACCAACGGCGGGCAGGAGCCGGCCTGGGCCCGCTCGGGGCGGGAGCTCTTCTACCGCGTCGCGGGGACCGCGATCCCCCTGCAGATGGTGGTGGACGTCCCCGCGGGCCCCCGGTTCACCACCGGCCCGCGGCGCGCGCTCTTTCCGCTCCCCCGATACCTGCTGAACAACAGCCGCACGGAGTACGCCGTGGGTCCCGACGACCGCCGCTTCCTGATGATCCGGAACACGGAGTCGGACCATACCGACCGGCTGGTGGTGGTGGAGCACTTCGACCAGGAACTCCGCACTCGGCTCGCACCCCAATGACCCTCACCACTCTCACCGCCGCCCTCGCCGACCGTTACCGCATCGAGCGCGAGCTCGGTGCCGGCGGGATGGCCACGGTCTACCTGGCGCACGACGTGCGCCACGACCGGAAGGTCGCGCTCAAGGTCCTCCGCCCCGAGCTCAGCGCCATCCTCGGCGCCGAGCGCTTTTTGCACGAGATCAAGACCACGGCCAACCTGCAGCACCCGCACATCCTGAGTCTCTTCGACTCGGGGGAGGCCGGGGGGTTCGTCTTCTACGTGATGCCGTATGTAGAGGGCGAGTCGCTCCGCGACCGCCTCAGCAGGGAGAAACAGCTCCCCGTGGAAGACGCGGTCCGGATCGCGCGTGAAGTGGCCGACGCGCTCGACTACGCCCACCAGCACGGTGTGGTGCACCGCGACATCAAGCCCGAGAACATCCTCCTCCACGGCGGCCACGCCATGGTGGCCGATTTCGGCATCGCGCTCGCGGCCAGCCGCAGTGACGGCGGCTCCCGGATGACCGAGACCGGGATGAGCCTCGGCACTCCCCACTACATGAGTCCCGAGCAGGCGATGGGCGAGCGAGAGATCACTCCTCGCTCCGACATCTACGCCTTGGGCTGCGTGCTCTACGAGATGCTCACCGCCGAGCCGCCGTTCGCCGGGGCCACGGCGCAGGCGATCATCGCGCGAGTGCTCACTGAAGAACCGCGCTCGCTCACGTTGCAGCGAAAGACCATCCCGCCCAACGTCGAAGCGGCCACGCGACGCGCCCTCGAAAAGCTCCCGGCCGACCGATTCGCCACCGCGGCGGAATTCGGCAAGGCGCTCGGCGATCGGACTTTCCACGGCACCGGCTTCGGGCCGCACGGGACCGTCGCGCTCCACGCTGCTCGCGTCTCGCCGAAGCAGCACGCGGCGCGTGCGCTCCCTTGGGTCCTCGCGCTCCTCTGCCTCGGCGCGGCGTCTTGGCTCTGGATCGGCCGGCCGCGCCCGGTCCCGCCGCCGATCGAGCGCTTCACCCTCATATTCGGGCGCTCGAGCGCCGCCTCCGATGCGACCGGGCAGCCGATCATCCTTTCCCCAGATGGCTCCAAGATGGTGTTCGTGGGGAGCGACTCATCGGGAGTGCGACAGCTCTATCTTCGCGGGCTCGACCAGGAGGACCCGGCCGCGATCCCCTCGACGGTCAACGCCGACCAGCCCTTCTTCTCCCCCGACGGCCAATGGCTCGGGTTTCACCAGGACGGCAAACTCCGAAAGGTGGCCATGACCGGGGGGGCCGTGGTCACCATCTGCGATGCGTCCGGCGCGTTCTTCGGCGCGTCGTGGGGCCCGGATGAGATCATCGCCTTCAGCCAGAACGGGAAGATCCGCCGGGTCCCGTCGACCGGCGGCACACCGGCCGACGTCGCGAACCCCGATTCGGGGGGAGCGGTGTTCTACAGATTCCCCGAGCTCCTGCCCACTGGAGCGGCCGTCCTGTTCACCGCCGTCACCGATTCCGGTGCGACGCTCAGGGTGGCAACGCTGAAGGATGGGGTGGTCACCCCCCTGGGTCAGCGGGGAATGAGTCCACATTACGTGGACGGCGGCTACCTCGTCTACACCGAAGGCGATGGCACCCTCTTCTCGGTGCCCTTCGACGCTGGCCGCCGTCGGATCACCGGCGCCCCCGTGCCGATCACCGACAACGTCCGGATGGGCCCGGCCCAGATCGCCAAGCTCGGGATCTCCCGCACCGGTACCATCGCGCACTACGCCGGCGCTGCGCTCCTCGCGGAACTGGTCCTGGTCGACCGCCTCGGCCGCGCCACCCCTCTCGGTGTTCCGTCGGGCCGCTACACTTCCCCCCGTTATTCCCCCGACGGACGACGGATCGCCGTCACCGTCACCAACCTGACCGGCCGAATAGTCGGGGGGAACATTTCGGGGGATCTCTGGGTGTGGGAGCTCGCAGCAAGGAATTTCCAGCGGATCACCTTCGATTCCGCCAGTGCCTATGGGGAGTGGACGCCCGACAGCCGCCGGATCGTGTACCTGCGCCAACCGGCCGGCCGTCGAGTATCGATCTACACCCTTCCGACCGACGGCAGTGGCACTCCCGATTCGCTCCTGTCCCGGCCGAACTCGATCTTCGAGGTCGGCCTGACGCCGGACGGGCGCCGGATCGTGTTCCGGGAGACCGATCAGACCACCGGACGCGATATCTGGGTCATGCCGGTCGATTCGCCACAGGTGGCCCGTGCGCTCCTTGCGACCCCATTCGAGGAACGGAATCCGGCCGTCTCCCCCGATGGACGCTGGCTCGCATACGCCTCGAATGAGACCGGTGCGCCCGAGATCTACGTCCGCACCCTTGCCGAAGGGGGGGGCCGGACCCGGATCTCGAACACCGGAGGGCTGGAACCCCGCTGGGCGCGCAACGGCCGGGAACTGTTCTATCGGAGCACCGATTCCCTCTTCGCCGTGCAGGTGACGCCTGGAGCGGAGCTCCACTTCGGGCCGCCCCACGCCCTTTTCGGCGTTCGCCAGAATACGCAGGGACAGACCAACTGGGACGTGGCCCCCGATGGCCAGCATTTCCTGCTGGTCCGCCCACAGCAGTCCGCCGAAGGGGGTGAAAGTGTCCACCTGATCCTCCATTGGTTCGATCAACTCCGCGCCGGCCAGAGGTGACCGCATGACCGACGCCATTGCCTTTCTGACCACTGCCCTCGCCGACCGGTACCGCATCGAACGCGAGCTCGGCGCGGGCGGCATGGCGACCGTGTATCTCGCGCACGACGTGCGGCACGACCGGAAGGTGGCGCTCAAGGTGTTGCGTCCGGAGCTCAGCGCGATCCTCGGCGCCGAGCGCTTCCTGCACGAGATCAAGACGACGGCCAACCTCCAGCACCCGCACATCCTGAGCCTGTTCGACTCGGGAGAGGCGGGGGGCTTCGTGTTCTACGTGATGCCGTACGTCGAAGGTGAGTCCCTTCGCGACCGGCTGATGCGCGAAAAGCAGCTCCCGGTGGAAGACGCCGTGCGGATCGCCCGCGAAGTGGCCGACGCGCTCGACTACGCCCATCAGCACGGCGTGGTCCATCGCGACATCAAGCCGGAGAACATCCTCCTCCACGGCGGCCACGCGATGGTGGCCGACTTCGGGATCGCCCTGGCGGCCAGCCGCTCCGACGGCGGATCGCGGATGACGGAGACCGGGATGAGTCTCGGCACTCCGCACTATATGAGCCCCGAGCAGGCGATGGGGGAGCGGGAGATCACCCCCCGAAGCGACATATACGCCCTGGGCTGCGTGCTCTACGAGATGCTCACCGCCGAGCCCCCGTTCATGGGCGCCACGGCGCAGGCGATCATCGCGCGGGTGCTGACCGAGGAGCCCCGCTCCCTCACGCTCCAACGGAAGTCGATCCCGCCGCACGTCGAAGCGGTGGTGATGCACGCCCTCGAGAAGCTTCCTGCCGACCGGTTCGCCAGCGCGGCGGAGCTCGGCAAGGCGCTCGGGGATGCGGGGTACCACGGGACCGGATTCGGGCCGCACGGGACGGTAGCGCTCCGGGCCGGTCGCGCCTCGCGGGTCCCGGGTCGCGTTCAACTCCTGACCCTTGGTGCGGTGATCCTCTTCGCCGGGCTCGCTGCGTGGGGGTGGTTCCGCCCCGCCCCACCGATCCCGGTGACGAGATTCGGCGTCGCATTCGCCAAGGGGCAGGAGCCGATCGGCCTCCTGCTGCTGAGTCGCGACGGGAGGACCCTGGTCTACAGCGGTCCGGGAGACAGCACCGGGGGACGTCTCTGGGTGAAGGAGGCCGACCACTACCAAGCCACACCGCTTGCCGGTACCGACGGGGCCGGGATCTTCTCCCTCTCCCCCGATGGCCGATGGGTCGCCTTCGTCCACAACGGAACGGTCGTCAAGCTGCCACTCAGTGGCGGCGCCCTCACGCCCCTGGCCGACTCGGCGGCGGACGCCGGGATCGCCTGGCTCGATGATGGCACCATGATCTATACGATGGGGAGCCGCCTGGTCAGGATCGCCGCCAACGGGGGATCGAAGCAGGTGCTCCCGGACACAGCAAAGGCCACCATCTTTCGCGCGCTGGTGTCCCCCCTCCCTGGGGCCCGGGGGGTCCTCTATACCTCCTGCGGTGGAGGGGGCAACTGCAACTCGGAAGCGCTCTGGGTGATGGATCTGGCGAACGGAAGCACGAAGAAGCTCGTGTCGGGTGCGATCCGCGGTTGGTATCTGCCGACGGGGACCCTCATCTATGCGACGCGGGGGGCGCAACTCTTCGCCGTCCCCTTCGACCTGAAGCGCCTCGAGCTCACGGGGACGCCGGTGCCGGTCATGAGCGACGTCGCCCTCCTCTTTGGGCTCGTACCGAATTTCACGGTCTCGGACGGTGGGACGGTGGTGCTGCAGAGCGGCCGATCGGTCGGCGGCGAGCTGGGGACCTACGAGTTGGTCTCGACCGACCGCTCGGGCGCCTCTCGGCTGGTCGATTCCACCTGGCGGTTCCATCTCACCCAGTCCGGGGGGAACGTCGGCCTCTCTCTCTCTCCCGACGGCTCCCGGGTGGCCATAGGGCTCAACACCAACTCCGGGGACGACATCTGGATCAAGCGGCTCCACGCCGGCCCTCCCTCACGTCTCACCTTCGATTCGACGGCGGAGGAGCGTCCCCGATGGAGCGCCGACGGTCGCTTCGTGTCATACCTCGTGGACGGGGACCTGCTCTGGCGTCGCCGGGCCGACGGGACAGGAGTTCCGGAGCGTGTCGCCACCCCCGCTAAGGTCGCCGAGGCGAGCTGGTCGCACGATGGGCGGTGGCTGCTCCTCCGCACCGGAGGCCAGACCGCCGAGAACGGCCCCCGGAACATCTATGCGATACGGATCGGGGACACCACCGTGATCCCTCTCGCCGCCGATCCCCGCTTCGACGAATCGGCGGCGAGCGTCTCCCCCGACGGGCGATGGCTGGCGTACGTCTCGAACGAAACGGGCCGCGATGAGGTGTATATCCGTCCCTTCCCCAACACCGAAGCTGGCAAGTGGCAGGCGTCGGTGGACGGGGGGCAGGCGCCTCTCTGGGCGCACAGCGGACGGGAGCTGTTTTTCGTGAGCGCCGACCGCGTCCTCTATTCCTACCCGGTCCAAGCGGGCGCCGCATTCGTCCCCGGCGATCGCCAGCGGCTCTTCCAGCTCGCCCCCGAGATCTACCTGACCATCGCCGAGCACTACACGCCCTTCGACGTCACCCCCGACGACCAGCACTTCCTGATGCTCCGGGAGCGGAATCTCTTCACCCAGGGACCCGACAGGGTCTACCTCCGGGTCGAGAACTGGTTCCCGGAGCTGCAGCAGCAGCTCAAGGAGGCGAAGTGACCACCCCCATCGCTTCCCTGACCACCGCCCTCGCCGATCGCTATCGCATCGAGCGGGAGCTCGGGGCCGGTGGGATGGCCACGGTCTACCTGGCCCACGACCTCAAGCACGATCGCCAGGTCGCCATCAAGGTGCTCCGTCCCGAGCTCGCCGCGGTCATCGGCGCCGACCGGTTCCTGGCCGAGATCAGGACCACGGCCAACCTGCAGCATCCGCACATCCTCCCCCTCTTCGACTCCGGGGTCTCCGACAGCTTCCTCTATTATGTGATGCCGCTGGTCGAGGGAGAGACCCTCCGCGACCGGCTGGCCCGCGACAAGCAGCTCCCGATCGCCGACGCGGTCCGGATCGCGGGCGAGATCGCGAGCGCGCTCGACTACGCCCATCGCCACGGCGTGATCCACCGCGACATCAAGCCGGAGAACATCCTGCTGCACGACGGCCGAGCGCTGGTGGCCGACTTCGGGATCGCGCTGGCGGCGAGCAAGGCGGGCAGCCGGATGACCGAGACGGGGATGTCGCTGGGCACCCCCGCCTACATGAGCCCCGAACAGGCGATGGGGGAGCGGGAGATCTCCCCCCGGAGCGACGTGTACGCGCTGGGCTGCGTGCTGTATGAAATGCTCTGCGGCGAGCCTCCCTTCGGCGGCCCCACGGCGCAGGCGATCGTGGCCAAGGTGCTCACCGAGGAACCCCGTCCCCTTCTCCCCAAGCGACACACCATCCCGCCGTATGTCGAAGAGGCGGTGCTCACGGCGCTGGAGAAGCTCCCCGCCGACCGGTTCGCGAGCGCGGCGGAGTTCGCTTCCGCATTGCAGGGGGACGGGTCGACAATCCGACAGGGGGGTATGCGGGTCCGGACCGCCCGACCGCCCGACCGCAGGACCGCCCTCCTGCCGTGGCTCGTCGCCGCGGTCCTCGTCCCAGCCGCCTTCGTCGCGGGCGCCTGGCTCTGGCACCCGGGGCTCCCGCCGATCGCGGGGTTCGGTCGCGCGACCAAGGTCACCTGGGACCCGGGGCTCGAGATCTC
>JANMWE010000012.1:0-19396 GCA_031393795.1 Gemmatimonadota bacterium
GTCCCGGGGTCCAGCTGATCGACAGCGCCGAAGAGACCGCCGGCGCGGTGGCGTCCCTCCTCACCGAGCGCAAGATCACCCAGCCGGCCGGTGCCGCCGTGACGCATCGCTTTGCGGTAAGCGACGACCCCACCCGCTTCAGGTCAGTGGGGTCACGGTTCCTGGGGGAGCGGCTGGAAGATGTAGAGGTGGTCTCTCTCGAGAGTTAGGAGTTTGGAGTTGGGAGGGGTGCAAGGACGGTGCGGCTCCATTTATGTGGCGCGAAGAGTTCCGATGCACCCCTCCCATCTCCCAACTCCCGACTAGCTGTACTGCTTCAGCTCCACTCCCCCCGCCGTCACCACCGCGTACTTGAATCCGTCCAGCCACGCGCCGGGATTGAGGTAGAACTTGCCGGGGGTCATCTCCTGGCTCGAGGCGATGTGGGTGTGCCCCATCACGACCATATCGATCCCCGGCCGGGCATTGAGCCGCGCGCGCGCCCACGCGGCCTGGCGCACCGAGGCGGCCTGGAGGATCGCAGGATCGACGACGGTGTTGCCGAGGTGGCTCGTCATCCGGTCGACGAGGCGGCAGGCGAGGTCAGGGTGCAAGAGTCGGAAGGCGCCGAGCAGGACGGGGTTCTTGGTGAGATGGAAGAGCATCCGCGCCGACCAGTGCCGGTCGGTGATCCCGTCGCCGTGGATGGCCAGGAGCTTCCGGTACCCGACCTCGAACTCCAGTTCGAGCGGCGAGAACCGGATCCCCATCTGGTCCCAGAAAGTGCCGCCCCAGCGGTCGTGGTTGCCGCCGGTCATCACGATCGGCACCCGCTGACGGAGGTGCTCCAGCGCCGCGGCGCACCGAAAGGCCTGGCGGGGGATGACCCGCTTCCAGGCGAAGAAGAAGTCGTAGATGTCGCCGTTCAGGAGGAGGGCGTCCCCCAGGGTGGGGACCTCATCGAGGAAGTCGAAGAACGCCTCCTCGGTGGCCGCGGGGCAGGCGCCGAGGTGCACGTCCTGCACGATGACGAGTTGGTGACCGAGCATGGCGGGTAAGGTAATTGGTACGTGGTACATGGTACTTGGGGGTCGTGCCGGGGCTGAGGATTCGGGGTCGCCGGGAGTACCTTCCTAGTACCGGTTCCGGCCGACGACCCACGTACCACGTACCAAGCGCCACGTACCCCTCTCCCGCCTCACGGAGCTCGGCGTGCAAGTAACCACCACCCACCGCGTCAACTACTCTGAAGTGGATCAGATGGGCGTGGTCTATCACGCCAACTACCTCGTCTGGCTCGATGTAGCGCGGTGCGAGCTCTTGCGGCAGGCGGGGATGAGCTACAAGGAGCTGGAAGCGAAGGGGTTCTTCCTGGTGGTGAGCGAAGCTCGGCTCCGGTACAAACGTGCCGCCAAGTACGACGACGTGGTGCGGGTGAAATGCTGGGTGCGGGAGCTCGGGAGCCGGAAGGTGGGGTTCGGGTACGCCATCGAGCACATCGAGCGGGGTGAGCTCCTCGCCACCGCGGTCATCGAGCTTCTCTCCCTCTCCCAGACGTTCCAGCCGACCCGGCTGCCTCCGGAAGTATCGCAGATGCTCCCGGTCACGGCCGATCCCATTCGAGTGGACTGAAATGAAAGTGCAACAAGGTCGCGGGTCACGGGTCGCGGGTCGCGTCTTGAGCGCGGTGGTCATGCTGTGCAGCGCCGCAGCGCCCCAGCGCCTCAGCGCCCAAGCGGAAGCGATCGTCAACCGCCTCGCCCCGATCCTTGCGGCGGAGGACGCGCGCGACTTTCAGGATGGACTCCTGGGTGGCGCCCTGGTCGATCCCGACACCCTGGTCCGTCGCACCGCCATCCGGGCGCTGGGTCGGATCGGTGACGGTCGGGCCGCCCCCCTCCTGCTGCCGGTCCTCTCCCAGCCCGACATCGCCGATCTCCATGCGGAGACCGCCTTCGCACTCGGGCTCCTGCGCGACTCGACCGCGGTCGGCGGGCTGATCGCCTGGCTGCAGGGACCGGCCGCGCTCCGGCCGACGGCGGTGGACGAAGGGATCCTCGCCCTCGCCCGCATCGGCGGCCCCGAGGCCGCACTCTTCCTCGGCCAGGTGCTCCGCGACCCCGCGGTCGTGCGGGCCGACAGCGGCCACCGCGCCTTCGGGGCGGCGGTCCGGGAATCGTGGCGCCTCGGGCGGCTCGCGCCGGTCGCCGCGCTGGTCAACGCCGCCAATAACGCCGCGACGATGGGTCCGGCGATCTACGGCCTATCCCGGCTCAAGGCCAAGGAGGCGGGGACCGTCTTCCTGGAAGAGGCGCGCGCCGCCGACGCCGGCATCCGCCAGGATGCGATCCGCCCCCTCTCGAAGGACTTCGCGCGTGATGCCGCGCTGGTGCCCTCGGCGGTCACCTCCACGCTCCGTCGGGCCATCGGCGATGTCGATCCCGGGGTGCGGATCAACGCCCTCCGCGCGCTCGCGACCTGGGGCGACTCCGTCTTTTCCGTGGACGTGGTCCCGCTGCTCGACGACCAGCTCGTCAACGTCCAGGTCACGGCCGCCACCGCCCTCGGTCAGCTGGGTGGGAGCGTCGCGACCGCCGGGCTCAAGCGCATCCTCGACGGGCGCCGCCCCTGGGCGCTGCGCCGCGAGGCGCTCCTCGCGCTGGCGCACGCGGACCCCGAGGCGTTCCGCCTGGCACTTCCCGGGTGGACCGGTTCCACCGACTGGCGTGATCGCGCCACCGCCGCCGAAGGAGTGGCCCTCGTGGCACCGGCCACCACCCTCGGCGGCTTCCTCACCGATCCCGACGCCCGGGTGGTCAATGCTGCCCTGCAGGGATGGGCAACGGCGGTCACTGGCCCCGAACCCGCCTTGGTCAGTGCCGCCCGGAACCACCTTGCCGAACGGGATGCGATGCTCCGCGCGACCAGCGCCGGTATCGTGGGCCGAGCGGCCGACGGCCACGACGTGCCGGCCCTGGCCGAAGCGTGGCGACACGCCGCTCACGATTCCTTCCCCGACGCAGGGCAGAGCGCCCTCGGCGCCCTCCACGCGATCGCCCAAGGCGCGGATTCGGCGACGGTGCGCGCCTTCATCGCCACCACCCCGGCCCCCGCCGACCCACTCCTCAAGGGATGGGCGGAGGCCAATTGGCCCGAACTCTCGGCGCATTGGGGATCGAGCCGTCCGATCTACACGGGGCGCACGCTCGAGGACTATCGGACCCTCGCCCGCCAGTACCTCGTCTCGATCGATTCGACCCGATTCCCCCGCGTGATCCTCGAGGTCGTCGACCGCGGGCCGATCGTGGTGGAGCTCTACGGTCCCGACGCCCCGCTCACGGTGGCCAACTTCCTCCGGTTGGTGGACCGAGGCTATTTCGACGGGATCCGCTTCCACCGCGTGGTGCCGAACTTCGTGATCCAGGCCGGCGACCCGCGGGGTGACGGCAATGGTGGTCCGGGATGGTCGATCCGGGACGAGATCAACCGCCGGCGCTACAACGCGTGGACCGTCGGGATGGCGCTCTCCGGCCCCGACACCGGGGGAAGCCAGTGGTTCATCACCCTCGCGGCCGAACCGCACCTCGACGGTGGGTACACCGTGTTCGGGCGCCTCCGCGGGGGGGACGCCAACGCGTTGAAGGTGGTGCAGGGGGATCAGATCCGGCGGATCCACCGGTGAGACGGTGGGGCGGTGGGGCGCTGGGTCGCTGGGGCGTGCTTCTTGGTGCAGTGGTGCTCACCGCCGCACCGCCGCAGCGCCTCAGCGCCCAGTTCACTGTCTTCGGCCAGAACAAGGTCCAGTACCGCACCCTCGACTGGCGGATCGCCAAGGGGCCGCACGTCGACCTCTACTTCTATCCCGAGGAGGCGGCGCTCGCCCCCACGGTGCTGAAGTGGGCCGAGGAGACGTACGATTCGCTGGCACTCCGGTTCAGCTGGGAGCTGACCCAGCGAGTGCCGCTGATCGTCTACGCCTCGCACAGCGACTTCGAACAGACCAACGTCCTTCCCTTCGTGCCCCCCGAAGGGATCCTCGGGGTCACCGACTTCCTCAAGCACCGCGTCACCCTGCCGTTCCGCGGCAACTACGCCGAGTTCCGCGCGACCCTGCGGCACGAGATGGTGCACGTGTTCCAGCTGGCGCTGCTCACCGAGAACTACGCCCGCACGCTGCGCAGCAACGGTGCCATCGTGCCGCTCTGGTGGTCCGAGGGGCTGGCCGAGCACTGGTCAGGGGGCCAGGACGCACGGGACGAGATGGTGCTGCGCGACCTCGTCATCACCGGCCGCCTGCCGCGCCTGCCGGAGATGGAGTTCATCACCTCCGCGATCATCTATCCGATCGGCGGGAAGATCCACGACTGGTTGGCGCAGCAATACGGTGAGTGGCGTCCCGCGCTGCTCTACCGCGAGCTTTGGCGCTACGACTCCTTCGACGACGCGATCCTCGGCGTCTACGGCAAGTCGCTGGCGGACCTCGACGCCGAATACCAGGTGGCGATGCGCCGGGCCTACCTGCCGGTCGTCGCCACCCGCGCCTCGTCCTCGACGCTGGGAAAGGTCCTCGTGCGGGGGGCGGTCAAGCCCGCGCTCAGCATCGACAGCGCGAGCGAGGACCGGGTGGTCTACTACACCGCGCCCAGCGGCTACGTCGAGCTGGCCTCTCGTCGGCTCGATGGCGGCGGGAAGCACACCATCATCCGGTCGGGACGGTCGGGCGACCTCGCGGCCTTCCACCCGTTCGAGAGCCGGGTCGATGCCGGCCGCCCGGGGTATGTCCTGACCAGCACCCGGGTGGACGACCGCGACGCGCTGATCGTCTGGGACATCGAACGCCGCAAGGTGGTGGGGCGCTACCAATTTCCCGGGCTCGTGTCGGTGGTCTCGCCGACCTGGCTCCCCGGCGACACCGCGGTGATCTTCAGCGGGCTCACCTTCGACGGTGTCTCCGATCTCTACCGCTTCACCTTCGCGGGTGAACGGCTGGATCGGCTCACCCATGACCACTACCAGGATCTCGACCCGAGCCCGAGCCCCGATGGACGGCAGGTCGTCTTCTCCTCCGACCGCGGTCCCCGGGGGCTCGACGGGGCGATGAACCTCTTCCTCCTCGATCTCGGGACCGGGGCCGTGCGGCCCCTTACCGATGGCCAGTGGGTGGATGAGTCGCCCCGGTGGGCTTCGAACGGGCGGATCTACTACAGCTCCTCGCGCGACGGCGTGCTGAACATCTTCTCGGTCGACGCCCTCGGTGCCACCCGGCGCGAGACCTCGACCTGGACCGGTGCCTACGACCCGACCTGGGTCCCCGGCCGCGATGCGATCCTCGCCGGCACCTTCGAAGGGCTCTCGTTCAACGTCACCCTCTTCCGCCCCGACCTCGTGGCGCGCCACGATTCGGCCGCCACCACGGTCCCGCCCGCGGACACCCTCGCCGCCCGGACCTGGGACTGGCCCGCGGGGCAGGCGGAGATCCTCGCCGCCGGCAAGCCGGAACCGTACCGGAGCCACCTCTCGCTCGACATCGGCATCACCTCGGTGGCCTACAACCCGGGGCGCTACACCGCCCCCGGCGCCGCCGCACTCCTCTCCGACCTCCTGGGCGACCACATCGCGCTCGTCACCGCCTCCACCTTCGTCGGCGCGGGCATCGGCGGGGTGTTCGACAACCTCAATCTCACCACGCTCTACTTCGACCAGGACAGCCGGGTCAACTGGGGGGTCGGGGCGTTCCGGACCAAGGGGTACGTTTACGAGGTGAACCAGGTCGTGGACTACATGGAGACCACCGCCGGGGCGTTCGGGATCATCCGCTATCCCTTCAGCCGCTTCAAGCGCGCGGACGCCGTCTTCACCCTCGAGTACTCCGACCGGTTCGACTTCACTCTCCCCGTGGCCGAACCCCGCCGGCGAGGGCTGATCGCCACGCAGGCGCTCTCCTATGTCTTCGACAACTCGGTCTGGACCGGCACCGGCCCCATCGATGGTCAGCGTCTGGGGGTGACCGCATCGCTCAGCAACGACCTCTCCAGCGGCCGGTTCGACGGCTGGTTCGCGTCCGGCGACTGGCGGGCCTACATCCGGACCTCACGCCAGAGCGCCTTCGCCACGCGCGCGCTCGCCTACTACGCGGGCGGGTCGCGACCGCGCCGGATCAACATCGGTGGCTCGCTCGGGATCCGCGGATTCCCATGGTACGGCTACGTCTCTGGCAGCCAGGCCTACATGGTCAACGAAGAGTTCCGCTTCCAGATCCTCGACCAGCTGATCCTCGGCTTCCCGATCGCCGACTTCCCGCTCCCCGGGATCCAGGGCGCCTTCTTCGCCGACGCCGGCTCGGCCACGACCCCCGGCAGCCCCACCGGTCCGCTGCTCACCAGCCGCGGGTTCAGCTGGCGGATGGGCCTCGGGGGCTACGCGGTCCTTCGGCTGGATATGGGGAAGCGGAGGGTGTATGGTGACCCGGCCATCTATGGGCTCTCTTCGAGCTACAAGTCGGGCGGGTTCGTCAACTTCTTCTTCGGATATAACTACTGATGGGACAACGAGTTCGGCTTGACCGGCCCGTCGTGGCGCTCTATCTTGCGCTCGTCTCTGTGGGGGCGTGCAAGCCGTCGATCGCCCCCGTCGTCCCGGTGAATGCCGAGGCGGTCACCCTCGACTCGGTCCCCGCCTGGACCGCCGGGACCGCCCCCCAGTGGCGGATCCTCCATCGCTTCAAGTGGCTCTATCACGATGAGCGCTCGAGCATCGGAGGGCGGGGCAGCGTCCGGATCGCGGCCCCCGATTCGCTCCGGTTCGATGTGGCGGGACCGTTGGGCGCCAACCCGGCGGCGGCGATGGTGGTGGGCGATTCGGCGATCTGGATCGACGCCCCCGAATCGATCCGCAACATCGTGCCGAGCTACCCGTTGCTCTGGGCCGGATTCGGGGTCGTGCATCCGCCCGCGGGCGCGACGGTGCTCTGGGCGGGGCGGGCCGGTGGGGTCGTGGCGTGGCGGATGGCGGTGGGGCTTGATACGCTGGACTATGCCCTCACCCGCGCCCCGCCTCGCCGATTGCTGGCCGAGCTCCGCCACGCCGGCACGATGGTGGCCCGGATGGAGGCCGCACTGACGCCGGAGGGTCGCCCCGCGAGCGCGCGGCTCCTCGTGCCCGCGCGGCCGTCCCGACTGGACCTGACTTTCACCCTGAGCGACCCCTCTGCGCGCTTCCCCGCCGACGTCTGGCACCCTCGTCATCCTTAGCGCCCTCGCGCTGAGCGGCTGCCTCTGGAGTTTCTCGGGCGGCGGGCTCCCCGCGGACATCAAGACCGTCGCCGTCCTCCCGTTCGAGAACTTCACCTCCGAGGCCACCCTCACCTCCGCGGTCAACAACACGGTCCGCGATGCGGTCGAAGGGCGGCTCGGGCTCCGCTCGGCCGGCGAACGCCAGGCCGACGCGGTGGTGCGTGGCACGATCACGCGATATGAGTCCGATGTGCCGGTGGCGTACACCGGCGGGGCGGCGGGACAGGTCAACACGGTCCAGGTCACCAAGCGCCTGGTGCAGATCACCGTGAGCATCGAGATACTGGACCAGCGCTCGGGCGCGGTGCTCTGGCAGCGGAGCGGGCTCACGGTCGAAGGGGACTATTCGACGGGGCAGATCGGCGACGGACTCCGGAAGGCGCTCGACCGGCTGGCGGTCAACATCGTGGAAGGGGCACAATCGCAATGGTGACAGGACCCAACGGGCGGGCCGGCAAGGGATCGAGCGGGTGTCTCATGACGCTCGTCGTCTTCGGCCTCGTGATCTATTTCGGCATCCCGGTCGCGGAGGTGTACGTGCGCCAATACACCTTCTCCGAGGAGATGCGCACTGATGCGCGCCTCGCCGTCAGCCTGACCGACGCGGTCATCCGGCGCCGGCTGGTCGACAAGGCGGACGAGTTGGGCCTTCCCCCCGAGGCGATCAAGAACCTCAAGATCAGGCGGACCGGAGGCAGCGACCGCCAGATCATCATCGACACCGAGTACGCCGAGACGGTCACGCGCCCGTTCTTCAGCTACAGGTTCACGATCCGACCGCACGCCGACGCCTCGCTCTGACACTCGCCCACGTGCCGAGCCACTTCCTCCCCCTCCTCCTGATCGCCGGCCCGGGCCCCGACTCCCCGGGCCGGCTCCTGCTCACCCTCGCCATCGTCCTGGTGGGCGCCAAGCTCGCAGGGGTCCTCGCCGAGAAGGTGGGGCAGCCCCCCGTCCTCGGTGAGCTCCTGGCCGGCGTCCTCCTCGGCTCGAGCGTGCTCGGCTGGTTGCCGCTCGTGGGGACCGACAGCTACGTCATCCTCCATTTCCTGGCCGAGATCGGCGTGGTGTTGCTCCTCTTCGAGATCGGCCTCGAGACCGACCTGAAGGCGATGTTCCACGTTGGCCCTGCCGCCCTCGCCGTCGCCGCGGTGGGCGTCGCCCTGCCGTTCGCCTTCGGCTACCTGTTCTGGGCCCACGGCCCGCATAGCCAGGTGGCCTCGACGGTGCCGCTCGCGGTCGCCGCCATCTTCGTCGGCGCGACCCTCACCGCCACCTCGGTGGGGATCACCGCACGCGTGCTCCGCGACCTGGGTAAGATGGCCTCGGCCGAAGCGCGGATCATCATCGGCGCGGCGGTCATCGACGATGTCCTTGGTCTGGTGATCCTGTCCGTGGTTTCGGCGCTCGCAGGCGGGGGGACGCTGTCGACCGGTGGTATGGTCAAGATCTTCGTCATCGCGGTGGGATTCCTGGTCCTCGCCGTCTTCATCGGCAGCCGAGTGGCCCCTTGGGTGTTCGGCCTGATCGAGCGGATCAAGGGTCGCGAGATCCTCGTGGTCTTTGGCATCGCATTCTGCTTCCTCCTCGCCGGCTTTGCCGACCAGGCGGGCTCCGCCCTGATCATCGGCGCCTTCGCGGCCGGGATCATCCTCTCCGACACGGCCCAGTATGGCGTCATCGAGGAGCGGGTCAAGCCGGTGGTGTCGCTCTTCACGCCGATCTTTTTCATCGTGGTCGGCTCGTCGGTGGACCTGCGGCTGCTCGATCCGACCCGGCCCGGGGCGGGCGGCGTGCTCTGGGCGGCGTTCGCGCTGACGGTGCTCGCGGTGCTGGGGAAGGTCGCTGCCGGATGGGCGGCGCCGTGGGCCCGGTTCCGTCAGGCCGTGGTGGGCGTCGGGATGATCCCGCGGGGCGAAGTGGGCCTCATCTTCGCCGACATCGGCCGCCGGAGCGGCGTGCTCGGGGCCGAGGTGTTCAACGCCCTCCTCCTGATGATCCTGGTCACCACCTTTCTCGCGCCGGTGCTGCTCAAGCGGGTCTTCGGCCAGGCGCCCGCCCCGGCGTCCCGGTGAGCGACTCGACCGCCAAGGTCCGCAGCCGTGTCGAAGCCGCCGACTGGCGTGGGCGACAGCACGGCAAGGTCGTCTTTACCAACGGTGTCTTCGATCTCCTCCATCCCGGGCACGTCGAACTCCTCGAGCGCTCGCGGGCTGAGGGGGATCTCCTCGTGGTCGGCGTGAACACCGACGCGTCGGTGCGCCGGCTCGGCAAGGGAAGCGACCGCCCCATCGTCCCCGAAGGTGCGCGCACGAGGGTGCTTGCCGGTCTCGCCGCGGTGGACTGCGTCGTGCTCTTCGACGAGGACACCCCGCTGGACCTGATCACCGCCCTCACTCCTGACGTGCTGGTCAAGGGGGCCGACTACACCGTGGAACGGATCGTCGGGGCCGACGTCGTGCAGGCGCGCGGCGGCCGCGTGGTCCGGATCCCCATCGTCGCAGGTTTTTCCACCACTTCGATCATCGAGCGTCTCCGTGCCTCGTCCTGATGGCCGCAAGGTCGACCAACTCCGCCCCCTCACCCTCGAGCGGGGCGCCAATCCCTACGCCGAGGGCTCCTGCCTCATCCGGATGGGGGGCACGCTCGTCCACTGCACGGCCAGCGTGGAGCAGGGAGTGCCCCCATTCAAGAAGGGGAGCGGCGAAGGGTGGGTCACCGCGGAGTATGCGATGCTCCCCCGCGCCACGTCCGAACGCACCGACCGGGAACGCCGCGGCGCCGGCGGGCGCACGATGGAGATCCAGCGCCTCATCGGGCGCTCGCTCCGCGCCGCGATGCGGACGATGGCCTTCGGGGAGTTCACCATCAAGGTCGATTGTGACGTCCTGCAGGCCGACGGCGGGACCCGCACGGCGAGCATCACCGGTGCCTGCGTGGCGCTGCACGATGCCTGCACCTTCATCAGCAAGCGGACCGGGGCCCCGAGCCCGTTCGGTGACCTCGTGGCCGCGATCTCGGTCGGCATCGTCGAGGGGGAGCCGTGCCTCGACCTGATGTACCTCGAGGACAAGGATGCCGGGGTCGACTCCAACGTCGTGATGCTCGCCCCGGACCGCATGGTGGAAGTCCAGGGGACCGCCGAGCATGGGGCCTTCAGCCGGAAGGAACTCGACCGGCTGCTGGACCTGGCCCAGGGGGGGATCACCCAGCTATTCGCGGCCCAGAAGAAGACCCTCGGCATCTGATGCGGCTGCTTATCGCCTCGCGGAGCGCCGGGAAGCAGGCCGAGGTGAAGCGCGTCCTCGAGGCTGCGGGACACGAGGTGGTCTTCCCGGACGACGTCGGCATCCCCGAGGACGAGGCGGAGGCGACCCTCGAGCTGGCGGATAGCTTCGAGGCGAATGCCCGCGCCAAGGCGGAATACTTCGCCAAGCGGACCGGGCTCCCGACCGTGGCCGACGATTCAGGGTTGGAGGTGCTGATGCTGGGCGGGGCGCCGGGGGTGCGTTCCAAGCGCTGGGCGGGTGCCACCGGCACCCCTGCAGAGGTGGGCGCGGCGAATAGCGCCGAGCTGCTTCGGCGGCTGCACGGGGCACCCACCACCAAACGGAGCGCGCGGTACCGGTGCGTGCTGGTCTACCTCCAGGCACCGAATGCGATCCCCGTCGTTGTCGAAGGTCAGACCGCAGGACGGATACTGGAGGTTGCCGAGGGAAGCAACGGCTTCGGCTACGACCCGCTCTTCTGGAGCGCCGACCTGGGGAAGAGCTTCGGAATGGCGAGCCCCGTGGAGAAGGACGGCGTGAGCCACAGAGGCAGAGCCCTGGCGAAACTCGTGGAAGTGTGGGGAAGTGAAAAGTGTTGAGTGAGGAGTCGGAGGTGACGGGAGTTTACTTCTCCCTCCTTACTCCTTACTTCTCACTGCAGTTCGGGGCGTAGCTCAGCCCGGTAGAGCGCCTGCTTTGGGAGCAGGATGCCGTCGGTTCGAATCCGGCCGCCCCGATCGTCGTTACGGTACAGCGATGTGTGCCAAGGGTTGGGAGTTATGAGTTCGGAGGGGTGCAGACCAGAGGATCTCTCCGGTTCGCACCCCTCCTGACTCCCAACTCCCAACTCCCAACTCCCAACTCCCAACTCTTGCTGCTACCGCGGTAGCCCGATCCCCCGCAGCGTCGCCGCCATCGCCGGCGGGATGTCGCTTGGCGGCCGGTTCCGGATCCGGGCGATCTGCGCCGTCAATTGTTCCTGCAAGGTCTGGTACCGCTGGGCGTTGTCCGCGTCCTTCCAGACCAACATCCCGCCACGGAAGGTGTATCCACCCGTCTCGCTGACGAGCATCCCGTAGATCTCCGCCACCGCACCCACCAGGGAATCAGTGAGGGTCGCCTGTGCTGGTGACTCGCGGAGGATCGGGCCGAAAGTCCGGAAGTCGGGAGTGTCCGCGCCGGCCGGCATCGCCTGCCGCATCGAGTCGGTGTACGCGAAGTCGATCGCCGCCTGACGCCTCCGGAAGTCCCGCAGCGCCGAGCGCCCGGCGTCGACCGCATCGAACGCCTCGTTCCTTCGGTCGGCGGTCGAGAGCTTCGCCGGATCGAACATGTCGGCGAACCCGGACGCCTCCAGTCCCGACTCGTACTGCCCAAGCGCCCTGCTCTGCGCCGAGAGATAGCGCAGCCGCACGACCTCGAGGGTCGGAATGGGGAGGGGCGCTCCGGGGACGGGGCGGGCATTCCACGGGGTCGGGCCGCGTGCCACGACCGGCGCGAACGCCACCGGCACGATCGCCCCGGCCGCAGGCCCCTTGCTGGTGTCGGGCTTGGGTGGGGTCGTCACCGCCACCGGGGCCGGCTTGACGGTGTCGGCCGGCGTGGTCGCGGCCGCCGGCGGCGGCGCCGTGGAGTCATGCTTGGTGGTATCGACCGTGGTGCTGTCGTGCCGGGTGGTGTCGATCGCTGGTACGGCAGGAGTGGAGATCGCTGCGGCATCGACCGCCGCCGGAGCCCCCTTCTTGCCGCCGAGGACGGCGAAGGCTCCGCCTGCCGCGACCAGCAGCACGATCGCGCCGATGATGATCCCTTTCTTCGAACCGCCGGCGGCGACCTCCTCCTCTTCTTCCGCTACCGGTTCCGGCATCCGCGGAGTGGACAGGCGGGGCGTGGAAAGGCGCGGCGCGACCAGCTCAGGAGCGGGTGGGGGCGGCGGGGTCGGACGCTGCGCCGGCGGAGGCGGTGGTGCGGTCACCGGCTTCTGCACGATCGGCGCTCGCGGGGCCGGCGGGGCGGGGCGGGGCGCTGGTGGTGGGGTCGGGGCCGGCATTTCCTCCATTTCCGGCGTCAGATCCAGGTCGATCAGCTCGAGGTCGGGGATCTCGTCGGCCACCTTCGCCGGCGGGGCCGGGGGCGCCGGGGCCTTGGGTGGTTGGGCCGGAGGTGCCGGGGGAGTCGGGAGCTTCACGGTGGGCATGGCGGTCGTGCCCGCCTCGCCGGGACGCTTGATGACCAGCTTCTGCATCGGCTTCGGTCCCGCAGGCGCCACCGGCGGCATCGCCTTCGCGCTCCCAGACGGCGGCCCCTTCACCACTCCCGACTTCCGCCCCGGTGGGGCGGCGGCGACCTGCTGGTAGAGCGCGTGCTCCAGCAGGGGCACCCACCCCTTGAGGTCGGCGTCCCAGATCTGGGCGTCCGGAGTCACGAATCCGCTCAGCAGGGCCGAGCGGATCTCTTCCGGGGAGCGGAAGACGCTTTCGTCACCGGATTTGGAGCGGAGGCGGAACATGGCGTAAATATAGAGGGAACAGGTGACCAACGCTCAAGACGCCCGGGAATTCGTTGGTCCGGAACCTTCCTGGGATCGCCGCCGCCTCGTACCAGGTCTCCTGGTGGTCGTCGACCATCGGGCTCGTCTGCACGAGGGTGAGGGTGTGATACCGCCTCCCGGCGTAGCTGTCGTGCATCCGCCGGGGCAGCTCCTCGCCCGTGCTGGGCGGGGTTTCCCTGAACTCTTCCCCCGAGGCGGGATCACCCTTAGCATACGTGCATATGCGCTCGCCACCATTTCTCCTCTTCGCCCTCCTGCTGGGCGGGTCCGCCAGCTGCACCGCGCTCGGCGGCGGCGAAGATCTCAGTGGTGGGACCCCCGCGACGTTCACGATCACCTCCCGCACACCGAGCGGAGGTTCCGCGGGTATCCCGGTCACCACCACCATCGTGGTGAACTTCAGCAGCAGCATCGAAACGGCCTCGATCACTCCCGGAGTGCTGACCTTGAACGACGTGAGTATGGGCTCTTTTGTCATCGACGGTTCGAAGCTCGCCTTCACTCCCGCGAGCGGACTCGAGCCCGGGAGCAGCTACGCCGTCGCGGTGAGCCCGGATATCCGTGGGATCAATGGTCTCCACCTTGGCGTGGTGTCTCCCTGGGGGTTCAAGACCGCCGGCACGCCGCCCCCACCTCCCGACACCGTCACGCTGAGCCGACCCAGACGGAAGTGACGAGGGCCTCCGCCCCCGTTAGACTCCGGTCTCGCGCCCGTAGCTCAGCTGGATAGAGCAGCAGCCTTCTAAGCTGTTGGTCGGTGGTTCGAATCCACCCGGGCGCTCTGGCATCCCTCCCCTGGATGCCGGAATGCGGTCGTCGTTCGCCCAGTGCCCCTCTTCCCGGTCCCGAATGTCCGAGTCGGTCTGCGAGTCCTGCGGCGCTCCCCTCGCCACCGATGCCACGGCCTGCCCCGCGTGCGGGTGGGTCGCACGTGGAACGGGCCCGCTGGCCGTCGAGCCCGTGGACCTCTGGCCGGATGATGAAGAGCTGGCCCAGAAAGTGGAGGAGGCGGTCGGGGGAGAGTACGAGATCCACGGACTGATCGGCCGGGGTGGCATGGCCACGGTCTTCCTCGGTCGCGAGCTCGCCCTGGAGCGTGACGTCGCCATCAAGGTGATGGCGCCGCACGTCATGCGCAGCTACGGGATGGCCGACCGGTTCAAACGCGAGGCGCGCGTGGCCGCCGCGCTCAGCCATCCGAACATCATCCCGATCCACGCGGTCCGGGAGAGCGGCTCCCTCGTCTGCCTGATCATGAAGCGCCTGACCGGCCGCTCGCTCGACCAGATCATCCGCGATCACCATCCCGTCCCGGTCGCGATCGCCCAGGTGATCTTGCGCGACATCGCTGCCGGGCTCGAGTTCGCCCACCAACGGGGCGTCATCCATCGGGACGTGAAACCCGCCAACATCCTGGTGGACCAGCATGGAGCCGTCGTCGTCACCGACTTCGGCATCGCCAAGGCGCGCGAGGTCGACGCCCTCACCGCCTCCGGGACCTCGATCGGGACCCCGGCCTATATGAGCCCCGAACAAGCGCTGGGGAAGCGCGCCACCCCGGCCTCCGACCAGTACTCCCTCGGCGTGCTCGCCTACGAGCTCCTCTGCGGCCGGATGCCGTTCATCGCCGAGACCGCGATGGGGGTGATGTACCAGCACACCCACACGCCGCCGGAGCCGTTGCAGGAACTCCGTCCCGACCTTCCCGCCGAGGTGGCCGCCGCGGTGGAACGGATGCTGGCCAAGCGTCCCGTCGATCGCTTTCCGACCCTCACCGACGCGAGTCGCGCGCTCGGGATCCCCGCCAGCGCGGGCGCCCTGGACGATCCGGTCCGCCTCGAGCTCGCGCGCCTCGCCGGCCCGGGCACCGTGCCGAAGCGGCGGTCGAGCGGATCGACCGGACGCACGAGCGGCACGACCTCCCGCGGGAGCCGCCCCCCGACGGATCCGAATGCCACCACGCTCCAGATGCTCGATCTCGTCCGGCGTCGGCGGGTCGGTGTGGGTCTCGGCGCGATCGCCCTCATCGTTTTCGCGGCGCTGGGGGAACGGGCCCGAGAGCGGTCTGCCGCGCCCGGGCCGCTCGCCGTCACCCCATCGCCCGCGTCCAGCGTGGCCCGACCCCGAACGACCCCGCCGACCGGCCCGGGGGTAGCACCGACCCGTTCGACGGTCCAGAGCGCCATCGAACGGTATCGCCGCGCCGTAGAGTCGCGGAGCCTCCCGGTGCTCCGCGCCGCCTACCCGGCGATGGAACCGGCGCAGGTCGCCACCTACCGTGAATTCTTCCGCACCGCCGATCAGATCCGGTTCGAGGTCATCATCAAGGATCTGGAGCAGAAGGACGGCGAGGCCCGTATGAAGCTCCAGGGGTTCCTCCGCTACCGGGAACGGAAGACCGGGGTCGAGAAGATCACCACCTACGGGACGCGCGCACGCCTCGTGAATGGACCTACCGGCTGGCGGATCCTCGAGATCCGCTGACCCGGGTGACGGCGCGGCCTCGGCGCGTTAGACTCCGTCACCTCCTACGGTCCCGAATCCCTGTGATGCGTATCACTCCCGCCTTCTTCGCCTTGGCGCTGGCCTCCGCCCCTGCCGCTTCCGCGCGCGGGGGCGCCCCGGCGTTCGAGCTCGACGGCGGGGCGCGCGGCGCCATCGGCACCGACTGGCCGCAGGACAGCAAGACGCCCGCCATGACGCTCACCGACCCCGCCGTCCTTGAGCTTCTTCCGTGACCGATGCGAACACGCCGCTGCCGGTGGCCTACCAGACCTCCCCCCGTTCACGGGGAGTGGCGCTGGCGCTCTCGATCCTGCTCGGCTGCTTCGGCGCGCACCGGTTCTACGTCGGGCGGATCGGGTCGGCCGTGGCCCAGCTCCTCACGCTCGGGGGACTCGGGCTCTGGGCCCTCTACGACGCCATCATGATCGGGACCGGCAATTTCCGCGATGTCCGGGGACGCCGGCTCCTGAGCTGGGATCCGACCGACCTCGACGAACCGTACGCCGACTTGCCGGCGGCGGTGGCCGCGGAGCTCGCGGCCCTCCGCGCGGAGCTCGATGAGGTGAACGAGCGCCTCGACTTCACCGACCGGATGCTTGCTCGGCTCCCGGCCGCCACGGGAGAGGAGCGCTCGTGAGCGAGACCGCCTACTGCACCTCGTGCGGCGCGGAGCTCCCGGCCGGCGTCACGATGGGGGGGCCCTGCCGCAGCTGCGGCGCCACGCCGACCCCGGCCCCGACCCTCGTCGGGCACCAGGATCCGGTGGAGACGCTCGCCGAACAGATCCGGCGCCAGCTTCTGGCCGACCTGATCGATGCCACCCTGGGCGAGTACGAGATCATCGGGGAACTGGGACGAGGCGGGATGGCCACGGTCTTCCTGGCCCACGAGATCGCGCTCGACCGGAAGGTCGCCATCAAGGTGATGGCCCCCGCGCTGCTCGCCTCGCCCGGGATGGCGGAGCGGTTCAAGCGTGAAGCGCGCCTGGCGGCCAACCTCAGCCATCCGAACATCCTGCCGATCTTCTCGGTCCGGGAGACCGACCGGCTCGTCTTCTTCGTGATGAAGTGCCTGATGGGTCGGCCCCTCGACGCGGTGCTCAAGGAGACGGGACCCCTCCCGGTCCCCACCGTGCAGGTCATCCTGGCCCAGGTGGCGGCGGGACTGGCCCACGCCCATCGCCGGGGCATCGTGCACCGGGACATCAAGCCCGGCAACATCATGGTGGACGACGACGGCGGCGTGGTCGTCACCGACTTCGGGATCGCCAAGGCCGCCGAATCCGATGGCCTCACCGCCACCGGCAGCACCATCGGCACACCCGCCTACATGAGCCCCGAGCAGTGCAGCGGCCAGGTCCTCACCACCGCCGCCGACCAATATTCCCTCGGGGCGGTGGCGTACGAGCTCCTCACCGGCAAGGTCCCTTTCGCCTCTGACTCGGCGATCGGCCTGATGTACCATCACGTCCACACCGCGCCCGAGCCGATCGAGACCCTCCGGCCTGACATCCCGGCCGGGATGGCCGCGGCGATCATGAAGATGCTCGCCAAGGATCCGGTGGAACGGTGGCCCGGACTCGAGCCTGCCATCGATGCGATCGGCGAACCGCGGCGCTCAGGCATGGTCGACCCCGTCCGCGACGAACTCGCCACGCTCGCGAGCTCGGGCTCGGTGCCGAAGATCCTGGCCGCGTCCCACACCCCGCGCACACCGCTACCGAACACCTTCCGGCGCAACACTTCGCGCACCGACCCCAACGCCGCCACCCTCCAGGTCACCTCGGGAGTCCAGGCGCCCGTGCCGCAGAAGCTCGGCGGCATCGCGATCTGGGGATGGGCCAGCCTGGGCGGACTCGCGATGGTCGGGGTGCTCTACGCCACGGGGGTCCTTCACCCGGCAGGTGCCGCTCGGCCCGGAGTCGACACCGTCGTCGTGCGGACCCCTGCGAGCACGACGCCGGTGACACCCGCGCGGCCAGGGACCCGACGCGCACCTACGGCCAAGCCCATCACCCCACGGGCGAACAGTGCGGCGACCTCGACGAGCGCTTCGACCGCGCCACTCAAACCGACGACGACGCGCTCCCCTTCCGCGGGGGAACTGGGCGATCCGACGGCCGACACCCTCGCCGCCAAGGCCGCCATCGAGCGCGTGGTCGAGCGGTTCCGCCGCGCCATCGAGTCGGGCCGCATCGACCAGCTCGTCAGCGCCTTCCCCGCGCTCACCGACCGCCAACAGCATGATTTCGAAGGGCTCTTTGCGCGCGCCCAGGGCCTGCAAGTGGAGCTGGTCATCGACCGCTGGAAGCTCGAGCCGGCCGACCGGCGAGCCGAGGTGCAATTGAAGGGATTCTTCCGGTACCAGCAGCGGGCGGGCGGGGGGAACAAGCTCGACGACTACAAGAAGAAGGCGAACCTGGCCTTCGGCCCGACCGGCTGGCGCCTGACGCAGCTCAGATGAGAGGAATGAGTGCAAGGGGCGAGCGGGCGCGGAAGACTGCAAGCGTGAAAGGGGCACTGGGTTCACGCTTGCTCGCTTTCCCGCTCGTCGCCCACTCACCTCTTGCACTCGCCCCTCGGAACTCGAACGATGCCAGGTAGGGACTTCCTCCCCCGGCGCCGCGATCTGGGGGAGATGCTTGCGTTGGCCGTCCCCGCCGTGGTAGTGCAGGTCGGCCTGATGATGATGGGCGCCGTCGACACCGTGATGGTCGGCCACCTCGACCGCCACGCGCTCGCGGCCGTGGCGGTCGGCAACGTGTATGTGTTCGGGACGCTGGTCTGGGGGATGGGGCTGATGATGGTCCTCGATCCCATCGTGAGCCAGGCGGTGGGCGCGGGGGACAAGGTGGGGATCGCGCGCGGGGTCCAGCGCGGGATCGTGCTTGCGGCCGCGCTCACGATCCCCCTCACGCTGGTCAACCTCCCGGGGGAGCGGGTCCTCGCGTTCCTGCACCAGAGCCCCGAGATCGTCCCGCTCGCGGCCCGGTTCACCCGCGCCACCCTGCCGGGCCTCTTCCCCTTCCTCCTCTTCCTCGTCTTCCGGCAGACCCTGCAGGCGATGGAGCGGATGGCGCCGATCGTCTGGACCATCGTGATCGCGAATGCGGTGAATCTCGGACTCAACTGGGTCCTTATTTACGGCAAGTTCGGACTCCCGGCGCTCGGCGCCGTCGGCTCGGGGCTGGCCACTGCCCTGAGTCGCTTCATTCTGGTCGGCGGCCTCCTCGTCCTGGCCTGGCCCGAACTCAAGCCGACCCTGTTGCCCTGGCGCCCCGAGGCCTTCGACCTGGTACCGCTCGCGCGGATGCTCGGCGTTGGCTTCCCGATCGCCGTCACGATGGCGCTCGAGTACGGTGCCTTCGCCGCCGTCGGCCTGATGATGGGGACCCTCGGCACCACGCAGATGGCGGCGCACCAGGTGGCCCTGAACCTCGCCTCCCTGACGTTCATGATCCCGCTCGGCATCTCAGGGGCAGGAGCGGTGCTGGTGGGGCAGGCCATCGGCCGAGGAGACCCTGACGGGATGCGGCGGGCCGGAGGCGCGGCCCTTGCCCTCGGAGTCGGGGTCATGGTGAGCACCGCCGTGCTTTTCGTCCTCATCCCGGCCGGTCTGGCGCAGATCTATTCGACCGACGTCGCCGTCGTGGCGCTCGCAGCATCGTTGATCCCGCTCGCCGGGCTCTTCCAGGTCTTCGATGGTATCCAGGCGGTGGCGGTCGGGATCCTGCGCGGGGCGGGGGACACCCGCTGGCCGATGATGATCAATATCCTCGGCTTCTGGCTGGTGGGCGTGCC
>JANMWE010000114.1:0-8319 GCA_031393795.1 Gemmatimonadota bacterium
GGGTCCGCGCTCGACCTTGGCGGGATCGGCGTCGGCTATGGGCTCGACCGTGCCGGCGCCGTGCTGCGACGGGCGGGAGTGGTCGCGGCATTCCTTGATGTCAGCGGCGACTGTCTCGCGATCGGCGCGCCGCCCGGGGAACGGGGGTGGCGCGTCGACCTTGCCGACCCGGGGAGGCGCGGGGCTTCGACCGGCACCGTCTGCCTCAAGGACGCGGCCCTCGCCACCTCCGCGAACACGGAGGAGACCCTTCGCTGGCGGGGGCGCCTCGTGGGACACGTGATGGATCCTCACACTGCGCGTCCTGCCGAGCGCGTGCGCCAGGTGACCGTCGAAGGGCCGAGCGGCGTGCTCGCCGACGCCTGGTCGACGGCGCTGCTCGTCGCAGCGGTGCCGCTTCCGGCGGGGTGCCGGGCACACGTCGTCGCCTGAAGCGGGGTCCCGACCCCTTCTCCGGCTCCTGTTTCGACTCCTTCCACGTCTCCTTGTTCGACTCCTCCAACGTCTCCGTGTTCGACTCCTCCCACGTCTCCTCGTTCGACTCCTCCCACGTCTCCTTGTTCGACTCCTCCCACGTCTCCTTGTTCGACTCCTCCCACGTCTCCTTGTTCGACTCCTCCTGCGTCTCCTTGTTCGACTCCTCCTGCGTCTCCTCGTTCGACTCCCTACGGCGTATGCACCGAATCCACCTGCGTGCTCCGCGCCCGCAGCATCACCCGGTCGCGCTCGCGGTTGATCGTCACCACCCGGTCCTTCCAGCCGTCCGTGCGGGCGGCTTGGTAGCTCAGGGTGAACTCTTGTGTCACCGGGATCGGCATCTCGAAGACGTACAGGGCGCTCGCCTGCCCACGGACGGGGAGCTGCTGGCTGGTGAAGTTGGCGGAGAGCGGGATGATGCCGATCGCCCGGAATTCCTGGTTCTGCACGCTGAGTGCGATGTCCTGCGGCTGGTACTGCTGGCCGGCGCGCGCGGCGAAGAAGGTGACGAGCGCCACGCCCGGTTCGGCCGTGCCGTTCTGCTTGGCGATCGAATCGATCCGGGCGCGGCGCGATTCACGCAGGTCGTGCATGGCCCGGTACCCGTCGGTGGCGAGGAGCCGGAGCATCCGTTCGTCGAGCGGGAGGAATCGGATCTCGAGGTCGCCGACCGACCACTTGAGGGAGAGCTCGTCCTGGTTCAGTCGGCCGAACCCGGCCGGCACCATCTGGGGGTCGGCCGGGAGCGGGGAGGGGGTCGCCTGACCCTGGGCGCCGCCGCAGGCTGCGGTGGCGAGGAGGAACAGGAGCACATTGGTCCGGAGGGATCGCGTCATCTCATTCTCCTGGGTCGTGGAGGGCGGACTCGATCGAGTCCCGCAAGGTCGCGATCCCGTCGCCGCTCTTGCTGCTGGTCACCTCGATCTGCGCTTCATTGAGGTGGAGCGCCCGGGCGATCGCCTTCGTCTGGGTGCGCCGGGCCTCGGTGCCGAGCTTGTCGGCCTTGGTGAGCACTGCCAGGACCGGGAGGGAGCGTTCGCCGAGGAGCTCCGCCATCGCGCGATCTTCGGCCGATGGATCGTGACGGATGTCGAGGAGCCACACCAGACCGGTGATCGTGGGGCGCAGGGTGAGGAAGTCCTGGATCAGCGTCGCGAAGCGGGCCCGCTCGGTCTTGGAGGCCTTGGCGTAGCCGTAGCCGGGGAGGTCGACGAGGTAGTACGTGGGGCCTCGGGCCTCAGGCCTCGGGCCTCGGGTGGTCCCGTCGTGAGGCCCGTAGCCTGTGGCCTGTGGCCCGATCTTGAACACGTTCATCGTCTGCGTCTTCCCCGGCGTCCCCGAGACCTTGGCCAGCCCCTTGGTGCCGACGAGGGCGTTGAGCAGGGAGGATTTCCCCACGTTCGAGCGCCCGAGGAAGGCGATCTCGGGAAGGGGCGGGTCGAACAGGGTGAGCGGGTCGGGAAAGGAGCCGACGAACTCAGCGGTGGGGCGCTGAGGCGCTGAGGCGCTGGGCGCCTTCTGGTCGGCCTTGGATGTCATGGGGGGAAACTAGCGCACTGGGAGAGGGCCTGCCTGCAGTTCACCGCCGCAGCGCCGGAGCGCCGCGCCTAGGCTTCTTTCTTCTGCCGCGCCCGTTCCGTCACGATGAGCGGGGTGGTCCCTTCGGTGACGCACTCGCGGGTGATCACCACCTCACGCACATCCTCGCGCGAGGGGAGCTCGTACATGATGTCGGTCATCATCGTCTCGAGGATGGCGCGGAGGCCGCGGGCGCCGGTGCCCCGCTTGAGCGCCCGCTGCGACACCGCGCGGAGCGCCTCGGGGTCGAAGGTCAGGCCCACGTTCTCGAGCTCGAAGAGCTTCTTGTACTGCTTGGTGAGCGCGTTCTTCGGCTCCACCAGGATGCGCATCAGCGAGTCCTCGTCCAGCGACTGCAGCGCGACCGAGACCGGGAGCCGTCCCACCAGCTCGGGGATGAGCCCGAACCGCAGCAGGTCGTCCGGCTCGACCTCGCCGAACGGGTTCTTGTCGTCCACCGGGCCCGCCGCGGTGCCGGCCCCGGTGAAGCCGATCTGCCGCTTGCCGGTGCGCGCCTGGATGATCTTCTCCAGCCCGTCGAACGCTCCGCCGCAGATGAACAGGATGTCCTTGGTGTTGATCTGGATGTATTCCTGCTGCGGGTGCTTGCGGCCCCCCTGCGGCGGGACCGAAGCGACGGTCCCCTCCAGGATCTTGAGCAGCGCCTGCTGCACCCCCTCGCCCGAGACGTCCCGGGTAATGGAGGGGTTCTCCGACTTGCGGGCGATCTTGTCGATCTCATCGATGTAGACGATGCCCCGCTCGCACTCCGCCACGTTGAACTCCCCCGCCTGCAGCAGCCGGACGAGGATGTTCTCCACGTCCTCGCCGACGTAGCCCGCTTCGGTGAGGGTGGTGGCGTCGGCGATGGTGAAGGGGACGTCGAGGATGCGCGCCAGCGTCTGCGCCAGCAGGGTCTTGCCGGTGCCGGTCGGGCCGATGAGGAGGATGTTCGACTTGTCGAGCTCGACCTCCTCGTCGCGCCCGTTCCCCTTGGCGTTGATCCGCTTGTAGTGGTTGTACACGGCGACGGCCAGGGTGCGCTTGGCGCGCTCCTGGCCGATCACGTACTGGTCGAGGACGTCCTTGATCTCCTGCGGGGCCGGGACCGAGGTGATGGTCTCCGCGACCTCACGCTCCTCATCCTCCGCCAGGATCTCGTTGCAGAGGGTGATGCATTCATTGCAAATGTAGACCGACGGGCCGGAGATGAATTTCCGGACCGAGTCCTTCGACTTGCCGCAGAACGAGCAGCGCAGGTGCTTGTCGTTGGACATCAGGTGGCCATCGGGTCAGGTGTCGCTGTGGGGACCGGGGACCCTTCGAAGTTGGGTACCCGGTCGGGGGGCGTCAAGGCTTGGCGCCGTTGACCGGTGCAAGGTCGACCTTCCGCTCGATCACGTGGTCGATCAGGCCGTACACCTTGGCCTCCTCGGCGCTCATGAAGCGGTCCCGGTCCATGTCCCGCTCGATGACGCTGAGGGGCTGGGTGGTGTGCTTGGCGTACAGCTCGTTCATCTTGCCGCGGAGGTAGAGGATCTCCTTGGCCTGGATCTCGATATCCGACGCCGTGCCGGAGGTGCCCCCCGAGGGCTGGTGGATCATGATCCGCGAGTGCGGCAGCGCGCTCCGCTTGCCGGGACGCCCGGCCGCCAGCAGGAATGACCCCATCGACGCCGCCATCCCCATGCAGATCGTGTTGACCGGTGCCTTGAGGAACTGGATCGTGTCGTAGATCGCCATCCCGCTCGACACCACCCCGCCCGGGGAGTTGATGTAGAGGTAGATGTCCCGTTCAGGGTTGTCGGCCTCGAGGAAGAGCAGCTGGGCGATGATGATGTTGGCCACGTCGTCGTTGATCGGCGCGCCCAGGAACACGATCCGGTCCATCAGCAGGCGCGAGAAGATGTCGTACGAGCGCTCGCCCCGGCTGGACCGTTCGATGATGTACGGCGGATACAGCGTCGCCATGCTCACGCTTTGCCTTCGGTGACGGTGGACTGCGACAACAGCCAGGTGAATGCCTTCTCTTCGGTCAGGGCGCGCTCCAGGTCGCGAAGCCGCCCCGCCTTCTCCAGCGACGCGTAGAGCTGCGCCGACGGCGCGTTCCGCGCCTTGGCCATCTCGCTCACGCGGGCGTCGATGTCGGCCTCGGTGGCGGTGAGCTTGTTGGCGTCGACCACCGCGTCGAGCACCAGCCCCCGGCGCACCTGGGCCGCCGCCACCGTCTCGAACTCGGCCCGGAAGGTGGCGTACTGCTCCTTCGGGATCCCGTAGGCCTCCGCGTATCCGCCGCTCAGCCGGTCGACCAGCGACTGCGGGGCCGGCACGTCGTTGGCCGCGATGATCGCCTGGATCAGCTGGTCACGCACCTTTGCGTCCGCGTCGCGCTGGGCCTCCTTCTCGAGGTCGGTGCGCACCGCCTGCCGCAGCGCCGCCAGGTCCTCGAAGTCCCCCTGCTCGCGCGCGAAGGCGTCGTCGAGCGCCGGGAGGTCCTGCTGCTTCACCTCGCGCAGCGTTAGCCGGAGCTTCCGCGCCTTCCCCCGCTTCCCCTCCTCGGGGTAGTCGTCCGGGAACTTGACCGAGACCTCCTTGGTCTCGCCCAGCGCCAGCCCCATCACCCGTTCCTCGAGCTCCGGGATCGCCTGGCCTTCACCTAGCACCAGCGAGTAGGGGCGCTCGTCGGAGCCCTCGCCCTCATCGAGATTGGCGATGGTGAGTTCGACAAGGTTCCCCGGCGCCGGCTTCGCCTCGACCGGGCTCCAGGTGGCCTTCTGCTCCCGGAGCTTGTCGAGCTGCTCGGTGAGCTGGGCGTCGGTGACCGGGGCGAGGGTCCGCGTGAGTGTGAAGCCCCCTGCCTTCTTGAGCGTCAGTTCCGGGTGGACATCGACGTGCAGCTCGAACTCGACGATGTTGCCCTCGCTCCACTTGAGGTCGTGGATGTGGGGCTGCCCCACCGGGCGGAGCTTCTCGGTCTCGCGGGCCCGCTCCCAGCTGGCCTGCACGAGCTCTTCGAGCACGCTCTGCCGGATCGCGTCGGCGTACTTCCGGCGCACCAGCGATTCGGGAGCCTTCCCCTTCCGGAATCCCGGGAGGCGGGCGGACTTGGCGTACTTGGCCACGGCTCCATCTTCGGCGGCCTTCACCCGCTCGGCGGGAACGGTCACCTGCAGGCGCTTGGAGGCCAGGTCTTCCTTCGTCTTCTGAATGGCGATGTCGGTCATGATGCAGAAATCTAACCCCCCGCGCGGGGGGGTCAAAACGGGCTATTTGCGTGTGGGACTTGACGTTAAACAGCCTCACCACGAAGGCACGAAGCACAACCGGCCCTTCGTGTTAAAGCTCTTGCAGGACTGTCCTGAGGTACGCTACTCGTCTTGATGAGCGGGGCTCGCTTGACGCATCGCGAGGCGGGAGCGTGATTTAGTTCAATGCCGAACATTCTCATAGTGGACGACGAGCCGGCCATTCGACGAGTGCTCTCTCGGCTGCTCGCCGCCAAGGGCTATGTCGTGCGCGAAGCAGGGACGGCCGCCGAGGGGATCGCCGCGGTGGCACTCGGCGGCATCGATGCCGTGCTCTGCGACGTGGTGATGCCGGGGGGGAGCGGGTTCGAATTCTACGACCAGGTCGTGCGTCAGGTGCCCGGGATGGCGGGCAAGGTGATCTTTCTGACCGGTGCGGCGAAGGAGCCCGAGGTCCAGCACCAGACCGAGGCCCGCGGCGTTCCGCTTCTCTCCAAGTTGTACGAGCTGGACCTCGCGGTCGATGCGATCACCCTCGCACTCCTCCCCAAGGGATGATCCCTCCCGAACGCTCACCTTTCCTTCATAGTCCGCTCACCCTCCGCGCTGTATCGTGACCCCTGCGCACCGACGCGCATCGTCACCGGAGGTGTCCAGATGACAGCCCGAACCGTACAGACCCCGCGCCCCGGCATCACGGGCGCCATCGTCGTTGGTGTCGATGAGTCGCCCAACGCCATGGGTGCCGCTTCCTTTGCACGGATCCTGGCGCGCCGGACAGGGGTGACCTGCCACCTGATCCACGTGGCAGAGGCGGGGCAGGATCCGATCGGCGCGGGACTCCGGATCCGCGATGCCCTGGCCGCCGCCCATCCCCCGATCCCCGCGGACGACCTCGAGGTCCGCATCGGTGACGCGCCCGACGTCATCATCGCCCGCGCGACCCAGCTCGGCGCCTGCCTCATCATCCTCGGGGGGAAGGACCATTCGATCTTCGGGCGGTGGGTCGCCGGGTCGACCTCCGTCGCGGTCGTGCGGGCGAGCCCGATCCCCGTCCTGGTGACGCGTGGTCCGCTCGGGACGCTCTCCCGCGTCCTCGTGGGTGCGGATGCGACCGAGGCGGCCTTCAGCGCGATCCGGCACGCCGAGGACTGGGCCGAACTCTGGAACGCCGACCTGCGGCTGGTCCACGCAGTGGCGCTTCCGCCGCTCCTTCCCGAGTACTCGACCGGGTTCGACCTGGAGATGCTCCGAGTGCAGGGCGAGGCGGAGGCCGAGCGTCAGATCTTCCCGCTGATCGGGCGGGAAGGGACCGAGCGGGTGGTCGAAGTCGGGAGCCCGGCCGAGGTGCTGACGGCGCAGGCGCGCTATTGGCAGGCCGATCTCCTGGTGGTGACCCGGCATGACCGCGGCTGGTTGAGCCGGGCCGCCCTGGGGAGCGTTACCGAGCGGCTGCTCGATAGCCTCCCCACCTCGATGCTGGTGGTGCCGGCGAGCAAGGTCTCCGAACCCATCGGCGTGGCGAAGTTCTCGGAACAAGAGGTGGTGTCGTGATGCCGGCGACCCCGTTCGCATAGTCCTTCCGTGCATACCTCGATGGAGTGATGGGCTTCGGGGCATGGCCACAGGTAGGTTGCGGTGTTCGCCCTGAGCCCGATCCTTGGATCGGACCGTGGCGGGCGCTCCCACAGGAGGTCACATGGCGGATTTCAAGAAGACCAAGGCCAAAGTCATCGAAGCGGTCGCGGTGGCGCGCGATGCGACGCTCGTGAAGGTGGGCAAGGATGCCGAGGCGCGGCAGCAAGAGCGCGTCAACAAGACCAAGCAGCGGAAGGCGGGGAAGATCGCGATGGCGGCGATCGTCGCCGGCGGGGCGATCGCGGCCGGGGCGCTGGCGTTGAAGGCGCTCGCGCGGAAGAACATCCTCGACGGGAAGTCGGGGGAGTAGGTCGGCATCGATCGATGTAGAACGGGGGCTCCGAGTGGAGCCCCCGTTCACGTGTGCACGTTCGGCATCGGAGCGAGACTGCCGCCATCGCCGTGCGTTCCCGGCGGCTGAAGCCGCCTCTGTGGAACGCGCCCTGAAGGGCTTACATCGTTTCGGATCTGGTGCGACCGCTCGACGGCCCGAAGTGTCTTCGAATACTGCGAGATCGCGAACCCGATCGACACAGGGCAAGCCCTTTAGGGCGTATCCCACAGAGGCGCCTTCAGGCGCCGGGGATTCCGCGCCGAACCTTTCCCTGCGTAGGCCTCCCGCGTAGCGGGAGGCAAATTACCCAACCGCGCGATGCCTGTCCGCCCACCAAGCCCACGCGATGAGGACCCATTCGGCGATCAAGGCGGACCAGGCGAGGGCCGTCACACTGGTTGGTGGGGGGAAGATGGGGGTCGTGGCCCAGAGCACCGCCTGGAGCACCAGGAAGGTCCAGAGTCCGATCGAACCGATCCGGTCCTTGGCCTTTGTGGCGGTGACGTAGAGCCAGATCCCCGCGATGAAGAGTCCTCCCTCGACGACGAAGGTCAGCAGGATCGAAGACCAGAGGCTGAGCCCCACGTGGGGTGAGTCTCCCGGCCAGAGCGGCATATCGGGGGCGTGACTGACGTAGTCGAGCACCCAATGGCTCACCACGAGCGCGCCCAGGATCAGCGAGCTCAAGGCCGAGACCCCGCGCCAGCGCGCGAACCCGAAGACGAGTCCACCCCAGACGAGCGACATCAGGAGGGAGTGCGACCAGGGATAGGAGATGAATGTGAGCTGATCGAACCCGCCGGTCGCGGAGCCGAAGGTCACCTGCTCGACGCCGAGCAGGAGCAGCACCGGCCAGATCAGGTCGAGCGCGTAAGCCGCGGCGACGAGCCAGCCGAGGGAGATCTCGGGGGAGCGGCGCTTGGCGGCGAGGGCGAGGGCGGTGTGGCCGATGAACATGGGCGGCTCCGAGGAGGAGGAGAGGCCGAGTGCGAACGCCCGGACTCGAACCGGGATGGGTTGCCCCACAGGATCCTAAGTCCTGCGCGT
>JANMWE010000121.1:0-2836 GCA_031393795.1 Gemmatimonadota bacterium
GGCCTGGCGCTCGATCGCGTCCTCCGCTTCATCGCCAAGCTCTCCCCTCAGCGCGCGGCCTGACGATGAACCTCGACGCCCGTATCGATCCCCTCGACGGTCCCCTCCCCACCATCCGGTGGAACTGGGACGACGAGACCGACATCCTTTCCGGCGCGATGGCGGGGGTGCGGAAGGGCGGTGGGCTCACCGGGACCATTGAACTCACCGACGACGAAGGCTCGGTCGCGGTGGTCGACGTCGCGGGCGGCCGGGTGCAGGGGCTCGATATCGTGGTCTGGCCGGAGGTCACCGAGATCGCCGGTCTCGAACAGCCCGAACCGAGCCGTGACGGTGTCGTAATGCTCCCGCCTCGGCTGAGCCAGCCGGGGATCGCGGCGGTCGAGGTCGACACGACCCTGAGCGTCTCCGCGAACCCGCGCCACGACCTGCTGCATCTCCGTATCGGCACCAAGCGGCAGGTGGAAGCGGTGCGGGTGGCGGATCGCCTTCTTATTGAAGTGGACGGCAAGGGGCGCCTCGCCGGGTTCTGGCTCCTGTCGGTGCCGTTCGGCCCGGAAGGGGATCCGACCTGACCGCGCCGCTCCTCCTCCGCACGGCTCCCGCCCTCGCCGCGCTCCGCCGAGCGCTTGCGGGGGCGGGACTGCAACCGGCCCAGGGGCTGCCGCCGGCGAGCGACGGGCGCGCCGAGCAGGCGTCGATCCAGCCGGCGGAGTTGATGGAGGATGATGTGCTCAGGGCGCATGCGCTCGGCGCGGCCGAGCCGTGGGATGGACCGGTGGCGTTCCTCGACGGGATCCAGCGGCACGAGGTGGTGGCGTACGCTGGATCCAGCCCCGTGGTCGTAGCGACCGTTGCGGCCGCCGTCAGGCGGCGAGGGGATCGGGTCTTCCAGACCGCAGCTGAGGTGCGGCGGCAGTTCGTGATCGCCCGACCGGAAGTGCTCGAAGTCGCCGGCGCCGCGCTCGCGAACTGGCCGACCATCGCGCTCCCGACCGACGACGCGCCCCATCCGGTGGGTGACGTGGTGCAGGCGCGGATCCGGGTCGAACAGCAGCGCGCCGAGTGCGAGCGGGAGGCGGGGCGTGCCTTTCGCGCCAAGGACGGTGGGTGGCTCGTGATCGACGGGTCGCTCACCGAGAGCCCCGACTGGGCCGCCGATCCCCGGATGCTGGGTGTGATCAAGAGCCACGCGTCGCTGCCGTTCGGAGGCGAAGAGCTCGAGACTTGGCTCCGGCTGCCTTACGCGCATCGGACCTCGGTGTATCAGCCGAAGTCGCGGGCGCGGGCGCCGGTGTATGCGTGGGCGGTGCGGCTCTGGGAATGGGAAGGGAAGGATCTGCTGCACGGGCTCATCCGAGTTGAGGCGGCGCCGCGACAGGAGACAGTGGGACAGGCGGACAGGATCTCACGGTGGTTGTTGCACGAGCGGGCGCCGATCTCGACGCCGGATGCACGGTGGGATCGGTTGCTGTACGGGATCCATGATGTGGAACGGTACTTGAAAGCCAGGTGAGCGGTGAGCAGTGAGCGGTGAGCGGGGGCTCCTCCCCGACGGCCCGCTCACCGCTTACCGCTTACCGCTCACTCTGGTGCACAGCATGCCGAATCTGATGGGAAGGGTCGTTGCCACCGAGCTCAAGCCCTCCACCCCGCACCAGTTCTTCTTCTGGACGGCGCGCGAGGCCAATGTCGGCATCGGCGCCATCGTCTGCGTCGAGGCCGAAGGGCGGCTGGTGTACGGCGTCGTGACCGACGCCTTCGCCTACGCCGACCTGATGACGCCGATGCACGATGTCATCGGCGCCGACGGCGACCCCACCCGCGCCGGCACGGAGGCGAGTGCCCGGCCGGAGATCCGGCTCTGGCAGGCGGCTGTGCTCCGCCAAATCCCGGAGGAGCCGCTCCAACCGGTGCCGATCGGGAGCGTTCGCCTCGCGGCCGACGCAGACGTCACCGCTGCGCTCCGGATGGACACCTACGTCCACTCCGCCAAGCCGACCCCCATACCGGTCGGTCTCTACGCCGCCGGCGGGCTCGAATCCCCCATCCATCTCGACGCCGACTTCCTCCTCGGCCCCGAGGCTGCCCACCTCAATATCACCGGCGTCTCCGGCCTCGCCACCAAGACGAGCGCCGTGGAGTTCCTGGTCTCGTCGATCTTCCAGACCTTCCCCAAGCACAAAGGATCGGTCGCGGCGCTCTGCTTCAACGTGAAAGGGCCCGACCTCTGCTTCCTCGACCAGGGCGCCGAGCTCTCCGACGAGGACAAGCGGCAATACGCCCGCCTCGGTCTCTCGCCCGCGCCCTTCGCTGACGTGACGGTCTTCGCCCCCTACAAGGCCGACGGGGTCAACCTCAACACCCTCCGCACCAACGAAGCGCTCGCCGATCGGACCGAGCCCCTCGTCTGGGGACTCCGTGAGGTGCTCGACTTCGCCGAAGTTCTGCTCAACAAGGATGACGTAGACGCGAAGGCGGACGCCTTCATCGACTTCCTGACCGACCGCGTCGTCGGGAAGGAGTTCAAGACCGAGCTGCGGGACCGTCCGTTCCGCGTCGAGACCTTCGCCGACCTGGACGAGTTCTTCCGGGCCATCTTCGACTACGTCGAGACGAAGGACAATGAGAGTTGGCGCACTCACCACGTCGCCACCATCCGGAAGATCCGGAATCGGCTCGGCAACATCAGCACCCGCGCCAAGGGACTCGTCACTGACGATGGTGCGGTGAACGACCTCCCCTGGGGTCACATCCGTGACCGAAGCGTGACGGTCATCGATGTCGCCGGGGTCGATCCGCTGGCGCAGGACCTCGTATTCACCCGCGTCGTCTC
>JANMWE010000175.1:0-9158 GCA_031393795.1 Gemmatimonadota bacterium
CAGCATCGCGATGGTCATCCGGCCCACGCCGCCCGGCACCGGTGTGATCGCGCCGGCGACCCCCTTGGCCTCCGCGAACGCCACGTCGCCCACGAGGCGGTAGCCGCTCTTCTTGCTTGCATCCTCGATGCGGTTGATCCCGACGTCGATGACGGTGGCCCCTGGCTTGATCCAGTCCCCCTTCACGAACTCCGGCTTCCCGATCGCCACGATGAGGATGTCGGCGGTGCGCGCGATGGCGGGAAGGTCCTGGGAGCGGCTGTGGCAGATAGTGACGGTGGCGTCGCCACCCGGACCGCTCTGGATGAGGAGGTTGGCCATCGGCTTGCCGACGAGGGTCGATCGCCCGATCACCACGGCGTGCACCCCTTTGGTCTCGATCCCGGAGCGGATGAGCATCTGTTGCACGCCGTAGGGCGTGGCCGGCCGGAAGGCGGTGGGATCGCCGAGGACCAGCTTGCCGACGTTGATCGGGTGGAAACCGTCGACGTCCTTCAGCGGCGAGACCCGGTTGAGCACCGTTTCGGTGTGGATGTGCTTGGGGAGCGGGAGCTGGCAGAGGATCCCGTGGATCTTCGGATCGGCGTTCAGCTCATCGAGAATCTTGAGCAGCTCCGCCTCGGAGACCGTGGCCGGCAGCCGGATGTTGCGGGAGTACATCCCCGCTTCCTCGGTCGCCTTCCCCTTACTCGCCACATAGGTCTGACTGGCGGGATCCTCCCCCACCAGAACCGCACAAAGCCCTGGGGTGATGCCGAGCGCCTTGAGCGCCTTGACCTCTTGAGCGACTTCCGACCGGATGGCATCGGCGAGGGGAGCACCTTCGAGCAGGCGTGCGGTCATCGGGCGAAATCCACGGCGCGGGTCTCCCGGACGACGACCACCTTGATCTGGCCCGGGTATTGGAGCTCGCCCTCGATCTTGCGGGCGATGGTGTCGCAGAGGGTGGCGGCCTGCACGTCATCGATCTGGTCGGGGGTGACGATGACGCGCACCTCGCGACCGGCCTGGATGACATTGGCCTTCTCGACGCCGGGATAGGCCGTGGCGATCTCCTCGAGCTTGGTGAGGCGTTTCACGTAGGTCTCGAACGCCTCGCGCCGCGCGCCGGGGCGCGAACCGCTGATGGCGTCGGCGGCCTGCACCAGCACCGATTCGGTGGTCTCGTGGGGGACGTCGTCGTGGTGGGCCGCGATGCAGCCGATCACTTTGGCCTCCTCGCCGAACTTCTTGGCGAGCTCCACGCCCAGTTCGACGTGGGTCCCTTCGTGGTCGTGGGTGAGGACCTTGCCGATGTCGTGCAGGAGGGCACCCCGCTTGGCGAGGGCCACGTCGAGCTTGAGCTCCGCGGCCATCATCCCGGCGAGCCAGGCCACTTCCTTGGAGTGTTCGAGGATGTTCTGGCCGTAGGAGGTGCGGTAGCGCATCCGGCCGATGTGGATGATGAGCTCGGGATGGAGCCCGTGCACGCCGGTGTCGTAGGCGGCGCGCTCGCCGAGCTCGACGAGCTCGGTGTCGAGCTCCTTGCGGGCCTTGGCCACCACCTCTTCGATCCGGCCGGGATGGATGCGGCCGTCGGCGATGAGCGCCTCGAGCGCTCGGCGGGCGGTCTCGCGGCGGATCGGGTCGAAGCAGGAGACCACGACCGTGTCGGGGGTGTCGTCGATGATGACGTCGACGCCGGTGGCCTGCTCGAAGGCGCGAATGTTCCGTCCTTCGCGGCCGATGATCCGCCCCTTCATCTCGTCGCTCGGGAGCGCCACGGTGCTCACCGTGCTCTCGGCGGTCGTCTCGGCCGCGATGCGCTGGATGGCCATCGAGACGATGCGGCGCGCGTCCTTCTGCGCGTCGCGCTTGGCGGTCTCGCGGATGTCGCGCGCCAGCGCCTGGGCCGAGGCGCGGGCCTCGTCCTCGACGCGATGGATCAGCTCCTTCTTGGCCTCGTCGGCGGTGAGGCCCGCCAACCGTTCGAGCCGGGCGAGCTCCTCCTTCTGGAGCCGCTCCATCTCGGAGATGCGGTTGGTGAGGTCATCCTCGCGGCGGCGGAGGCTCGACTCCCGGTCGCCCACCCCGCGCTCGGCCTGCTGCAGACCGCGGGCGCGGTCCTCGAGTTCGCGGTCGCGCTCCTCGATGCGGCGCTCCAGGCGGGCCTGCTCGTCGCGGCGGCGCTGCCCTTCCTTCTCGATCTCCTCGCGCAGCTTGATGGTCTCCTCGCGCCCCTCGAGGATCATCTTCTCGCGGGCGGTGGTCGCCTCGCGAACGGCGTTGGTCACCATCGTTTCGGCGTCGTTCCGGGCGCGACGGACGATCCCCTCACCGCTGGCGCGTTCGCGCTTCACGTAGAGGAGGACCATGAGGAGGGCCACGACCACACTGGCCGCGAGCCCGCCGAGGATGGCGAGGAGGAGGGCCTGGGACATACGATCTATCTCTCCACCGGCGCGCGGAGGCGCCGGACTGGGTCAATCGGCGGGGGCGACGATCCCCCCGGTAGCACGTCCCCCCCGCTTGGGCGGCGGGAGGAGTCTGGCAAGATCATCGGCCATGGCGGCGAGCCGGGCGGCCATCTCCCGGTCCCCCCGCCTGGCCTGGAACAATTCGTCGGTGATCGCGAGGGCGGCGAGGACCGCGACCTTCTGGGTGTCGAGCGTGGGCAGCATCTCGCGCACGTTGATGATCTGCGCGTCGAGATAGGCCGCCACTTCGCGGGTGTATTCGGGGGGGAGCTCGGAGCGGACGGTGTACTCGTCGCCGCCGATCGAGACCTTGACCGCCTGTTTGGGAAGGGTCACGCCGCCCCCTCCTCGACATCGCGTTCGAGGAAGGCGAGCCGCGCCACGAGCATCTGGACCCGCTCGCTCGCCCCGTCCAGGCGGGTGCGCAGCGCCAGGTTCTCCTGTTCCAGCTCGACCAGCCGCTGACGCCCCAGCACCGTGTCGGGGGTCTGCATCACGCCGCCCTTTTCCTTGAAGGCGGCGAGTTCCTGTTCCGCCCGCAGGCAACGGCGGCGCCACGCAGCGAGTTCGTCGCCGACGTGGCGGAGCAGCGATTCGAGTTCATCGATCGCTGCAAAATCAGGACGCGCGTAGCTGGACACCGAGCTCCTGTTGAACGGCCTGCATCACCTTGTCCATCGCCGCCTCGACCTCCGCATCACGGAGCGTGCGGTCGGGAGCGCGGAAGACGAGCCGGATCGTGAGGCCCCGCGACCCCGCGCCGAGCTTGGGGCCGCGGTATTCGTCCACGAGGTCGAGCGCCTGGAGGAAGCTCCCTGCCGCGCGTGCCGCCGTGCGGGTGAGCTGATCGGCGGTCACTTCGGCCGGCACCGCGAGGGAGAGGTCGCGCGCGACGGCCGGGGTGGTCGGGAGCGGGTGATACCGCACCGGGAAGCGGGGCGCCGAGTCGAGCGCGAGTTCGAAACCCCACACCGGGGCCGCCCAGGGGGGCGCATCGGCCTCGAGCTGGCGGGCGCGCCCCACCACCTGGCCATCCGGGGTCACGGCGGTCCACGTCGACCCCTCAACTTGCACGGCGGCGTCAGGGTGCGCCAGAGCGATGGCGGCCTCGAAGAGGGCCCGGAGGTCCCACCGGTCCCACTGGGGCGCGTTGGCGCCGTCCGACCAATGCGGTGGCACCCGCGCACCCGTCACCACGGCGGCGACGTGCCGCTCTTCGTGCGGCAACTGCCCCGGACCGGCGGCGGTGAAGACGGTGCCGACCTCGAAGAGACGGACCGAGCCGGTCTGCACCGCCCAGTTGGCCTCCACCTGGTGCACGAGCGCGGTCAGGAGACGTCGACGGAGGTAGCCCCCTTCGGACGAGAGCGGGTTGGTGATCTCCACGCTCCACTGGTCCTCGCGCTCCACGAACGGGAGGGTCTGCACTTCCACCAGCCCCACGGCCGCGAGTCCCTGACGCACCCGGTCGGCCACGACCTCGATGTCGGCATCCTTCAGCGTGCTGACGCGGAAGGGACGGAGCTCGCTCGGGATGGCGTCGTAGCCGTGGATCCGGGCGACCTCCTCGATGAGGTCGACCTCGCCGGTGATGTCGGGACGCCAGCCGGGGACGTCGACCGCCATCCGCGCGTCGTCGGGCTTGCTGAGCACGGTGCACCCGATCGCGGTGAGACACTGCTCCACCCGCGCCACCGGGAGCTCGATGCCGAGCACCTGGGTGAGCCGCGCGTGCCGGAGGAAGATCCGCGGGGGGTTGGCGGGTTGCGGCCAGACGTCCACCGGCGCCTCGACCAGGGTGCCACCGGCGGTGGCGAGGATGATCTCGATGCAGCGGCGCATCGCGTCCCCCTGCCCCCACAGGTCGACGCCCCGTTCGAACCGGTAGCTCGCCTCGGTCGAGAGCCCGAGCTTGCTGCGCGTCTTCCGGATGCTCCGGGTCTCGAAGCAGGCGCACTCGAGCACGAGGTCGGTGGTGGTCTCCTTCACCTCGGTGTGCGCGGCCCCCATCACGCCGGCGATGCCGACCGCGGTCGCCTCGTCGGCGATGACCATCATCTCGCCGTCGAGGAGGCGCGCCTGACCGTCGAGGGTGATGAGGGGCTCGTCGGCCTTGGCGCGGCGCACCCAGAGGAACGGGCCCTTGAGCGTGGCCAGGTCGTACGCGTGCATCGGCTGGTTGAGCTCGAGCAGCACGTAGTTGGTGGCGTCCACGACGTTGTTGATGCTCCGCATCCCGGCGCCGGTGAGCCGATCGACCATCCACCCGGGCGAGGGGCCGATCTTGACCCCCTTGATCACCGCGACGTGGACCCGCGGGCAGCCGAGGCGGTCATCGACCGCGACGCGGACGCCGCCGACCATCACGGGGCCGAAGTCGTGCCGACGCGCGGGGGGAACGTCGATCCGTTCGGCGCCGTTGATGTCCGGCAGCCGGAAGGGGACGGCGTAGCTGGCCGCGAGTTCGCGTGCGACGCCCTTGTGTCCCAGCAGGTCGGGGCGATTGGGCGTGACGTCGATGACGATCCGGTCGTCGGTGATCGAGAGCGCGCGGGTGAGCGACGTCCCGGGCGCGGCATCGATGTCGAGCGCCAGGATCCCGTCGCCGTCCTGGCCGAGTCCGAGCTCCTTGGCCGAGCAGAGCATCCCCTGGGAGAGCTCGCCGCGGATCTTCCGTTCATCGAGCGTGACGCCACCGGGGAGGGTCGTGCCGACGCGGGCGAAGGGATACTTCCCGCCGACGGTGACGTTGGGGGCGCCGCAGACCACCTGCTTCTTGGTCTCCGTGCCGTCCTCGACCGTGGCGATGCGGAGCCGGTCGGCGTTGGGATGGGGGCGCAGTTCTTCCACCAGCCCGATGACGACCGCCTCGAGCTCGCGGTGGAGCGGCTCGATGCTGTCGGCGGGGGCGCCGAGCATCGCCAGGCGCGCCGCGACGTCGCGGGCCTCGAGCGGGCGGCGGAGGAAGGCTTCGAGCCACCTGCGGGAGAGTTTCATCGGCGGCTCAGAGCGAGAACTGGGTGAGGAACCGCATGTCACCCGAGTAGAGAAGGCGGATGTCGTTGATGCCGTAGCGCTGGAGCGCGATGCGCTGCGGTCCCATCCCGAAGGCGAATCCGGTGTATTTCTCGGGGTCGATGCCGACGTTCTTGAGCACCTGTTCGTGCACCATCCCGCACCCCATGATCTCCATCCAGCCGGTCCCCTTGCAGGCCGGGCACCCCGCCCCGCCGCAGAGCTGGCACTGCACGTCCATCTCGGCCGACGGCTCGGTGAACGGGAAGTAGGAGGGGCGGAAGCGCACCTGGGTGCGGGCCGAGAAGAAGCGCTGGGCGAAATGCTGCAGCGTCCCCTTGAGATCGACGAAGGTGATCCCCTCGTCGATGGCGAGCCCTTCGATCTGGAGGAAGGCGGGGGCGTGCGACGGATCGAACGGGTCCTTCCGGTACACGACGCCCGGCATCACGGCGCGGATGGGGGGCTGCATATCCTGCATCAGCCGCACCTGGACCGGGGAGGTGTGGGTGCGGAGGAGCATCCGACCGTCGTTGGGCCGGCGGCGGTCGGACTCGCTCTGGCGGCGTTCGTTGGTCGGGAAGAGCCCGGAGGTGCGACCGCGCCGACGGTCCATCTCCACCGACCGACGATCGCCGGTGTCGAGATAGAAAGTGTCGTGCTGGTCCATCGCCGGGTGGTCGACCGGGAAGTTGAGCGCCCGGAAGTTGTGCCACTCCGTCTCGGCCTCGGGGCCGACCGCGCGGACGAAACCGAGCTCGCGGAAGATGCCGAGGATCTCGTCGACCACCTGGGTGACCGGGTGGATGGCGCCGGTGTAGCGGCGGCGCGAGGGCATCGTGAGGTCGACGGCGGCGTCGGCCTTGGCCCGGGCCGCGTGGGCCAGCGCCACCCGGCGCTCGGCGATGGCGGCCTCGAAGCGGGCCTTGAGCTCGTTGGCGGCGGCGCCGACCTGGCGACGGGCGTCGGGATCGAGGGAGGGGAGTTCCTTCAGGAGGATGGTCAGTGCGCCGGCCTTGCGGCCGAGCACGGCGATCTCCTCCGCCTCGAGTTGGGCAGAGTCCAGCGTCGGGATACGCGCCAGGCGGGGCGTGAGCGCCGCGAGGGCGGGATGGTCGGTCATCGGCCGCTAGTGGGTGGTACGGGGAGGGGCGGGCGCCAACGCCCGGCCTGGTACGCGCGTGGGGCCGGACGCCTGCCGGCACCGACCCCAGACGATAATGATGTGCCCGCGATAAATCGCGGGCCTGCATCAGATCAGACCGCGACCGCCTTGGGAGCGATCTTGGACGCGGCCTTCGCGGCCGCCTCGGCGACCTTGCCGAAGGCGTCCATGTCCTTGACGGCGAGGTCGGCGAGCGCCTTGCGGTCGAGTTCGATGCCGGCGGCCTTGAGCCCCTGCATGAAGCGGGAGTAGCTGAGGCCGTGCATCCGGGCCGCGGCGTTGATCCGCGTGATCCAGAGGGCGCGGAACTCCGACTTCTTCTTGCGCCGGTCGCGGAAGGCGTACGCCATGCCGCGTTCGACATTCTCCTTGGCGGCCTTGTACAGCTTGCTGCGGGCCTGGAAGCCGCCCTTGGCGGCCTTCATGATCTTCTTCTTGCGCGCGTGGTGCGCGACGCCGTTCTTTACGCGGGGCATCGGGCGATCTCCTTAAGCGGAAAGGAGACGAGAAACACGCGGGAAGTCGGCCGAGCTCACAAGGTCACCCTTCTTGAGCTTGTTCTTCCGCTTGCGCGCCTTCTTCGTCAGGATGTGGCTGTGGTTCGCGTGCCAGCGCTTCAGCTTGCCGCTCCCCGTCTTCTTGAAGCGCTTCATCGCAGCGCGCTTCGTCTTCATCTTCGGCATTCCCATCTCCGTTCGTCGGGGGTCGCGGGCGACCACCCTGTTCTGGCGCCGCGTGTGGCGCCACTTGAAGCGCCACGCGTGGCGCAGTTACAGCACTATTTCGGCGCGATGACCATCGTCATGTTGCGGCCTTCGAGCTTCGCGTCCATCTCGACCTTGCCCACGTCGGCGAGCTCTGCCGCCAACCGGTCCAGCACCGCCTTGCCGAACTCGAGGTGCGCCATCTGGCGTCCCCGGTACATCATCGTCGCCTTGACCTTGTTCCCCTCGAGCAGGAACTCCCGCGCGTGGCGGGCCTTGAAGTCGTAGTCATGGTCGTCGATGCCCGGCCGGAACTTCACTTCCTTCAGCTGGATCACGTGCTGCTTCTTGCGCGCGGCGCGGGCGGCCTTGGCCTCCTCGAACTTGTACTTCCCGTAGTCCATGATCTTGACCACGGGAGGCCGCGCCATCGGCGCCACCTCGACCAGGTCGAGACCTGCTGCTTCCGCCGCCGCCAGCGCCTCTTCCACCGGAAGGACGCCCATCTGGCTCCCATCGGCCCCGATCACGCGGACCGGGGAGATGCGGATCTGGCGGTTGATACGGGTACGCCGCTCACGCTCGAAGGTGTTCAGTCTCGGTACTCCCGCTGAAGGAACGAAAAAGCACCCCTTGGACCGGGGTGCCGACGATGCCACACCCCCTGCAGGGGTCGGTGGACTTCGCTCGGACCCGGTGCCAGCCCTCAACATCGGGCGGCGGAGGGTGGAGGGCGACAGACAGCCCTCGCTTGTGTGGGCGTAAGAGTAACCGGGGTGACAACTTAGGTCAAGTTCCGAGGGGCGAGTGCAAGGGGCGAGTGGGTTTCGAGCGAGAAAGCTCGAAAGGGACCTTGCGCGCTTGCCGCTCACCGCCAACTCGTCCCTTGCACTCCCCCCTCACCTCTGAGTCCCGACCTCACCCCCCAACCCCCTCTCCCTTACGGGAGAGGGGGAGCCGCTCATAGCTAGGTGCCGCCACCTGCTCCGACCAGACGTACCCCTTCTCTTCTTTAACCACCCGCCCGCGCGCCACCGTGGCGTCGTGCTCCAGCACGATCCACCACCCCTCCCCGGCGGCCTGCTGAAGCAGCGTCCGCTTCGATTCGAGGGTCCGGAGGGGCTCCACGTCGTACCCCATGATCCAGGGGAGCGGCAGATGCGCCACGGTCGGGATCAGGTCCGCGAGAAAGCAGGCGGTCTCTCCCCCGCTCTGCACCAGGATGGCCTGATGATAGGGAACGTGCCCCGGCATCATCAGGGAACGGATCCCCGGGAGGATCTCCACGTCCCCCTCGATCAACTTCCACTTCCCCGCGGCATCCACCGGCTCGAAATTGTGCGGCAAGTAACTCGCCCGCGTCCGCTCATTGGTGTGACGCGCGTAGTCGAGCTCGCCCTTCTGCACGACGTAGGTCGCGTTGGGGAAGGTGAGGCGCGTGGGCGCTGAGGCGCTGGGGCGCTGAAGAGCTTCGCCGTCCACCGTGGTGTTCCCGCCGGCATGGTCGAAGTGCAGATGCGTATCGATCATCCACTTCACGTCCGCCGGCACGTACCCCAGCTCCTTCAGCGCATCCTCGAGCCGAGTCGGGCCGGGATCGGTGCCGGCGTTGTCGATCCCGAAGATGTCCTTGAACTTGGCGTCTTCCTTGTTCCCCAACCCGTTGTCGATCAGCACCAGTCCGTCCGGATGCTCCACCAACATCGGCCGCATCGCGAGGGGGATCCGGTTCCGTGCATCAGGGGCGATCCGCTTTTCCCAGAGCGGCTTCGGCACCACGCCGAACATCGCCCCGCCGTCGAGGTGCTGGAGGCCGGC
>JANMWE010000176.1:0-4473 GCA_031393795.1 Gemmatimonadota bacterium
CCCCACTAGCCGAGGCCCGATGTCCCGTTTCGTCGTCCCCCGCATCGCCCCGTCCGAGATCACCGACGAAAAGCACTTCTGGGACCGCCGCACCTGGCTCGCGACGGTGGCCGGGTCGATCGCCTCGCTTGCGACCACGAAGAGGTTGTTCGGCTCGTCAGCCCCCTCGTCAGCTCGTCAGCTCATCGGCTCGTCAGCTCAGCAGGCCGACACCCCGACCCCCTACGAGAGCATCACCCACTACAACAACTTCTACGAGTTCTCGACCGACAAGGAAGAGGTCGCGAACCTCGTGGGGAATTTCCACACGACCCCTTGGACGGTCTCGGTCGAAGGGGAAGTGAAGCGGCCTCGGCGCTACGACATCGCCGAGCTGCTGCGCGGCCTCACCGTGGAGGCACGGACCTACCGCCACCGCTGCGTCGAAGCGTGGTCGATGGTGATCCCCTGGAACGGCGTGCAGCTCGGCTCGATCATCCGGAAGCTCGAACCGACCAGCAAGGCCAAGTTCGTGGAGTTCACCACGCTGCAGGACCCGAACCAGATGCCGGGCCAGCGCCGCATGGTCCTCCAGTGGCCCTACGTCGAGGCGCTCCGGATGGACGAAGCGATGAATCCGCTCGCTCTCCTCGTCACCGGCGTCTATGGCAAACCGATCCTGCCGCAGAACGGAGCGCCCCTCCGGCTGGTCACGCCGTGGAAGTACGGCTTCAAGGGGGCCAAGAGCGTCGTGCGGATCCGCTTCCTCGAGCGGCAGCCGATGACCACCTGGGCCCTCACTGCCCCGGACGAGTATGGCTTCTACGCCAACGTGAACCCGGCGGTGGACCACCCCCGCTGGACCCAGGCCACTGAGCGCCGGATCGGGACCTTCGGCCGGCGGCCCACTCTCCCCTTCAATGGATACGCCGAGCAGGTGGCGTCGCTCTATACTGGGATGGACCTGCGGGTGAACTACTGATGGGCGCTGAGGCGCTGGGGCGCTGCGGCGGTGAACGGCTCCCCCTCTCCCGATCCCTCACCCGTCAGGTGGAATGGGAAGGGGGGAGAGGGCGATGAAGCCGGCGACCCAACGCGTGATGTGGTGGGCCGTTTTCTTTGTTGCACTCATCCCGGCCGGGCGATTGGCCTATCGCGCCTTCTGGGGAGACCTCGGCCCCGACCCCCTCATCACCCTCGAACACGGGACAGGGTACTGGGCCTTCGTGCTGCTCCTGGTCACCCTCAGCATCACACCCATCCGCCGCCTGAGCGGGTGGAATCCGGTCATCAAGCTCCGCAAAATGCTCGGCAACACTTGCGCGGCCTACGCGGTCGCCCACGTGACGATCTACGTCATCCTCGACCAGGGCCTCGACTGGCCCTCGATCTGGGCCGACGCCCTCGACCACAAGCGGATCTTCCTCGGCCTCGCGGCCTTCCTGATCCTTGCGGTCCTCGCGGCGACCTCTCCGGTGTTCATGGTCCGCAAGCTCGGCCGCCGCTGGGGCCAGATCCACTCGGCCATCTACGCCGCGGTGATCCTCGCGGTGGTCCACTTCGCCCTCGCCCAGAAGCTCGACTGGCGGGAGCCGTTGCTCTGGGGCTGCGTCGTGGTCGTGCTGCTGGGGATGCGGGTGTGGTGGAAGGCGACGGGTATGCGGTGAGCAGTGAGCGGGCCCACTCGAACGGATCTCTCCGGGAGGGTCCGCTCACCGCTTACTGCTCACCGCTCACCTTGAATTAGCCTCGATTCCCGGCTAGCTTCGCACCTCGATGCCATCCACCACTTCCCTCCTGGATACCACGGCCATCGGACGCACCCTGGTGCGGATGGCGAGCGAGATCGTTGAGAAGTGCGGCGGGGTGGAACAGCTGGTCGTGGTGGGGATCCAGCGGCGGGGCGTGGAACTGGCCGAGCGGCTGGCGCATCTGATCGAGAAGGCCGAGGGGGGCAAGATCCTCCGCGGCAAGCTCGATATCGCCCTCTATCGTGACGACCTGCAGACCCTGGGCCCCGTCCCCGTGGTGGGCGCCACCGAGCTCCCCCTCGACCTGACCGGCCGGACGGTGGTCATCGTCGATGACGTGCTCTACACCGGCCGGACCATCCGCGCGGCGCTCGACGAGCTCGCGGATTTCGGCCGTCCCCAGCGGATCCTCCTCGCGGTGCTGGTCGACCGCGGCGGCCGCGAACTCCCCATCCAGCCCGATATCGCCGGCGTCACCATCACCGTCCCCACGGGACAGATGGTGCGCGTCAGCGTGCAGGAGCGCGACGGCCGGGACGCCGTCGAGCTCGTACCCAAGGCCACGATCTGATGTCGCTCTCCCTCGGCAAGGACCTGGTGGGGCTCGAAGCCCTCTCGCGCGAACAGATCGAGCTGATCCTCGACACCGCCGAGCCGTTCAAGGAGGTCTCCGAGCGCCAGATCAAGAAGGTCCCGGCGCTCCGCGGGAAGACGGTGGTGAACCTCTTCTTCGAGGCGAGCACCCGGACCCGTATCTCCTTCGAGTTCGCCGAGAAGCGCCTGAGCGCCGACACGGTGAGCGTGGCCGCGGCCGGCAGCTCGGTGAGCAAGGGAGAGACCCTGGTGGACACCGCCCGGAACCTCGAGGCGATGCGGATCGACATGGTGGTGATCCGGCACGGCAGCTCCGGGGCGGCCAAGTTCCTGGGCGACCGGATCGCCAGCAACGTCATCAACGCCGGCGACGGCAAACACGAGCACCCGACCCAGGCGCTGCTCGACATGCTGACATTGCGCGACAAGTTCGGCAAGATCGAGGGCCTCAAGGTCGCCATCTGCGGCGACGTCCTGCACAGCCGGGTGGCGCGCTCCAACATCTGGGGCCTCACCAAGCTCGGCGCCAAGGTGGCGGTCTGCGGGCCGCCGACCCTGGTGCCTCGTGAGATCCGGGAGATGGGCGTCGAAGTGCTGCCGCGCATCGAGGACGCCATCGCCTGGGCCGACGCGCTCAACATCCTGCGGCTCCAGCTCGAGCGGATGGAGATGGGGTACATCCCCTCGCTCCGCGAATACAATCGCGTCTTCGGCGTGACGGTCGAACGTCTCGAGAAGGCGCCCAAGGACCTCGTGATCATGCATCCGGGCCCGATGAACCGCGGGGTCGAGATCGACTCCGCCGTGGCCGACGGGCCGCACTCCGTGATCCTGCCGCAAGTGACCAACGGGGTCGCGGTGCGGATGGCGGTGCTCTACCTCCTGGCGGGCGGCAAGCCCGACGCGGGCGCGGCCCGGGCGGAGGAGTCATGATCCCGCTCCTGCTCAAGGGAGGCCGGGTCATCGACCCGAGCCGGAACGCCGACGGCATCGCCGACGTGCTGGTGGTCGACGGCCGGGTCGCGGCGGTGGGCCGGAACATCGGGCTCCCCGATGGCGGGCAGGTGCACGACGCCAAGGGGATGGTCGTCGCGCCCGGGCTGATCGACGTGCACGTCCATTTGCGCGAGCCGGGGTTCGAGGATATCGAGACCATCGCCACCGGCGCGGCCGGCGCGGCGGCAGGAGGGTTCAGCGCGGTCTGCGCGATGCCCAACACCGATCCGGTCATCGACAACCAGGCGTCGGTGGGGTTCGTGGTGGCGCAGGCGCGGAAGGCGGCCAAGGCGAGGGTCTACCCGATCGGCTGCATCACGATCGGGCAGAAGGGGGAGCGCCTCGCCGAGTTCGGCGAGATGGTCGGGGCAGGGGCGGTGGCGGTGAGCGACGACGGGAAGCCGGTGCAGTCGAGCCACATGATGCGCACCGCGCTCGAGTATGCCAGGATCTTCGGGATCCCGGTGGCCGACCACTGCGAGGACGTCTCCCTCGCCCACGGTGGTGCCATGCACGAAGGGATCGTCTCCACCCGACTCGGCCTGAAGGGGATCCCGTCGGCCGCCGAGGAGATCCAGGTGGCGCGCGACTGCATCCTGGCGGAGCTCACGGGCGGGCATATCCACCTCTGCCACATGAGCACCCGCGGGTCGGTCGAACTGATCCGCCGAGCCAAGGACAAAGGCCTTCGGGTGACGGCCGAGGCGGCGCCGCACCACTTCACCTTGACGCACGCCCGGGTGGAAGGGTACGACACAAACGCCAAGATGAATCCCCCCCTCCGCACCGACGACGATCGCGAGGCGATCCGCCAGGCGGTGAAGGACGGGACCATCGACTGCATCGCCACCGACCACGCGCCGCACCACTACGACGCCAAGGAGCGGGAGTTCGACGATGCCCCCAACGGCATCCTCGGCCTCGAGACCGCGCTCGGCCTCGCCATCCGTGAGCTGGTGAAGCCGGGATTCCTGACCCTCCCCGAGCTGATCCACCGGATGAGCACTCGGCCGGCGCAGGTCTTCGGGCTGGTCGGCGGGACCCTGGCCGTGGGGGCCCCGGCCGACCTGGTGGTCTTCGACCCCGAGCTCCGCTGGAAGGTCGATGCTGCGCACTTCTGCTCGAAGAGCCGGAACACCCCGTTCGGCGGCGA
>JANMWE010000188.1:0-11120 GCA_031393795.1 Gemmatimonadota bacterium
CTGATCCAACGGATCGACTGGACCCCCTTCTTCCAGGCGTGGGAGCTGAAGGGGAGCTACCCGGGGATCCTCGAGCGCCCCGAAGCGCGAGAACTCTTCACGGACGCGCAGACGCTCCTCAAGCGCATCGTCGGCGACAAGCTGCTCCGCGCGCGCGCCGTGGTCGGGTTCTTCCCTGCCGCGCGGACGGGCCCGGATGACGTGACGCTCAGCGACGCGCGTCCCCATTCGCCAGCGCACCCGGCGCAGGTGATCCACTTCCTGCGGCAACAGGGCCAGCGCCCCAAGGGTCGCCCCTACCACTCCCTCGCTGATCTCGTCGCCCCGTCCAACGACTTCCTCGGCGCGTTCGCGGTGACCGCGGGGCACGGCCTGGACCCGCTCGTGGCACAGTTCGAGGCGAAGCACGACGACTACTCCGCCATTCTCGCCAAGGCGCTGGCGGACCGCCTGGCCGAGGCGCTGGCCGAGCGGCTGCACGAGAAGGTGCGCACAGAGTATTGGGGCTACGCCAGGGACGAATCGCTCGGCAACGACGATCTGATCCGTGAGAAGTACCAAGGGATCCGTCCGGCGCCAGGGTATCCTGCTTGCCCCGACCACACCGAGAAAGGGATCATCTGGCGCCTGCTCGACGCCGAGCATGCGGCCGGGATGACCATCACCGAGAGCTTCGCGATGCTTCCGACCGCCGCGGTGAGCGGGTGGTACTTCTGGCGCCCGGAGTCGGCCTATTTCGGCGTGGGCAAGATCGGGCGCGACCAGGTGGAGGACTACGCAAAGCGGAAGGGCTGGACGGTGGCGGAGGCGGAGCGGTGGCTGGCACCGAACCTTGGATACGAAAGGAGTTAGGAGCTGGGAGTTGGGGGGGGTGCAAGACGAGATCCCGCCTTACACCCCTCCCGACTTCAAACTCCCGGCCAAATGATATGACCGATCTCCGCAAATTGCTGACGGACGGCCGCGTGCACGTTGTCGACGGCGCGATGGGAACGATGCTCTATGCCAAGGGCGCCTTCCTCAACGTCTGCTACGATGAACTCTGCCTCAAGGCGCCCGAACTGGTCCGCGAGATCCATCGCGAATACGTGAAGGCCGGGGCCGAGCTGCTCGAGACCAACACCTTCGGCGCCAACCCGCTGAAGCTGGCCCAGTACGGCCTCACCGCCGAAACCGAGAAGATCAACGCCGCCGCGGCGCGGTTGGCGCGCGATGCCGGCCGCGACCGGGTCCTCGTCCTCGGCGCCATCGGGCCCCTCGGTGTCCGGGTCGAGCCGTTCGGCGAGCTGGGGATGGCGGAGGCGGAGGCGGCGTTCGGGCGGCAGATCGATGGATTGCTCGAGGGGGGGGTGGACGGCTTCTGCTTCGAGACTTTCGCGGACGTTCACGAGGTCGAAGCGGGGGTCCGCGCGGCACGAGCCCGGAGCGACCTCCCGATCATCGCCCAGATGACCGTGGGCATCGACGGCAGCACCGCGTACGGCTCCGCCCCCGCCACCTGGGGCCCGATGCTCGCCGCCCTGGGCGTCGACGCGATCGGGGTGAACTGCTCGGTGGGGCCGGCCGGCGTGCTCGACGTGATCGAGCAGCTTGCCAAGGTCGTGAAGCTCCCGCTCACTGCACAGCCGAACGCCGGCCTTCCGCGCGACGTGGGAGACCGGAAGATCTACATGGCGAGCCCTGAATACCTCGGCACCTATGCCAAGCGGCTGGCCGAGGCGGGGGCGACGCTCGTCGGCGGATGCTGCGGCACGACGCCGGAGCACATCAGGGCGATCGCGCAGTTCGTCCAGAGCGTCTCGCCTCGCCAGCACCACGTCGCGGTGCAGGTCACCGAGGCGCAGCCCCTCCCCCCCGTGCCGCTGGCGGAGCGTTCGGCCATCGGCGCCAAGCTCGCAACGGGGGCGTTCATCACCACCGTCGAGATCACGCCTCCCAAGGGGGTCGATCCCGAACCGATGTTCGCGCAATGCCGCACCCTCAAGGCCGCCGGGGTGGACGCGGTGAATGTCCCCGACGGCCCGCGGGCGCAGAGCCGGATGGGGTCGCTCCTGTCGGGGTTGATGATCCAGCAGCAGACCGGCCTCGAGGCGGTGGTGCACTATGCCTGCCGCGACCGGAACCTGCTCGGGATGCTGAGCGACCTGCTCGGCGCGGCGGCAGCGGGGCTGCGCAACCTGCTGCTCGTCACCGGCGACCCGCCGAAGATGGGCCCCTACCCCGACGCCACGGCGGTGTTCGACATCGACAGCATCGGTTTGACCAACCTGGTGGCGCGGCTCAACCGCGGGCTCGATCCCGGAGGCAACGCGATGGGGCAGACCACCAAGTTCGTGATCGGGGTGGGCGCCAACCCCACCGCGCCGGACCTGGAGCGCGAGCTCAAGCGGCTACACTGGAAGATCGACGCCGGCGCGGAGTACATCGTGACGCAGCCGGTGTTCGACCTGACGCAGCTCGATCTGTTCCTCAAGCGCACCGCGCACTTCAAGGTCCCGGTCATCGCCGGGCTCTGGCCGCTGGTATCACTCCGGAATGCGGAGTTCCTGGCCAATGAGGTACCGGGGGTGACCGTCCCCGACGAGGTGCTGGCGCGGATGCGGGCGGCAAGCAACAAGGGGAAAGAGGCTGCGCTCGATGAAGGGGTGCAGATCTGCCGCGAGATGCTCGCCGGGGTGCGTGACCGGGTCCAGGGGGCCCAGATCAGCGCACCGCTGGGGAAGGTGCCGGTGGTGCTGGAGGTCCTGCGCAAGTCCAAAGGCGCGTAAGGCGCATAAGGCGCGACAGCGGCCCTGAACACCCTATCGCGCCTCTCGCGATTCACGCGCCGCGGTTAGCCCTCGTCGGAAGTCGGCGTTATCTTTGGAACGTTAGGTTCGACCGTATCACTGTTCCCGGAGCACCCCATGAGCACCACCGCCACCGCCCCCGTGGGCGTCAGCCAGCTCTCCGAAGAGGAAGAGCTGTTCCGTTCGACCGTGCGTGAATTCGCCGAGTCGGAGGTGAAGCCCCACGTCCACGAGATGGACGAGGCGGCCCAGTTCCGGCCCGAGATCATCGTCAAGCTCTTCGAGCTGGGGCTGATGGGCATCGAGGTCCCGGAGCAGTACGGCGGCGCCGGCGGCTCGATCCTCCTGGCGGTGCTGGCCATCGAGGAGCTGGCCCGGGTGGATGCGTCGGCCGCGATCTACGTCGACGTGCACAACACCCTGTTCAACAACGCCCTGATGAAGTGGGGCAACGACGAGCAGAAGCGCCGGCTCTTCCCGCGGCTCACCACGGACCTCCTCGGCGCCTTCGCGCTGTCGGAGTCCGGGAGCGGCTCGGACGCGTTCGCGCTCACCTGCAAGGCCGAGAAGGCCGACGGCGGGTGGAAGCTCAACGGCCAGAAGCTCTGGATCACCAATGGCGCCGAGGCGGGCATCTTTCTGGTCTTTGCCAACACGGACTTCACGAAGGGATATAAGGGGATCACCGCCTACCTGGTCGAGCGGAACACCCCCGGCTTCACGATCGGCAAGAAGGAGAAGAAGCTCGGCATCCGCGCCTCCAGCACGGTCGAGCTGATCTTCGACGGCGCCTTCGTCTCCGACGCGAACGTCCTCGGCGAGGTGGGCAAGGGATACAAGTCGGCCATCGAGACCCTCAACGAGGGGCGGATCGGCATCGGCGCCCAGATGATCGGCGTGGCGCAGGGCGCACTCGACGCCGCGGCACCGTACCTCCGGGAACGGAAGCAGTTCGGCAAGGCGCTCGCGGAGAACCAGGGGATCCAGTTCCAGTTCGCCCAGTGCGCGGTGGAGCTCCACGCCGCCCGGCTGCTGGTGTACGATGCCGCGCGCCGGAAGGATGCCGGCCTCCCGTTCACGACGCATGCCGCGATGGCGAAGCTCTTCAGTTCGCAGGTGGCGGAACGGGTCACCTCGCAGTGCGTCGAGTTCTTCGGTGGGAACGGCTACACCCGCGAGTACCCGGTGGAGAAGTTCTACCGCGACGCCAAGATCGGGACGATCTACGAAGGCACCAGCAACATGCAGCTCCAGACCATCGCCAAGACGCTGCTGCTCGGCGGGCGATAGAGCGGTCAGGCGGTCAAGCGGTAAGAACGACGAGGGACCTGCTCAGCAGTGAGGAGGTCCCTCGTTGATTTGAGTGGGTCAAGCGCGCGAACCCAAAATGGACCGAACCCAGGAGGCTCACTTCGGGGAGCGGGGATCTCGCGATCATCTGAATGCAATTGTGCTGTCCCAGCGCGGAATCCCGGCCTGAGACCACACAGCCGCGTGCTCGGCAGTCGAGTTGAACGCCGCATCCCAGAGCGGAACATCGTGGGTCCGGATCATCCTGGGTTTGCGCGCCCGCCGATCTAGGCACCTAAAGGGATCACCGCTTCAAGCGAGAGGCGTCCTTTCGTATACTTCGGCGTGATCAAGCGTTCCATCCTGGCAACGTTGCTGCTTGCGGCCCCCCTCGCGGCACAGCGTCCCACGACCCCGTCCATCGGGGCCGCCCCTCCGGGCCCCCTGCAGCTCCCGATCGCTCTCAAGCGGAAGGTCGACGCCTGGTATCGCACCACGTCGCGCCGCACGGCCGGCTCCTGGGGGATCGTCATCAGCGACGAGCGAGGCAACGTCCTCTGGGCCAAGAACCCCGACCGGCCCTTCCTCCCCGCCTCCACCGTCAAGGTCTTCACTACCTCCTTTGCCCGCAGCCGGCTCGGGGGCGCCTTCACCCAGGCCACCCGCGTGGTCGGGATCGGCGCGCTGGATTCGACCACGGGCCAGTGGGCCGGCACCTGGCAGCTCCAGCTCAACGGCGATCCCACCCTTGAAGACCCCCAGGGGATGGGCCCTCGGCTCTACGACCTCGCCGCCCAGCTGGCGGCCCAGGGGATCACGAGCCTCGCGGGCCCGATGCTGATCACCAGCGCCGAGCCCACGACCGCGGACGCCCGATACCCCACCGCGTGGCGGAGCGCGAACATCGGGAGCATCTACGCTCCGCTCATCGGCCCGGTGACAGTGCACGAGAACATCGTCGATCTTCTGGTCCTCCCGAGCGGCCGGATCGGTGGGCGGCCGCGGATCGCGCGCGATGAGCCCGTGGGCGTGAAGGACCTGATCGTCAATGAGGCGGTGACCCGCGCGAGCCGGCGGAGTCGCCTCCGCCTGGTGCCGATGCGCGACGGCCGGATCGCGCTCCGCGGCTGGATCGGTCACCGCGCCGGGATGCGCGAAGTCAAAGGCGCGGCGGCCGACCCGCGCCGAGTGCTCGAGGTGGCGTGGGCGGCGGTGCTCTCGCAGGCGGGGATCCGGTGGGACCGGGAGTCACCCGCGATGCTCCCGCCCGCGGCCGCGCAGACCAAGGTGCTGGCGGAGGTCACGTCGCCACCGCTCGACTCGGTGGTGGCGATGGTGAACCGCCGGAGCCTGAACATCGGCGCCGAGCTCCTGCTCCGCTGGGCCGCGGGGTGGGACGCGCCGGCGGAGTCACTCGAGGCGCACATCGCCAAAGTGATCGGTACCACCAACGGATTCCGCCTGGTGGACGGCAGCGGGCTGTCGCACGACGACCGGGTGACCGCCAACGTCATGGCGAGTTATTTGGCGCGGATCCCCGCGCGCGCGGGCACCGAGGAATTCCCCTTTCTGCTCCCGGCCAATGGCGCCGGCACGCTCGCGACGCTCCGCGGCGGATTTCGGGGTGGCGCGGGGGTGGTGCGCGCCAAGACCGGCACCCTCGCCGGTGTCTCGACCCTCGCCGGCTACCTCGGCCGCCGCGAGGGGACGTACATCGTCGTGGCGTTCTTCAACGGGGGGCGGACCAGGCGCGCCCGCGCGGCACAGTGGCAGCTCTTCCGCGTCATCGGTGGCGACGGGATCCAGATCCCGGTGGACACCGACTTCGGTCCCGAGGTCGTCTCGGACACGCTCGAAACGCCGGCCGCGGCACCGACGGCGCCGGTGACGACCGATTCGACGTCGGGGGCCGGGGCCGGTGGGACGCCAAGCGGGATCGAGCCGCTCACACCCGGCGGACCAGGACTGTAGCCGCCTACGGAACCGTCCCGAACGCAGTGAGGGACCTACTCAACTCAGGGTAGGTCCCTCACACGTCTATATCCCGCTCCACCCACAAGTGTAACGCCACCGCAGGTTTCGGGGACCCCTCACGCGGAGTCTCCGATGCCTACCGTCCTCGCCCCGGTCCCCACAGCCCCCACGCTTCCTGACGACCGCCAGGAGCGCCAGCGGCGCTGGGCCGGCCAGTTCCCGCTCCACATCGGCGTCAACGCCGCCAAGCAGTTCCACGCCATCGTCGCCCGGGGCCCGGACGCCACGGTGCTCGAGCGTGCCAAGGTCGATGTCAGCCGGCCGAGCTTTGAGGCGTGGTGGGCCGAGCTCCGACAGACCTTCCCCAGCATCACCCCCGCCCAGATGCTCGTCGGGATCGAGTTCGCGGGGCATCACGGCGCTACCTTCGCCGCGTGGTGCCGTGGCCAGGGTTGCCCCGTGGTCTCGGTCCTCGCGATGAGCACCAAGAAGAGCCGCGAGGCGTCGTTCAACAGCCGCTTGAAGAGCGACCTCCGCGACGCCCGCCAGATCGCCACCCTGGTGCGGGACGGGACCTTCGTCCGCTTCCCCCAGCTCCGCCCCGACGTGGCGGCCTGCAAGCAGCTCGCGATGCACCGCCACCGCCTCGGCGTCGAGCGGGCGCGGCTCCGGACCCGGGCCCAAGGAATCCTCGATTTGGCCTGGCCCGAGTTCATGAGCCACTTCTCCGGGCTCGACCACGTGACCCCGCGCGTGCTCCTGCAGCGGTGGCCCACGCCGGCGGCGTTTGCGAAGGCGTCCCTGCGGTCGGTGACGACGCTCCTCAAGGATGCCAGCCACGGGCAGTGCAAGACCGCGACGATCCAGTCCCTGCGCGGCTCCGCCCTCACGAGCCTGGGCCTCACCGAGGCCACCGCCGAGCGGAGCCAAGAGCTCCTCGACCTGCTCGCGCGATGGGCGCTGCTCGATGCGCAGGTCCTGGCCCTCGAAGCGCAGCTCACCACCGCCGTCGCGGCCTGCCCCGAGGCCACCCTCCTCACCTCGGTCCCCGAGATCAGTGCCCCCTGTGCCGCGATGCTGGTCGGGGAGCTGGGGCACCCGTCCAGCTTCGACTCCCCGCGCCAGTGGCTCAAGCTCGCCGGCCTGAATGGCGTCACCGCGGAGTCGGGGCTGTCGGCCGGGGTGCTGCGGCTCTCCAAGCGGGGGCGGCCGATGCTCCGCCGCCAGCTCTTCCTCCTCGCGGGGCGGTGGTGCCAGGGGCGCGGGCTGTATCGGAGCGAGTACCTGCGACTCCGGGCCGCGGGGCGGAGCGGCACCGAAAGCTGCGTCATCCTCGCTCGGCGGCTGGTGCCGATCCTCTTCGCGGTGCTCCGGGATCGGAAGGCGTTTGACGTCGCCGTGTTCCAGCAGCACCGGCACGCAGTCCCAGCGACCAGCTAACGCAACACACACCATACAATACTCGCAGTCCGTGCCGGCCGCGGGGTGTCCAAATGACCGAGCCCATCAAACGAATCGTGCGACGCCACCGCGATCGCCACGTTTAACTGGGGGCTGAGGGACACCCGGATCTGGAGTACCGATGAAGACGTGACGGGCCCCGAGCCCCGACCCCGATGAGCTGTGTTCCCTGGATCCCGTAGGCGCGGTGCTATTCCGGCGCTCTTTGACAATTGCTCGACCCGGAAGACGGGGCCCCGGCCGCCCGAGGACGGGCGGCCCTCGGCCCCCGGCTTGACGAGTTTTGTCCCGGCCCCTACTGTGGCGGTGGGGGTGGTGGGCCACTGCCGTTTCCCTTCACGGCCCTCGAGGCCCGATCCACAGGGACGTCCCGGCACCGTCCGGGCTCCGCGGCTCGCACAGAGCATTGCAGGGTGCCACCATCCTCACCTCACCCCATCACCGGGGGTGAGGTCTGCTACGCAGAAGGCCCCGGAGGCCCGCCCTCACACGCGACCCGCTCCGCTCTCCCAGGCCCGACAACCCCGGTGCGCCACGAGCGCCGCATGCTATACGGGGCCGGGGAGCTAGAGGAACATCAAAAAGTGGACGCACCAAAGCAGTCCTAACCAAAGCGCTGCACTTGCGAGGACGAGAATGAGGTTCATGAACCAACGCTTCTCTTTCATTAACACAACGCCGGCTACCACGACCGTTGGGAGAGTCGCGCCCACGAGATACACAATCAAGGGCGTTTCCTTCGCGCGTTGAGCGACGTAGTCCACACCACCCAGCAACAGCGCACCCAATATGCAGTACCCAAGGAGGCGGCGGACGCGAGCCGCACCATCGGCTGCCGCCCAAACCAACGACGCCGAGATTGCAATGCTGAGGCCCACAAGAATCCAGCGGTATGTCTGGTAGCTCATGTCAGGTCAATTCCCGCATTGGTTGCCAACGCCGTAGGTCACACTATCGCGATTCCCTCCGCAGAGGCCCGGTGCATTGAGCGGCCCCTCTGCTGACTTCGGCATCCTACCTCCGGCCTCATTGATCACCGACCATGCGAACTTGTTTGAATTGTGGAGGCCGTCAGCGTGGTATGTCTTACCAGCGGCCTCATTCCCGACGCTTGCCGCCGCACTCCAAACGGCCTTATCGAATTCTCGACTTGACATACCTTGAGGCGGGGTGACCGTCGCGCTCCAAGTATAGTTCGATCGACTAGGAGAATTCGGATCAAAAAACTCGATTGTGTTCTTGTTGTTGGCATCAGGGACGAGTTCTACCGCGCGCCAATGACCGTTCTCCCCGACCTCGATTGCATGATGGGCGTGAAGCGCACCGGCGATACCTCCCAGCGGCCGCCACCCAATCCTCACCGAATCTGGTGTCAACCCAAACGGATCACTGAACATGACTGCGTTCGGGACGGTTCCGGCTCGTTGGTGTGGTTTCAACACTACTTTGCCGTGAGCACCCGATCCCGTCCGGCCCCCTTCGCTGCGTAGAGCGCGTCGTCGGCGCGCTTGAGGAGCGCCTGCGCGTGCTCGCCCGCGCCACGCACAGCGGCGCCCATCGAGACGGTGACGCCCAACCCGTGCCTGCTATGCTCGCCCCCGCGCTTCTCCTTGCCCTTCTTCCCCTTCGGCCGGTCGCCGGAGCGGAGCGTGAACCGGCTCGCCGCCACCGCCAGACGGCCTCCTTCGAGTCGCGCGAGGGCGTCCTTGAGTGAGAGCGAGGTGAAGACCAGCGTGAACTCCTCACCACCGTACCGGAACGCCTGCACGTCCGGGATCTCGTTCAGCCGCCACGCCACCATCCGGAGCACCTGGTCGCCGGTGTCGTGGCCGTAGGTGTCATTGAACTGCTTGAAATAGTCCACGTCCACCATCGCCACCACCGCCCCCTGAGGCAGCCCATCGAGCATCTCATCCAGCGCCCGGCGAGACGGCAGCCCGGTGAGCGCATCGCGATACGCCGCCGCGAAGATCGACTCGAGGGTCCCGGCCACCAGTGCCGCGCCCCCTCCCGCCACGATGACCAGTGCTCCCGCCCGTTCCCCGACCACCAGTGCACCCCAGACCGCCACGACCGCCCAGAGCGCCCCTTGGGCGATGCCATCCGTGCGAAGGATGCTCGCGGTGAGCAGTGCCATCAGCGCAAGGAGAAGCGCCGCGGCGCCCGCCGGAGGGAGGGCGCTCCAGGCCATAAAGTTGGCGAGCGGTCCCGGAGTCGTGACGGCCAGGCGGTCGGCACCCAGGGCGTAGACGCCGATCCCCGCCAGCGAGAGGACCAGGGCCGCGACGTAGGGACCACGCAGGCCGCGTTCACGCGACCAGCCGACGACCGAGAGCACCACCGCGGCCGCGACCGCCAAGGGAAGTCGCCACGAGGCATCGGGATCGACCACGATCCAGGCCCAGAACGGGGCCAGCACGCCGAGTGCAGCGATGAGCCGTCCGCGACCGAAGCGCCAGGCGATCCCGGCCCCGCCGAGGAAGACGATCGCCGGGAGCCACTCGGCCACCTGCGCGAAGCCGGTGAGCGACGCGCCGAAACGCGCCAGCGCCACGGCGGCGATGACGATCAGGCCTTCAGGGATGACGAGCGAAAGGGCGCGTGGCACGGGACCGGGGACGGAGAGATCAAGACAAGGACGGTTACAAGATAGCGCGGGAACCCACGATGGGCCGAACCCAGGGCGATCCGGGCTTCCGGCCAGCGTTTCTGTGACCTCAGGATGGGCGGGAGCAGAGACCCAGAAATCCATAAGACCCTGAAACCGCACCCGAGCGTATGGGTTTGTTGGTGTTTGTTGTTGCTGTTTGTTGTTGCTCTTGCTGTTCTTGTTGTTGTCGTTTCTGGTTCTCAGGGGTCTCAGGGCTTCTGCTCCCACCCATCTTTCCTCCAGAGACTTCCCCGCCCCACCCAGACCCCTCCTGGGTTCGGTCCATCATGGGTTCCCGCGTCCGTGGTTGTTTCAGGTTCTCAGGGGTCTCCAGGGTCTCTGCTCCCGCCCATCTCGACCTCCAGGACGTCCCCCACTCCACCTCGGCCCCTCCTGGGTTCGGTCCATCATGGGTTCCCGCGCCCGCTGGGTTAAGATTCCGCAATGATCCTCGCACTCTGTGTCACCGCCCTCCTTCAGACCCCCGCGCCGCCCGCGCCCGACACCACCGGGGCCCGGATGACCAACGCCGGCGTGCTCCGTGCCGCCGGCACGGTCGACTCGGTCTTCGTCACCCGCCTCCTCGACAGCGCCACGGTCGATGCCGGCGACTGGACCGCCTACTTGATGGCCCGCCTCGGCGTCCGCCCGATCCCCGAGATGGGGCTCCGGGTCACGATCGACTCCGCCCGCCTTCGCGTGCACGGCAAAGTGGGGGACATCCCGCGGGAGGCGCAGGTCTCCCTTGCGGTACTGGTATCGATGTTCGACCCCGCGACCCCGATCGAGGCGAGCATCTCCCTCGACCAGGCCAGCCCGAACGCGATCCGATTCCACCTCGACTCGGCCTGGATCAGCGGCTTCGCGATCCCCGAGGCGATGCTCGGCCCGGGGCTCAGGGTGGTGGGGGAGAAGTACCCGGTCCTCATGAACGGGGGGCGCGACCTCTTCGTGGA
>JANMWE010000208.1:0-4343 GCA_031393795.1 Gemmatimonadota bacterium
GATCGAGAGCCCAGTGCGTCGGTCGTGTGGTATCCGGCGGTGCAAGTGCAAGTGCCCCCCGCAGGTGGGCGTATATGGGCCGGTCCCGGGGGGTGCGTTGACCCGCTGGCGTGCGGGGTGGGAGGACCCGCGTAAGGGTCAGCTCCGGCGAGCGGGGCGGGTGGTGCGTTGGCGGGACTCGTTGAGGGCGTCGAGGAGCGTGAGGACGGAACGCTGATCGGCGGGGGGCCAGGCGTCGCGCTCCACCACGCCGCGCTGCGGGGAGGCAGTACCGCCATCTGGCGTCTTGACGTCAAAACGTTGTGGTGCTACCTTCCCGGTATGCCCACCCTCAAGCGCGCCACCGTGTACTTCGACCCCACACTCCACCGAGCGCTCCGGATCAAGGCCGCCTCGACGGAGCGGAGCCTTTCCAATCTGGTCAATGCCGCCATTCGGGAGAGCTTGGCCGAAGATGCCGAGGACCTGGCGGCCTTTGCCGCTCGGGCCAAGGAGCCGTCGCTGGCCTTCGAGGACGTCCTCAAAGACCTGAAGCGGCGTGGCAAGCTATAGCCTTGAGATCAAGCGGTCCGCCGCCAAGGAACTGGCCCAGTTGCCCGCAAAGGATCGGGGCCGGGTCATTGCACGCATCCAGGCCCTCGCCGAGGATCCACGGCCGGTGGGCGCGGAGAAACTGTCGGGGCAGGAGCGATATCGTGTCCGGCAGGGAGACTACCGGATTCTCTATGAGATCGAGGATGCAGTGCTGCGGATCATGGTGGTAAAGATCGGTCATCGGCGCGACATCTACCGCGAGTAAGGCCGCCTTGTAGCTCTCGGCGCTCCGCGGCCACGAGCTGCTGCCGGTACCGTGGACACGGGGCACCGCTGCGCGGCTTCACGAAGAACTGACCAGTACACAAGTGACCGACGCGCCGGGCCGAGGGGTGGCCTGGCGCGTCTGTCGTGTGTGATCCGGTGGTACAGGTGCACCCGGCCCGGCGGGCGGAAGTGTTCGCGGAACTCCCTCAATTGGGGGAGGCGCGACTGCTGGCCGGAACCCCTATACTTTACGGCCTCCATCTATAGATGTCTGCTTGTAATCGATTGCCCGCGCCGCTAGCTTCGGCGCCTGAACTGGGAGGGCGGGTGGCCAAAGGGACGAAGACCGTGGTCGTGGCATTGGGTGGCAACGCGCTCGCGCATCCGGGCGAGCCCGCCACGATCACCAATCAGTTCCGCCACACGCGCGAGAGTCTCGCTCCGATCGTGGCCTTCGCCCAGGCCGGCTGGAACGTCGCGTTGGTCCACGGCAACGGCCCCCAAGTGGGGGACGAGCTGGTGCGGAACGAGCTGGCGGCCCATCTCGTCGAGCCGCTTCCGCTCGGTGTGCTCGTGGCCGGTACCGCCGGTTGGATCGGCTACATGATCCAGCAGTCGCTCGAGAATGCGCTGGCCCGCGCCGGCATCGATCGCCAGGTGATCACGGTGGTGACGCAGACCCTGGTCGACGCCGCCGATCCCGCCCTGAGCCAGCCGAGCAAGCGGATCGGATCGGCGCTCACCGCCGAACAGGCCGCCCGGTTGAAGGCGCGCGGCGTGCCGGTGATCGACGAAGGGAAAGGGGAGTGGCGCCGTCTCACGGCGAGCCCGAGACCGAAGGGGATCGTCGAGGAGAAGCTGGTCCGGATGCTGGTGCAGGACGGCGTGATCGTCGTGGCGGCAGGCGGCGGCGGGCCCCCGGTCTATCGGGACGCGAAGGGAGTGCTGGAAGGGATCGACGCCGTCGTGGACAAGGACCGCGTCTCCGCCATCCTGGCGCGCGACCTCGGCGCCGAGGTCCTCCTGATCCTCACCGAGGCCGACGGGGTGTACACCGACTGGGGGAAGCCGACCCAGCGGAAGTTGACGAAGATGACGCTCGCCGAGGCGGACGGGATGCTCGCGCGCGGGGAGCTGCAGAAGGGGAGCATCGCTCCCAAGGTCGAGGCGGCAGCGCAGTTCGCCCGCGAAACGGGCGGACGGGCGGTCATCGCCAGGTTGTCGGAAGGACTCGCGGCGCTCGAAGGGCGCGCGGGAACCACTCTCACGAGGGATTGACGTGAATCTCCACGAATATCAAGCGCGCGGCCTGCTCAAGGCGGCCGGCGTGCCGATGCCCGATGGTGACGTCGCGGCGACGCCGGCCGAGGCCGAGGCCATCGCCAAGCGGCTGGGTGGGACCGTCGTGGTCAAGGCGCAAGTGCACGCCGGCGGCCGTGGCAAGGCGGGCGGCGTGAAGCTCGCCAAGGACGCGGCTGAGGCGAAGGGCTACGCCGAGAAGATCCTCGGCATGCAGATCAAGGGTCTGACGGTCTCCAAGGTGCTGGTGGTCCCCGCGGCGGAGATCGCCACCGAGGCCTACTGCGGCATCATCATGGATCGCGAGAGCCAGCGCCCCGTCTTCATGGTGAGTCCGGCCGGCGGCATCGACATCGAAGAGGTGGCGGCCAAGACCCCCGAGAAGATCAAGAAGCTGGGGGTCGATCCGCGCTACGGGCTCCTGCCGCACGAGGCGCTCGGGCTCGGGCTTTTCCTCTATCCGACCAACATCGCGAATGCCCGGGCGGCGGCGTCGATCATGCAGCAGCTCTACCAGGTGTTCGTGAACAACGACGCCTCCCTGGCCGAGATCAACCCGCTCGTCACCACGCCCGACGGCAAGGTCCTGGCGCTCGACGCCAAGGTGTCCATCGACGACAACGCGCTCGACCGGCATCCGGAGCTCGCCGCGATGCGCGACGAGACCGCCGAGGAGCCGAGCGAGGTCCTGGCCCGGAAGGCCAACCTCACCTTCATCAAGCTCGACGGCAACGTCGGGTGCGTGGTGAACGGGGCGGGGCTGGCGATGGCCACGATGGACCTGGTCAAGTACTACGGGGGCGATCCCGCCAACTTCCTCGACATCGGTGGGAGCTCCAACCCCGAGAAGGTCGTCAACGCCCTCCGGATCATCACCGCCGACAAGAGCGTGAAGGGGATCCTCTTCAACATCTTCGGCGGCATCACCCGCACCGACGACGTGGCCAACGGCATCAAGACCGCGCTGGCCCAGTTCCCGGTGAAGGTGCCGATCGTGGTGCGCCTGACGGGCACCAACGAGGCCGAGGCGGTCAAGATCCTCGAGGGGATCGGCATCACGGCGCTCAAGGACATGGATGAGGCCGTCAGCAAGGTCGTCAAGCTCGTCAAGGAGGCCGCGTGAGCGTCTTCATCGGGAAGGACACGCGGTTGGTGGTGCAGGGGATCACTGGGCGTGATGGTTCGTTCCACGCCAAGCAGATGATCGCCTACGGCACCAAGGTCGTCGCCGGTGTGACGCCGGGGAAGGGAGGCCAGACCTTCGAAGGGACCGCGCCGATCTTCAACACGGTGGCCGAAGCGGTCGCCCAGGCGGGCGCCAACACCAGCGTCATCTACGTGCCGCCGGCCGGCGCGGCGGGGGCCATCTACGAGGCGGTCGACGCCGGGATCAAGCTGGTGGTCTGCATCACCGAGGGGGTGCCCGTGATGGACATGACCAAGGTGATGCCCTTCGTGCGCGAGCGCGGGGCGCGGCTCATCGGCCCGAACTGTCCCGGCGCCATCACCCCGGGCGAGGCCAAGGTCGGCATCATCCCCGGCGGGATCTGCACCCCGGGCCGGGTCGGCCTGGTCTCCCGCTCGGGCACGCTCACGTATGAGGTGGTGAATCACCTCACCCGCAACAAGATCGGGCAGTCCACCTGCGTCGGCATTGGCGGCGACCCGATCATCGGCACCAACTTCATCGACTGCCTCTCGGCCTTCAACGATGACCCGGGCACCGACGTCATCGTGATGATGGGCGAGATCGGCGGGACCGATGAGCAGAAGGCCGCCGAGTTCGTGAAGGCGAAGGTCAAGAAGCCGGTGGTCGGCTTCATCGCCGGGCAGACCGCGCCCCCGGGGCGGCGGATGGGCCACGCCGGGGCCATCATCAGCGGGCACAGCGGCACCGCGGCCGAGAAGATGGCCGCCTTCGAGGCCGCCGGCATCGCGGTCATGAAGCGGCCGATCGACGTGGTCGAGCTGGTGAAGGCCCGACTGAAGTAAGGGGTAAGGGGTGAGGAGTGAGGGGGAGTCCCCCCTTACCTCTTACCCCTCACCTCTCACCCTTACTGAGACAGAACCAAGCATATGAGCAAGGAATTCACCCTCGCCATCCTGAAGCCCGATGCCGTCGCCAGCGGCAAGACCGGCCTCATCCTCGCTCACCTCCAGAAAGAGGGGTTCGTGGTCCGGGCTGCCCGCCTGATGCGGCTCTCCAAGGCTGAGGCCGGGGCCTTCTACGCCGTCCACGCCGG
>JANMWE010000213.1:0-2901 GCA_031393795.1 Gemmatimonadota bacterium
GGATGCCATGGTCGGCGTGCGCGACGATGAGCTCCAGCCCATGCTCGGCGCGGGTGGCGACGAGGAGATCGAGGAGGGCGAGGGAGTCGGGGCCACCGGAGACCGCGACCAGCGCGCGCCCGGCCGGGAGGCGGAGACGGGCGAGAACGGTGGTGAGGTGGGACCGAAGATCCATGCCGAAACCTCGCCCCGCGAGCTCTACTCCGCAAAGTGGGAGAGGTTACGGTGAGGGCATTCCCGCGCGTTGAATGAGGGCACGGAAGCGGGGCTCCTCCCGGAAGGAGTCGAACTCCGGATCGATGTTGATGTAGAAGATCATCCAGTCCCCGCTCGCCACCGCGTACTCGAGCCATCGGTACATCCCCTCCCGGTCCCCGAGGTAGGTGCTCCCGATGGCGAGGCTCACCGGATTCACCGTGCCGCCGCTCCTCAAGCGGTGTTCGCCGTCCCGGAGAAAGGTGCGGAGCTTCGCGGACTGGCCGCAGAGCCCCCACGTGCGCACGAAGAACTGCATCTCACCCACCCCTTCATCAGGTTGCTGGGGAAGGGTCGTGAGGGCAGTAGGACAATCTCGGAGGTGCGCGAGCACCGGGGCGAGCGAAGCGCGGGCGATCTCATTGCTAGGATCGCGGCGCAGCACACCCGCCAGCTCGGTGCGGGCGGCCGAGTACTGGCCCTCGCGCTCGGCAAGGATGTCGGCCAGGCGGATCGCATTGATCGGGGTGAGCGAGTCGAGGGCGCGCGCGTGTCGGAAAGTGGCGAGCATCGAGTCGTACCGGAGCATCCCCCCGAAATACCAGCCCCGGAAAAGCCAGGTACCGGCAGCCAGAGAATCGAGGTCGAGAGCCCGCTGGAACTCCACCCGACCGGTCTCCCAGTCGTGCGTGTAGAAGACGGCGAGGAACCCGCGGCTCCGGTGCGCGGAGGCGGAACGATCATCGAGCGCCAGTGCGCGATCGGTGGCCACCGCGGCAAGACGGAAGGCATCCCGTGGACGGACCGGACTGAAGACCCCCTGGAGGTTGTAGGCCTCCGCCAGTCCGGCCCAGGCCTCGGCATAGGACGAATCCCTCTGGAGCGCCTCACTGTAGAGCGCGATCGCCTGATCGAGACCCGACTCGGTGCGTTGTTCGCCGTACCCCTTCGCGCGAACGACCAATTCATGGGCGACCGGGTCTTCGCTGCGTCCGCGCCGCACTTGGGCGAACTGCCCCGGGGTCAGCGTCACGCGAAGCGCCTGGGCCACCTTCCGCGCCACGGCATCCTGCATGGAGAAGAGGTCGCCGCCGAGCTTGTACGTCTCCGACCAGAGCACGACCTGGTCGCGCACGTCGGTCAGCTGGACGCTCACCCTGCCGCCCCCCGAGTCGGGAAGGATCGTCCCGTCGAGGACGGCATCCGCACCGACCGCGCGTCCCGCGGCCTGGATATCCACCCCTTCGCTCGACCGGAATCGGTGCGCCGCCAGGGTGGCGGCCGACGAGCCGACGACCCCGATGCCCAACCGGTGCAGCTCATCGGTGATCTCGACGGCGAGGCCCCGACCGAAGATGTCCTTGATGCTGTCGCTGGTGACGGGGGTGAACGGGAGGACGGCGAGCAACCTTGGGGTGGACGAGGCGGGAGCACCCCGGTCGTGCCCGCGGGACCACCACCAGCCCGCCGCCGCGATGAGCAGGGCCGCGCCGATCAGGAGCCCACCCCGGCGCAGGCGTTGCGCCGGCGACCGTGCAGGCGCCACGACCCTCGCGCTCGTCGTATCGACCCCGGCCTGCAGCGCCGCCGCGAACGCACCGGCGCTGGAAAAGCGTGCCTCGGGCACCTTGGCCAACGCCTTGGCGACGGCAGTGTCCACGAGTCTGGGGATCTCTGGACGCGCGATGTAAAGCGGGGCCGGCGTCTCCGTGAAGAGCTGCGCGATGACGGCCTGCGCCGTCGGTCCCGTGAATGGCACCGTGCCCGACAACATCTCATACGCCAGGACACCGAGCGAATAGATATCGCTCGACGGCCCGATCTCACGCTCGCCCCCAGCTTGTTCGGGGGACATGTAGCTCGGTGTCCCGACGGATTGCCCGGTCTCCGTCATCCGATCATCGGCACTGCTGGCCACGGCGCGGGCGATCCCAAAGTCGGCCAGGAGCGCGCTCCCATCGTGCAGGAGGATGTTGGCCGGCTTGATGTCCCGATGGATGACCCCGTGGCGGTGGGCATAATCGAGCGCCGCACCCACTTCGGCCACGAGGCGGGCGACTTCCGCGGGGGGCATCGGCGCGGTGCGATCCACCACCTCGCGAAGGCTCCCCCCTTCGAGGCAGGGCATGACGTAGTAGAGGAACCCGTCGACCGCGCCGGAATCAAAGAGGGGCAGGATGTGCGGGTGCTGCAGCTTCGCGGTGGTCTGGATCTCGGCGAGGAACCGGTCCGCTCCGATTAACGCAGCGAGATCGGGGCGGAGCACCTTGATCGCCACATCCCTGCCGTGCTTGAGGTCACGCGCGCGGTACACCGTCGCCATCCCCCCGCGACCGAGCTCCCGCTCGATCCGATAGCGATCTTCCAGGGCGTGAAGCAGCGGAGCGGGTGGCGAATCAGATTCCAGGAGGGCCTCGGAATGGTGGCGCCCGAAAAGTGGAGGAACGGCGATCGCTGCGCCAGTTGGCCCAGCCCGGTACGATTTGCCGTCCCCCGCCCCGCCCGACTAGGATTCTGACAGGTGAGACCCCCTCACTCCTCACTCCTTACTCCCCACTCGGCACTCATGTCCGACTTCGAAACCCCCGTGGAAGCGCCGACCCCCCGCCCCGACCCCCTCGCCGAACGCCTGATGCGCGCGCGGACGATCATCATCAGCGGGGAGATCAACCAGAAGCTCGCGGCCGGGATCATGGCGCAGCTCCT
>JANMWE010000228.1:0-2418 GCA_031393795.1 Gemmatimonadota bacterium
GGATGTTGGAGAGCTCCGAGATCTGGAGGCACTCCTGCCCGCCGCCGGCCTTGGGCCGGCAGTACCTCCCCTTGCCGTAGTCGCCGGTCAGGCTGGCGCCGATCTGGGCCATCTCTTCGGCCTTGGCGGGGTCGGCCGGCGTCGGCGCCACGCTGGCCAGCCGGAGGAGAATGAACTTGCGATGCAGCATCGCGGGCATCCGTACCCGGTCGTATCGGCGCGCCTCGCCGGCCAGGCGCACCACTGCCATGTTGAAGTTCTTTCCGGCCTCGGCCGTCAGCGCCTCGGTATCATCGGTGATGTAGGTCTCGGCCACCCACTCGGCCTGCTGGGCCTTCACGCCGAGGTCGTAGAGCTCGGCCTCGGCGCGGGCCATGAAGCGCTGGGCCTGAGCGAGGGTCGAGGTGTGTCGCGCCTGGGCGGCGCCGCTGCTGGTGACGAAGAGTGCGGCACCCAGGATGGCCGCCCAACGAATGGAACGCACGGACCACGGCATCGGGGATTCCCTGAAGTGAGGTGAGGGGTAAACTTATCTCCGTCGGTGCCAGGTGTGTGAACTCTGTGTGAAGGCCCCACCCTCCGGCGTCGATATGTCCGATACCCACCCAAGGCCCCCGTGCGCCGCTTCACTGCCCTGCTCTGCTTCCTCGTGGCCGCCGTTCCACTTGCCGCCCAGAAACCCGCCGACCGCGCCGCGCTCGACGCGCTCGCTGACTCTGCCATGGCCGAGCCGGCGCGCGCCCCTCGCGCACCATTCGACCATCTCCGCAACGCGCAGATCTTCCTCGCCAGGGGGACCGCGTCCGGATCGTCCGCGTTGCTGCTCAAGAGTGCGGACGAGGCATACGAGGCCACCGTCCAGCGAGGCCACTGGCCCTACGCCTGGTACCTCTTGGGGAGCGCCAAACTCGAATTGCTCCGGATCGGCGCGCGGGAGATCAGGAGCGCGCATCAGCCGGCAGGCGCCGGATGGCTCAACATGGCCCGGACCGGATTCGAGCGCGCGTTGCGCGAGGAGCCGACCTTCGGTCCCGCTGCACCCCTCCTGGCCGAGACCGTCCTGGCCGATCTCGACAGCCCCGGGGCGGAGCATGCCCTGACCACATTGCAGCTCGCCGCGGCCTCCCCCTCTGCCGAGGCCAGCACCATGCTGGCCCTCTCTCGCCTCCTCTTCGGACGCGACAGCCTCGAGGGGGCGGGGCGGATGGCCGAGCGATACTTGAGCTTGGGAGGCGAACCGGGGGTGGGATGGTGGGAATTGGCCCGGGTGAAGTTCGCGGAGGGGGACCCGTTACGTGGTGCCGCATTTTACTTCCGCGCCGCCTCGCGGGTCGGGACGACGCCGGTCAAAGCCCTGTTCCGGGAGGATCTCGCGCTCGTCGCCGACTCGGCCGAACTCGACCAGTTCGGCCGCTCCGCTCCCGCCAGTGTCGAAGGTTGGCTCAGAGAGTTCTGGAGCAGCCGGGAGGTCGCGGCCGGCCGACCGGCCAACACCAGGCTCCCCGAACATTTTCGGCGCGTGCGGTACGCGCACGCGAATTTCACCTACCGTGGGACGGTCGCCCAGTATGAATTCGCCCAGGTCCATCGGAAGGCCGCCCCCCACCTCGACGACCGGGGCATGATCTACATCCGACAGGGGGAACCCGACCGGCGCGCAAACTATGTCGGGGGGATGGGGACGAGGCCCAACGAGTCGTGGCTCTACTTCCGCCCCTCAGGCAATCTCGTCCTCCATTTCGCGGAGATGGGCCCCGCGGGGTGGAGGATGGTGGAATCTCTCGTGGACATCGCTGGCCTGGATGCAGCCAGGATGTACGAAAGTCGAGGTGGTCTGGACCCCTCCTACCTGGCGATCGCCTCGCTGTTCGAGATGCAGGCCGCACAGGCACGCACACGCGTCCTCGAGCCTCATCAGATCGATCCCATCATCCTCCTCCGCGACCGCAAGCAGGGCCACGCGATGATCGCGGTGAGTACCACGACTGACGCCGATCCGATCGACCTGGATCGGTCGTGGGAGCCCATCGCACAGGTCTACGGGGTCGGCGCGACCGCACCCGGCACCGCGGGGCTCCTCACTGTCATCGCGCTCCCTCTGCCCAAGAACCTGGCGCCGCTCCCCCTTCCCGGGGGCGCCGCAGGATACGTGATCCGGCTGCGCACCACGGCGGCCGACGACTCGGGACGGACCACCCTCGATGTGGACAGCATCGTCCGTCTCCGCACGCCTCGCCCGCTCGCCAGAGGGGAGTTCCTCACCACTGTTCGCTCCTTCACCCTCCCTGCGGGTACGCAACGGGTTCGCGTGATCATCGCGGACTCCGCGGGTGAACATGGCGCGGTGCGGGTCTTGAGTGGGGTGCCCGCCGTCGACCTCTCCACCCCGAACTTGGTAATGAGTGACCTCGTGGTCGG
>JANMWE010000279.1:0-8738 GCA_031393795.1 Gemmatimonadota bacterium
CGCACGCGCCCGTCGGGCTCCGGGATCCACATCGCCTTGTGATGGACAGTGGTCCCGTCGGGGCCCTGCATGTCGGCCTCGAGGACCATCGTGTTCCCTTCGAGATGTCCGATCAGGTGCAGACTGCTCCCGGCGTTGCTCGCCACCCAATCCTGCTGCCAGACCTTCGCCCGCGGATCCCAGTAGTTGAAGCTCTGGCCCGTCCCACCCCGTGACCCTGCCCAATGCTCGTGGACCACGCACCCACTTTCTTCCAGGGTGACATCATTGGTACCGTAAGGAGTACCCCCTGCGCTGTCCGTCACGTTCCAATTCCCGATCCAGTAGTCGAATTGGCGGAACTCAGGGGAGGTACATCCCGGCGGCGGGCCCTGCTGGGCCGAAAGGGTGGATGTGCCGAGCAGGAACGCGGCTAGGAGTGCTGAGAGCTTCACACGCATGGTGCACCTGGGCAGGGGGAGGGTCGAACGACCCCACCCCTACGTTCCGGACCCCTGAAAAGGTTTTGACGTGACCACTCGCCGAGCATTCCTCATCACCACCGGCGCCGCCTCTCTGGCGGTGACCCACCCCCCCGGCCTGATCGGGCTCCGCGCCAAGCATGACCTCGTGATCCGGGGCGGCACCATCTTCGACGGTACGGGAGCCGCCGGTGTCCAGGGCGATGTCGCCATCGCTGCCGGCAGGATCGAGGCTGTCGGCCGTCGGCTGTCGGCTGCGGGCGTGGAAGAGATCGATGCCCGGGGACTCGCCGTCGCTCCCGGCTTCATCGACATCCATTCCCACGGCGATTCCAACCTTCCGGAGGACCCCCGCGCCGAGTCGCTGATCCGGCAGGGGGTGACGACCATCGTGGTCGGTGCCGACGGCGATTCCGACGCCACCGGCGCCCCTGGAGACTCCTTCGCCGGGTACTTGTCCAAGGTCGGGACCTGGCAGCCGGCGGTGAACGTGGCCTCGATGGTCGGGCTCGGCGCGATCCGGGGGAAGCTCATCGGAGAGATCGACCGCCCGGCGACTCCGGCCGAGATCGCCCGGATGGCCTCCTGCGTGGCCGCCGCCCTCGCTGACGGCGCGTGCGGTGCCTCCACCGGACTGGAATACACGCCTGGCGCCTTCGCTTCGTTGGAGGAGCTGATCGCGGTGTCGCAGCCGTTGGCCCGCTATCGCCTTCCCTACGCCACCCATATGCGGAACGAGGACGACCACCTCCTTGACGCGATCGACGAGGCGATCGCGGTCGCCCGCGGTGCGGGGTGCCCGCTCCAGATCTCGCATCTCAAGGCCCAATATCCCCGCAACTGGGACAAGCAGCCGCAGGCCTTCGACCGGATCGCCGCCGCCCGCGCATCAGGGGTCGACGTCACCTTCGACCGCTATCCGTACATCGCCTATCAGACGGGGCTCACCAATCTCTTCCCGGTCTGGAGCCGAGACGGGGGGATCGAGGGGTTCTTCACCCGCCTCGCCGACAGCACCACCGAAGCGCGTATCCACGCTGCGGCCCTGGCCAAAGTCGAGGGACTCGGCGGGTGGGACAACGTGCTGATCACAAGCGTCAGCGACACGACCGATCGCGCCGCCGAAGGGAAGCGGCTGGGGAGCTACGCGCAGGGGATCGGAGCCGACCCGTACCAGACCACGTTGGCGCTACTTCGGCGGAGCAATGGGAATGTCGGGATGGTCGGCTTCGCGATGAGCGAGGAGGGGCTCGACAAGATCTATGCGCATCCGCAAAGCATGGTCTGCAGCGACGGCGGGAGCTACGCGGTGGATGGTCCGACCCGGCGTGGCTCGCCCCATCCACGCGGGTTGGGGTCGTTCCCGCGGGTGCTCGCCCGCTATGTGCGAGAGCGGAAGGCGCTCACCCTGGAGCAGGCGGTGCACAAGATGTCGGGCTTCCCCGCGACCCGGCTCAGGCTGGGGGACCGGGGCCGGCTCGCGCGGGGGTTCGCGGCCGATGTGGTGGTCTTCGACCCCGCGACCGTGGCCGACCGCGCGACCTTCGAGCAGCCGTTCCAGTACCCCGTCGGGATCACCGCGGTGGTCGTGAATGGCCGGATCGCATTGCAGGGCGAGGAGCGCCGCGATATCGGTCACCACGCCGGCACCCCGATCCGGCCCACCAGGTAGCGCATCGCACACACATCGTTCCATCTCTGGAACGGTGTGTGGGGTCGGCCGGGGTGAGCGTCACCTAGCTCGAACCCCAACGGAGTACGCTATGCGTGGCACCCTTCTTCTCCCCCTGCTCCTCACCATCGCCCCGGTGGCCCTGGCCGCCCAGATGCCTCAGGACGTCAACGCCCGGCGCGAAGAGCTCGCCATCCGGATGCTGAGCGAGACCCGCCGGCTCCCGCTCCTTCCCAATGAGACCGTCGGCTTCCGCGTCCTGGGCCAGGACGGCCAGCGCCGCACCATCAGGTTCACCACCGGGCACCTCATCACAGGCCGACTCTATCGCGCCGTGGCGACGATCATCCCGAGCGACGGCTCCCCGACGCTCCGTACCGAAGGGACCCTGAGCGTCGAGAGCCCGACCATCGATGTGGGCGCGCTGCCGGCCGGGGGGTACTACATCAGGGTCCACCTCGAAGATATGGCCACCGGTGCCACCCGCGACGCGCGGAACAACGTGGTCTTGAAATAAGGAGTAAGGAGTAAGGAGTGAGGAGTGAGGAGTTGAGAAGTGCAAAAGGCCCTCCGATGATCGCGCGGAGGGCCCTGTTGCAAGTCCACTTCTCACTCCTCACTTCTTACTTCTTACTTCTTACTCATCGAGTGGAGGCGCAGGGAATCGAACCCTGGTCCGAGATTGCATCCGACGCCGCGTCTACGTGCGTAGACCGATCTTCAAGCCGTCATCCCAGGGCCGCTGACCGGCCGACCTTCCCCAGGACCATCCTCCTTAATCTCGTCTTTGCGTCAGAGGCTCCGCGAAGACCAGCCCGGATTGTTTGCGGTAGGTGACGCCCCGGGCGGGGCCCCATTCTACCGTGCTGCAAAGCGAGCCGAAGCTCAGCTTACGCAGCGAGCGCCATATCAGAGTTGGCGATTAGAACGTTCCAGATGGTTTAACGAGGATACTGGGCCTCGGCACGCGGCCACGCCTTCAACGACCCCGTCGAAACCGGTCGCCCCCGTGGTAGCACTGTAAAGATAGTCGCTTGACGGGCAATGTGCGAAGTGCAAAGTGCGGAGTGCGGGGATCAGGGATGCCTGCACCCCGACACCCCGCACCCCGCACTTCGCACCCATCACCCTCCGGGTGCGACCTCCACCCGATCCCTCCCCCGCTGCTTCGCCACATAGAGCGCCGCGTCCGCCTGCACCGGGAGATTGTGCAGCGTGGTGCTCGTGGCCGGGACTCCCGCTACCCCGAAGGAGGCGGTCATCGGCCAGGGGGTCCCCTGCCAGCTGAAACGGCTCTCGGCCAGGCGCGCGCGGATCCGCTCCCCGATCTCCGCCCCCCGCTCGAGGGTCGCACCCTGGGCCCAGACGTAGAATTCCTCGCCACCGACCCGCGCCGCGGTGTCACTGCCGCGCACCAGGTCTTTGAGGATCGCGGCGAAATGCACCAGCGCCGCGTCCCCCGCCGCGTGGCCGAGCGCGTCGTTGAGGCTCTTGAAGCGGTCGAGGTCGCACGCCACCAGTACGCCCCCTGACGAGGCGGCCGCGCCCGGCAGACCGACCTTCCCCATGATCTCCTCGATGCCCCGTCGGTTGAGGAGTCCCGTGAGTGCATCGGTACGCGCGACCGAGCGCTCCCGCTCGAAGCGTATGGAGGCCCACAGTTTGGGCCCCGCGATCTTGAGAGTCTGCCGAGCCATCTGCTGCGCCGGCGGTGCGAGCCGCCCGTCGCCGGGGAGTCCCATCGAGACCGCCCCGATCGGGATCTCACGGTCACCGCGCAGCACGTACACCTCGGCGTGTCCTTCCCGATGGCGTCGATCCCTGATGGCGTTGCCCGTGGGATCGAGCGGGGTCCTGATCACCGGCACTTCGCCTCGCGCCACCTGCGCGAGCGGACTGTCGGGCGGAAGCTGGATGTTCAGGAGCCGGCGGTCGGCGCGCCCCGAGATCCCCATGACCCGTACGACCCCGCCGTCGAGCACCGCGACGATCGTCTCCACGCCGAGCTGCTGCTCAAGCTCGAAGGCGAGGCCGAGGGCGAGGGTGCCGGGGGTGTCGACGGTCCCGCTGCCGCCCGAGGTGAGCTCATCGGCCACCCCCCGGTACGCCATCGCCTCGAGGAGGGCCTGCAGGTCGTTCCGGACCCGGTCCAGCTTCTCCCCCGCCACGCCGGCACTCCCCGTCCCCGTCGGCAACAGCATCGCCGCCAGTCGGTCGCCCAGGCGCTCGACGATCAACACGCCCCGCTCGAGCCGTTCCACCGCCCCCACCACCCCGACCGTGGCCTGCTTCAGCCGCCCTTCCACCAACTCGGCCTCGGCGGCGGCCAACCCAGTGTCGAGGGCCGCCTCCGGCAGCGCCGATTCCCCGCGCCCGAGGGTCCACACCCCCAGCGCGCCGTACGCCTCACGCAGCCATCGCACCGAGGGGCTCGGCAGGATGGTGCCTCCCGGGCCGCGGGGCGCGGACCGCAGGCCGCGGCGACGCCCGATGCCGTAGCCAACGGCGCCCGAGGCGACCGCAGAGAAGAACAGGCTCCAAAAGCTCATAGCCACTTCCGTTGACGGAACCAGAGCCAGATGCCGCCGGTCGTGACGGTCATCAGCCCCCACGCCCAGGCGTACCCGTGCACCCACTCGATCTCGGGCATATGCCGGAAATTCATCCCGTACACACCGACCAGGAAGGTCAACGGCATGAAGAACGCCGAGAAGATCGTCAGGACCTTGATGACGTCGTTGGTCCGGTGGGCAGAGAGCGAGAACTGGAGCTGGAGCAGGTTGTTCGCCTCTTCGACCAGCTCGTCGGACCAGAGGTGGAGGTGCTGGGTATCCTCGATCAGGCTGTGACAGGCCGGGTCGAGTCGATCCCCGACGGTCGTGAAGCGCTGAAAGACCTGCAGCGTGCTCCAGAGCATCCGCTTGTAGAGGCTCGCCTGGCGCTTGTAGAGGGCCAGTGACTCGAGCCCCGGCATCTTGCCCGCGAAGAGCGCGACGTGCCAATGATCGAGATGATCCTCGAGCCGCTGCAGCGGGGTCTCGTAGGTCAGCACCGAGGCGTCGAGGATCCGGAAGACCGCCTCGGCCGGCGCCCCGTTCATACCGGTGCCCCCCTCCCCAAAGAGGTGGGTCAGGTAGGGCTGCGGTTTGCGATGGATGGTGAGGAGGAAGTCGGGGCCGAAGAAGAGCGCCACCTTGCGGGTCAGCGCCTGGATCGAGTCACCCGTGGAGGCGGACGCCTCGTCCCAGGCGCGCGCGATGAGGAAGGTGACGTTTCCCAGCTTCTCGTATTTGGGAAGGTGTTCGGGGTCGAGGCAGTCGGCCACCGCCTCACGATGGATCCCGAACTCCTGCGCCAGCGCTTCGATCTCGGTTGCGGTGGGATCGACCACATCGATCCACCGGAATCCCCCCGGTTCGAGCTCGATGCTGCTGCGGCTCACGCGGCGCCGGCCATCGGGACGGACCGCTGCTCGAGGTACCGGGCGAAGATGGCCTCCGCCTCCGACATCGTGTCCACCGAGAAGAGCCGCTGACGGAGCTCGCCCCCGTGCGGGAGCCCCCTGGTGTACCAGCCGAAATGCTTCCGGAACTCGACCATCGTGTGGCGGGTGTCCCCCTGCAGCTGCAGCGCCAGGCGGGCGTGCGTGAGCGCCACCGCGAAGCGCTCTTCGATGGTCGGCGCCGGCGGCGTCGGCTGCCCGGTCAGCAGGGCGTGCCCGTCGCGGAAGAGCCACGGATTCCCGAAGGCGCCCCGCCCGATCATGATGGCGTCGCAGTCGGTGTGCTGCTTCATCCGGAGGATGTCCTCGGGCGTACTGATATCGCCGTTCCCGATGACCGGCACCGACAGCGCCTCCTTGACCCGGGCGATGTCGTCCCAGTTGGCAGTCCCGCTGAACATCTGGGTCCGGGTGCGGGCGTGGAGCGTGAAGGCCTTGGCCCCCGCGTCCTCCATCCGGAGCGCGATGCCCACCGGATCGCGGCTCTGGTCGTTCCAGCCGCTCCGGGTCTTCACCGTCACGGGCAGGGGCGTGGCCGCCACCACCGCACGGATGATCTTCTCCACCAGGTCCATGTCGCGGAGGCAGCCGGAGCCGCCGTTCCGCTGCACCACCTTCTTGACCGGGCAGCCGAAGTTGATGTCGACGAAATCGGGGTGATAATGCTCGGTGACCAGGGCCGCCGCCTCCGCCATCGCGTCGGCGTCCGCCCCGTAGATCTGGATCCCGATCGGGCGCTCGACCTCATCGAACTCGCACCCCTCGAGCGTCTTGCCGATGCGCCGGCGGATCGCTTCGGAGGAGAGGAACTCGGTGATCACGACGTCCGCCCCCAGGTCCCGGCAGATGCGCCGGAACGGAGGTTCGGACACCCCGGCCATCGGGGCGAGCAGGAGCGGCGTCTCGGCCGCGACAGGATAGGGCAACTTCATACGGGTAAACTACTTGGGAGCACCGGACGGGGCAAACCGGGGGGTTGCCGGACCCCCCGCCCGGGGAGTAGGTTCCGCGCCCCCATGCATATCCGCGACTTTCTCTCCCCCGACGCGGTCACCCTCGACCTGCAGGCCGGGAACAAGGACGCCGTCCTCCCCGAACTCGTCGCGTTGCTCAAGGCCACGCCCCGTTCGGAGGAGACCCTCCTTCGGCTCCTCCGGCGGCGCGAGGAACATGGCTCCACCGGCGTCGGTCGAGGCCTCGCCATCCCCCACTGCCGCTCCACCGAGGTGCAGCGGGTGCGCCTCGCCTTCGGCCGGTCCGAACAGGGGATCAATTACCAGGCGCTCGACGGGGCACCGGTGCATGCCTTCTTCCTGATCGTCGCCCCTGCCGCCGAGACGGTGCCGCAGTACTTGCCGATCCTCGGGAAGATCGCGAGTCTGGGCCGGGAGCCCGACTTCCAGGACAGGATCAAGAGGCTCCAGCATACGGAGGAGCTGTTCAAGCTGTTGGAGGAGAAGGGGGTCTGAACGGCGTGAGAGGGAACGGCAAGGCGTGAGAAGTGAGAGGGGGCTCCCAGATCCGGGGCCCCCTCTCACGTTGTTGCAGTTCCCTCTCACCTCTCACGCTATTCCCACTCGATGGTGGCCGGAGGCTTCGAACTGACGTCGTACACCACCCGGTTCACACCGCGCACTTCGTTGCTGATACGGGTGCTGATCCGGGAGAGCGCCTCGTACGGGAACGGGTACCAGTCGGCGGTCATTCCATCCCGGCTGGTCACGGCCCGGAGCCCCACTACCTGGTCGTAGCTCCGGAAGTCTCCCACCACCCCGACCGACCGGATGGGAAGGAGCACCGCGAATGCCTGCCAGATCTCGTCGTAGAGCCCGGCGGCACGGATCTCCTCGGTGTAGATGTGATCGGCCTTTCGCAGGATGTCGCACTGCTCCTGGGTCACCTCGCCGAGGATCCGGATCGCGAGCCCCGGCCCAGGGAAGGGATGCCGCCCGACCATCACTTCGGGAAGCCCGAGCTCCCGGCCCACCTGCCGCACCTCGTCCTTGAACAGTTCGCGGAGCGGCTCGATCAGCTTGAAGGGGAGCTTGTCCGGGAGCCCGCCGACATTGTGGTGGGTCTTGATGGTCACCGACGGCCCGCCGGTGGGGCTCACCGACTCGATCACGTCGGGGTACAGGGTCCCCTGCACCAGGAACCCGACCTTTCCGCCGACCTTGAGCGCCTCGTCGGCGAAGACCTCGATGAACTCGTGCCCGATGATCTTCCGCTTCTTCTCGGGGTCGCTCACCCCCTTGAGCTTGGCGAGGAAGCGCTCCGAGGCGTCCACCACGCGCAGGTCGATCTTCAAGTGATGCTTGAAAGTGCTCTCCACCTGCTCCCGCTCGTGCAGCCGGAGGAGGCCGTGATCGACGAAGATGCAGGTGAGCCGGTCACCGATCGCGCGGTGCACCAGCGCGGCCGCCACCGAGCTGTCCACTCCACCCGAGAGCCCGCAGATGACCCGCGTGTCGGCCGGCACCAGCGCCTTGATCCGCGCGATCTCGCTCTCGATGAAATGTTCCGACGTCCAGCTCGGCTCGGCCTTGCAGATCTCGAAGAGGAAGTTCTCGATCAGTTCCTTGCCGCGCGCCGTATGGGCCACCTCGGGGTGGAACTGCAGCGCGAAGAGGGGGCGGGTCGGATGCTCGAACGCCGCCACCGGCGAGTTGTTGCTCGACGCCGTGGCCACGAATCCCGGCGGCGGGGTGTCGACGTTGTCGCCGTGGCTCATCCAGACCGGCGTCTCTTCACCGACATCGAACCCCTTCCAGAGCCGGCCACCGGCCACCTTCACCATCGCCCGACCGTACTCCTTCTCTTCGGAGGGATTCACCTTGCCCTGGGCGAGGTGAGCCATCAAGTGGAACCCGTAGCAGAGTCCGAGCACCGGGATACCGGTGTCGAGGAGCTTCGGGTCGGCGGTGGGCGCTCCCTCGTCGTACACCGAGCTCGGCCCGCCCGACCAGATGACCCCCTTCGGCTTCCACTCCTTGATCCACTCGAGCGAGCGGGTCGGCGGGTGGATCTCGCAGTAGACGTGCGCTTCCCGCACCCGGCGCGCGATGAGCTGGGTGAACTGGCTGCCGTAGTCGATGATGAGGAT
>JANMWE010000295.1:0-1803 GCA_031393795.1 Gemmatimonadota bacterium
CAACGAGGGGACCGTCCTCGAGCCGCCGCCGACCAAGATCCCCGGCCAGGTGAAGCTCTGCGGGTGCGGTCACAGCCTCAACAAGCCCTTCTGCGACGGAAGCCACAAGCGCTGATGCAGCTCGATCCCCTGGTCCTCATCTTCATCGTCGTTGGCACGGTCGCCGCGAGCGCTCTCTCCGCCGTCCTCGCCGCCCGGCTCACCCTCCGCCTGGCCGCCACGCAGTTCACCTCGGAGCGGTGGTGGGAACGGAAGGCCGACGCCTACTCCGCCCTGGTGCACTCGCTCCACGCGATGCGCGGCTACGTGCAGACCCTGCAGGACCTGCACGCCGGCTCCCCGGGACCGATGGCAGAGGAGCACCTCAAGGTGCAGTGGCGACACGGCCGCGAGGAACTGGCCCGCGCGGCGGCCCAGCACGCGTTCGTGATCCACACCGACGCCGCGACCGAGCTCGACCGGGTGGCGGGCGCGCTGCGCTTCGCCACCAACGGCCGGCCGCACCCGGAGTCCCTCCCGGCCGAGGCCGACGCCATCGAGGCCGGCCTTCGTCGCATCCGCGAGATCGCGGCGCGCGATCTCCGGTAAACGCCGATGACGCGCTGGGTCTCCACGCTCGTCATCGCCAACGTGGCGATGTTCGTGCTGCAGGAATTCCGACCCGAGATCACCGACGCGCTGATGTGGCTCCCCGCGTCAGGGATGGCGCGTCCCTGGACCGCGTTCACGTACATGTTCCTGCACGGCGGGTTCGGGCACATCATTTTCAACATGCTGGCGCTCTACGTCTTCGGCCCGCGCCTCGAAGCGCGGATCGGGGGAGCGCGTTTCCTCGGCCTCTATTTCACCAGCGGCCTGGTCGGCGCGCTCGCCTGTTTCTACAGCCCGGCCATCCCGGTCATCGGCGCCTCGGGCGCCGTCCTCGGCGTGGCGCTGGCCTACGCCCGCTACTGGCCCACCGACACCGTGCTCATCTACGGCATCATCCCGATGAGCACCCGGATGATGGTCATCGCCTACGCCCTCCTCTCGGTCGGCGGCGTCTTCTTCGGCTTCCAGCAGGGCGTGGCTCACCTCGGTCACCTCGGCGGGCTGGCAGGCGGGTGGATCTATTGCGAGTGGATGGAGCGCTTCACCGGCGCCAAGTACTTCCGCCAGCGGGCCGAGACGGGGTGGACCGTCGGACGAAAGGAAACGGCGCCGGTGCCGAAGGGGATCGTCGAGCTCGCCACCGGCGAGACCGAGAGTCGCGCGCGGTGGGCCCGGATCCAGGCCGACCAGCTCCACCCGGTCAACCGGGAAGAGCTTGAACGGATCCGCGCCAAGATCACCGCAGGCGGCGTCCGCTCGCTCACGCCGGTGGAGCGGGAATTCCTCGAGAGGTTTGCCGCGTTGGCCGGATAGTCGTTGTGCACTCCCCCTCTCCCGCAAGGGGGAGGGGGCCGGGGGGTGAGGTGGAGCGGTTCGCGGCGCTCGCGACCTGAGAGCGTGAGAGGGGACTGCGACTGCGTAAGAAGTAAGAGGGGGCCCCGATGCACTGGAGGCCCCCTCTCACGCTGTTGCAGTTCCCTCTCACGCTCTCACGCCGTCTACGGCGTCACATTCACCGTCGCCGTCGCGGTGGTCTGGGGTATGAAGCCCGGCAGCGCCACCGAGATTGCGGAGCTCCCCGGCGCCACCGGCCGGATGGCCACGCCCCCGACCGCCACGGAGGACGGCGAATTATAGTAACCGGCCGCAATGGTCGCCGTGAGCGGCGTGCCGGTGCCGCCGATATTGACGAGCGTCGCCGCCGCGGGGTTC
>JANMWE010000296.1:0-21463 GCA_031393795.1 Gemmatimonadota bacterium
GTCATCCCCTCCAGCAGCTGGAACACGTCGTCGGCGCTGGCGGAGATCGACCGGGTCCAGCTGTCGCTTTCTTCCGCTTGCTCCGCGAGGCGGACCATCTCCTCGGACGAGAGCTGGGCAGCGTCGCGCGCGGCGGTCCCGCCCTGCGCCAGTCGGAGCATCCGGCGGTGGGTCTCCTCCACTCGTCGCAGGACGTGTCCTACCGTTTGCTGGGTGGTGGTGGCGGCCGCCTCGGCCTGGCGGGCAAGCTTCCGGACCTCGTCGGCCACGACTGCAAAGCCGCGGCCGTGCTCGCCGGCACGTGCGGCCTCGATGCCGGCGTTCAGCGCCAGCATGTGCGTCTGCGCCGCGATCGACTTGGTCTGCGACACGAACTTCTGGATCTCCGCCGACGCTTCGCGCAGGGCCTCCGCCTCGGTGGTCCCCTCGGCCACTTCGTGCGAGAGCTTCGCGAGCTCCTCGGAGCTCGATGCGAGACGGACCCGGTTGAGCTTCGCCGTCCGGGCGAGCTGCGCGTTCCGGTCGGCGGCCTGCTGGGCCCCCTCGGCCAACGTCTGGGCGATGGTGCGGATCTGACCTGCCGCCTCCGCCGCCTCCCGTGCGAGCTCCGCTTGCCGTGTGGCGCGCTCGGTGAGGTCGGTCGTGGTCCCGGAGACTTCGAGCGTCGAAGCGCTCATTTCCTCGGCCGCGGCGGAGATCTCGTTCGCCACGGCAGAGGATTCGGACGCGGCCGAGCGGATCTGGATGACCACGTCGCGGAGGCCGTTCACCATCGCCGCGAGGGAGATCGTGAGGCGTCCCACTTCATCGTTACGGGCGTCGGCGACGTCCGGCACCTCGGTCAGGTCGCCCCGGGCCACGCGCGAGGCGAGCCGCTCCGCCGACCGGAGGGGGGCTAGGACCCGGCGTTCCAGCAAGGCGGCGAAGAGGGCGAGCAGGATGAGCGCGATGAGGCTGAAGATGGAGAACTTGATCGCCAGCTCCTCGCCCATCCCGGCGCCGAGGTCCCACGCCGCGCGGGCGGGCTGCCGGGCGATGACGGTCCACGCCGGTCGCTGGATCCCTGTCACCGCGGCGCGCTCGGCGCCGTTCGCACCACTGAGCTGTTCGACCCGGAGGTCGGTCCCGCCGCCGAGGAGGATGCTGTCGGTGAACACGCCGCCGGGGGTGCCGGTGGTCGCGCTGGTCAAGATCAGGCGGCCGGTCTGATCCACCACCTGGACCAGCGTGACCGTGCCGACGCGGAGGTCGCGTCGAAGCGGCCGGGCGAGGGCCTCGAGCGGGAGGTCGGCGCGCAGCACCCCGAGCGGGGCGCGCGTCCCTTCGGAGCGGACCACACTGGCGATGTCGATGTGGAGCTGTCCTCCCTCGCCGATCGCCGCGGTCCCTTCGGCGGAGCCGCGGGTGATCGCGTCGCGCCACCAGGTCGTGCCGCGCGGCGAGGTCGAATCAGTGGCGTTGGTGGAGACCAGGATCCGTCCCGTGCGATCGTACAGGGTCAGGTGGCGGAACTGGGAGCGGCTACGGAACCGGGCCAGCTGGTCGTTGGCATCGATCCCCTTGGGCGCCTTGCCGGTCGTGGCGACCTCCACCAGCCAGGGCATCGTGGCCAGCAGCTCCACCTCCCGGCGGCGCTCGAGGACCGACTGTTCCACCAGCCGGGAGGTGCGCGCGGCGTAATCCTTCACCGCGTCGTCGGCCTGCTGGTCGAAGATCTTGGCGGCTGAGGTCAGGATCAGGGCACCGGCCAGCACCCCGATGATGAACATGATCCCGCCGCCCACGACATAGAGGGTGCGCCGGAGGCCCCGCTCGATCACGAGGCCGGGGACGGGGGAGGATCCAGGGGCGACCGACACCGGCTCGGAGAGCTGCGCGGCGGCCGATTCAGGCTCGGGGGATTCGGACATCTGCTCCAGGGGTTGCCGCAATCTGCCGGGGTGCCTTGCGTTCGTCCAGTCCCGCCGGGCGTTTGGTGGCCATCTCTGGCGTGGCTAGATTCCCCGTCCGTTCCACCCTCCTGCAATGACCGACGAACGCCCCAGTACCGGCTACCATCCCGAGCAGGTCGAGTCGAAGTGGCGAGAGCGCTGGCAGCAGCGCGGCACCAACGCCCCCGACCTCGATCGCCCGGCGACCGAGCCGTTCTATAACCTGATGATGTTCCCCTATCCCTCTGCCGAGGGGCTGCACGTGGGGAACATGTTCGCCTTCACGGGTGGGGACGTGTACGGCCGGTACCAGCGTCTCCGCGGCAAGACGGTGTTCGAGCCGATGGGCTATGATGCGTTCGGCATCCACTCCGAAAACTTCGCGATCAAGCAGGGGATCCATCCGGGGGAGCTGATCCCGCGGAACATCGCGAATTTCCGCCGGCAGTTCGAGCGGATCGGCGGGATGTTCGATTGGCGGCATACGGTCGATACCACCGACCCGGCCTACTACAAGTGGACCCAGTGGCTCTTCCTCCAGCTCTACAAGGCGGGGAAGGCCTACAAGAAGCAGGCGTCGGTCAACTGGTGCCCCACCGACAAGACCGTGCTCGCCAATGAGCAGGTCGAAGGTGGGGTGTGCGAGCGGTGCGGCACGCCGGTGGAGCAGCGGGTCCTGGAGCAGTGGTTCTTCCGGATCACCGAGTATGCCGGCCGCCTCCTCGACAGCCTCGACGGGCTGGATTGGTCGGACAGTACCCGCAACGCCCAGCGGAACTGGATCGGCCGCTCCGAGGGCGCCGAGGTCGACTTCGCCTCGCCCGCCGGGATCCTCCGCGTATACACGACCCGCCCCGACACGATCTTCGGCGCCACCTTCATGGTGCTCGCGCCGGAGCATCCCTTCATCGACGCCCTCACCCCGCCGGCCCAGCGGACGCTGGTCGACGCCTATCGGGCCGAGGCGTCCAAGACCGACCTCGTGGCACGTCGCACCGGGGAGAAGTCGAAGAGCGGCGTCTTCACGGGGGGCTTCGCCACCAATCCCGCCACCGGCAAGCCGATCCCCGTCTGGATCGCGGACTACGTCCTGATGGAATACGGGACCGGCGCGATCATGGCGGTGCCGGGACACGACGATCGCGACTTCGCCTTCGCCACCAAGTTCGGTCTTCCCATCGTCCGCGTCATCGCGGCTCCGGGCGAGGAGGCGAGCGCACCCCTCACCGAGGCGCACCACGGCCCGGGCGTCCTGGTCAACTCCGGTCCCTTCAACGGGGTGGGCACGGACGAGGCCAGGGCCAAGGTCACCGCCTGGCTCGCGGGGAAGGGCGCCGGGGAAGGGAAGACCCTCTTCCGCCTGCACGACTGGTGCATCAGCCGCCAGCGGTACTGGGGCCCTCCTATCCCCATCATCTACTGTGACGCCTGCGGCCCGCAGCCGGTGCCGGAAAAGGACCTCCCGGTACTGCTTCCGGTCATCGAGGATTTTCGCCCTGACGACAGCGGCGTGAGCCCGCTCGCGCGCCATAAGGAGTGGTACCACGCCCCCTGCCCCAAGTGCGGCAAGCCGGGACGGCGCGAGACCGACGTCAGCGACACCTTCCTCGACTCGGCGTGGTATTTCCTGCGGTACCCGAGCACCGAATTCACGGACCGGCCGTTCGACCGGGAGCGGACCAGGCGGTGGCTCCCGGTGGCGACCTACATCGGCGGCAACGAGCACGCCGTGCTGCACCTGCTGTACTCCAGGTTCATCACGATGGTGCTCAAGGAGCTGGGGCATCTCGATTTCGAGGAACCGTTCACCCGGTTCCGGGCCCACGGAATGATCGTGAAGGACGGCGCGAAGATGTCCAAGTCGCGGGGGAACGTGATCATCCCCGACGACTACATCGACAAGTGGGGCGCCGACACCTTCCGGATGTATCTGATGTTCCTCGGGCCGCTCGGCGACGGCGGCGATTTCCGGGACGAAGGGGTGAGCGGCCCCCGCCGCTTCCTCGAGCGGATGTGGCTCCTCGTCGCCGAGGGCGGGGCGCCTCGCCCCACCGAGCCCGTCATCACGCCTGCCCTCATTTCCAAATGGCATCGCGCCAAACAGCGCGCCACCGAGGGGATGGACGCGCTCCGGTACAACACCGCCATCGCGGCGCTGATGGAACTCCTCAATGCCGTGAAGGACGAAGGCGCGCATCCGCGCGCGCTGGTCGAGGAGATGATCGTGATGCTCGCCCCCTTCGCACCCCATTTCGCGGAAGAGTGCTGGGAGCGCCTGGGCCACTCGACCACGGTGTTCGATGCCCGGTGGCCGGCCTTCGATCCCGCGCTGGTGGTCGAGAGCACCGTCGAGATCGTGGTGCAGGTGAATGGGAAGGTGCGCTCCAAGATCACCATCGCCCGGGAGGCCGACGAGGCCACGGTCCTCGCCGCCGCGCTGGCCGATGCAGGGACGCTGAAGTTCCTCGACGGCCAGACGCCGAAGAAGAAGATCTATGTCCCCGGGCGGCTGGTGAATCTGGTGGTGTGAACTGCGTGAGGGGCAAGTGGTAAGAGGTGAGGGGGCGGTGATGGACCCTTCCTGAACGAAGTGAAGGACCTAGCTAGTGCCCGCGAGGTCCTTCGCTCTGCTCAGGAAGGTTCCCATGTTCCCCCCCTCACTCCTTACCCCTCACCCCTCACGCTCTAAAGCAGTCGAACGATCCACTCCCCCACGAAATACCCCACCCCCGCCACGCCGAGCCCGACGATGAACATGTCGAGCCCGGAACGGAATATCCCGCGCCCGGTGAAGACGCTACGCGCCGCGCCCACTCCGAAGTGGCTGGCCATCGCGATGCCGAAGCTGGTCCAAATGGCCCACTGATCGGTGCTGATGAGGAAGGGCGCCACCGGGATGAGCGACCCGAACGCCGTCGCGATCCCGGTGACGGTCGCTTCGCGCATCGGGGTGCTGCTCGCTATGCCGATGCCCAGCTCGTCCCGCACCTGTTCGGCCAGCGCCCGCTCGGGGTCCTTCATCACGTCGGCCGCGATGCGCCGAGCGTCGGCCTCCGGGATCCCCTTGGCCTGGTAGATCAGCGCCATCTCCTCCTCCTCCACGTCCGGCATCAGCCGGATCTCCTCCCGCTCCATCGCGATCTCGTGGTCGTACACCTCCCGCTCGCTCATCGCGGCGAGGTACCCCGAGGACCCCATCGATAGCGCATTCGCGACCGTGCCGGCCACTCCGGCCACCAGCACGGCGTGTGACGCCGTCGTCATCGAGACCTGGGCCCCGATCATCCCGGCCACGAGTCCGAAGTTGGCAGTGAGGCCGTCATTGAAACCGTAGACCACGTTCCGGAGGAAGCCGCCGGCACCGGTCTTGTGCCACGGCTCGGTGCCCCGACCCGCGAGTCCGGCCAAGGACTGCGCGTGCTGTGCCGACTCGCGCGCGAGCGTCAGCGCCGCGGAGCTCGTGACGGCCCCGCCGTTCTTGTGCAGGGCGAGATACCCCTTCACCTCCTTGCCCTCCTCCTCCAGCAGGAGGGGAAGGAGGAAGCCGGTGCCGAGCTTCTTGCCGAGCCAACCCTGGAACCTGGTCTTGGCCGATGGACGATGTGCCGGGACCGGGTGTCCCGCCTCGGTCAGCAGCTTCTTCCAGATCTGGACGTGGCGGTCCTCCACCACGGCTAGGGCCGCAAACACCTTCTTTCGTTCCGGATCCGATTCCGACTCGGCCAGGACGCGGTAGAGGAAGGCGGCGTCCGCCTCGTCCTCCAGGTGATGCAGCCAATCGTGGGGAGTGGGGGAGGTCATTACAGGAATCTAGCGCCGCGCTATCTCCACGGAGGCACTGAGGGGACCGAGGGATGGCGATCGAAATGATACCTGCGCTCCCAGAGGGACCTTTCCGCGAGACCACAAAGTCCCAGTGAGCTTATGGTCGGTCCGATGCGAGCCTCGGGAGTGAATGCCTCAAAGGGTATCAGTGCCTCGGTCCCCTCAGTGCCTCCGTGGAATAGTTTGTAACATATTACCGTACAACAACTTACCAAACACGGCTCGATCGATGGTATGTGGGGTGCGACGGACGGGGGGTCGAGAGCATCTTTAAGCACGATGGCGGACTCCTATCTCCTTCTGAACGCCGATACCGTCCTGGCCGGGGTACGTGCGGGTGACCCGGGGGCATTCGAGCGGCTCTACCGGGCCTTCGAAGCCCCGGCGTTCAATCTCGCCCGGCGGATGTGCCGGACGACCGCGGACGCCGAGGACGTGCTCCAGGAGGCCTTCTACGAAGTCCACCGGAGCCTGGCGCATTATCGGGGGGACGGTTCCCTCTGGGGCTGGGTCCGGACCATCACAGCGAGCAAGGCGCTCATGCGCCTTCGCCGCAACAAGTATCGCGATACGGATGAACTCACCGACGATCTCCATCCCGGTCGTCACGAGGACGCGGGGCTCCGGATGGACCTGGAGACGGCGCTGCAGCGCCTCTCCGACACGGCCCGGTCGGTGGTATGGCTGCACGATGTCGAGGGCTACACCCACGAAGAGATCGCGGAGATGATGGGGAAGACCACGAGCTTTTCGAAGTCCCAGCTGGCCCGCGCACATGTCAAGTTGCGCGCCTGGTTGGGCGAGGAGGAAAAGATATGACGATGCATTGCACACTTGAACAGCTGGTGGCCCTGCGGGACTCCGGGGCGGTGACCGAACCGGGGCACGCGGAGGCGCGGGACCATCTCGCGACCTGCGAGGCCTGTCGCGCCGAGGCCGACCGGCTGGAGCAGCGGGTGGCGCGGCTCAAGGCGCTGCCGGTCCTGGTCCCCTCGCGGGACCGGTATCCCGAGATCGCGGCGAGCCTGGTGCATGAACGGCGGGTCCGCCGGGTGCGCTGGGCCGGTGTCGGCGGGCTGGCCACGGCCGCAGCGATCGTGGGGCTCCTGTTCGTGAAGGATATGTTCTCCCCGGCCCCCGTCGAGGGGTCGCAGCAACTGGCGCAGGTGATGGCCGAGTCGCGCGTGCTCGAGGGGGAGCTGGCGCGCCTCAATCCCGATGGTCGGGCGATGGACCTGGTGACGGCGCAGGTGGCGGGGCAGCTCCAGACGCGGATCGCCGCGATCGACGAGCGGCTCCAGTCCGCCGAGCTGCCGGCCACCCAGCGGCCGACCGATGACCAACTGATCGAACTCTGGCGCGAACGTGTGGGGTTGATGGACGCCCTGGTGGACGTCCACCTCACCGGTGCGAGCCAGGTGGGCCTCTGAGCCCGGGAGATATCTGATGTCCAAGCGTTCCCTTATGGCCATCGTCGCACTCGCGGCGAGCGCCACCCCCGTCGTGGCCCAGCGGACTCGGGTCTACGAGTCCCGCCCACGGACGACGATCGTCCAGGACGGACCGATGACGGGGACCATTTCCGTCAGCCGTCGTGCCGTCATCGGTGTGAACATCGACATGCGCCCGAGCCCGAGCGATTCGATCGGGGCGACCCTGAGCGGTGTGACCCCCGGCGGCCCCGCCGCGCGGGCGGGGCTCCTCGGCGGCGACATCATCACCAAGTTCAACGGCACCGCCCTCGCCGACCGGAACGCCCGCGCCAGCGACGATGATGATGAGAACGACCAGTCACCTCCGGGGCTCCGGATGCTGGAGCTCGCGGCCCGGATGGCGCCGGGCGACACCGTCACGGTGGAATGGAAGCACGAACGCCAGCGGAAGACCGCGCGCATCGTGGCGGATGCCGCCCCGGCGATGGTCTACAGCGACGGCGGCCCCGACATGCGGTTCTTCACCAACGAAGGCCCCGGGGGGATGCGCTACCGGGTCCAGTTGGGCGACAACGGCCCCGCCGAGCTCGAACTGCTTCGTGGCCGTCTCGACCAACTGCGTGGCAACACGCTCATGTCGGGGATGGATGGCGACCATCTCTTCATGCGCTTCGGCGGCCCCTTCGGCGGCATCCAGTTCGCGCCCCTCAACGCCGACCTCGGCCGCTACTTCGGGACCACCGACGGGATCCTCGTTCTCGAGACCCCCGACAGCAGCACCCACGTCGACCTGAAGGGCGGGGACGTCATCCTCGCCATCGGAGACCGGAGGCCGACCAGCGTCGAGCACCTCTTCCGCATCCTCGAGAGCTACACCGACTCCGAGACCGTTCACTTCGACGTGATGCGCGACAAGCGCCACGTTGCGGTCGACGCCAAGGCCGATGACCTCCGTGCCTCGGGACGGATGAAGGTCCTCGAACGGACGCTCATCGAGCCGGATCGCTCGCCGGAGCCCACCGCTCCGCCGATGCGGCGCCGGTCGTCCCGTCCGGGGACCTGACAGCGGACGGCAAGACGGCAAGTGGGCAGCAAAGCCTCACCCCCCGACCCCCTCTCCACGCTGACGCGCGGAGAGGGGGAGTTCTTTGCGCGATGTTCTGCCTCGCCGCTAACTTTCATCCCTCTTCAACCCACCCCATCATGCCCCGCTCGATCATCCTCGGCACCGGGAGCTTCCTCCCGGAACGCGTCGTCACCAACGAGGACCTCTCCAAGGTGATGGACACCAGCGATGAATGGATCCGCCAGCGTACCGGGATCCAGAGCCGCCACTGGGTCACCGAAGGGACCACCCAGACCTCCTTGGCGCTCGAGGCCTCGCGCCGGGCCCTGGCGATGGCGAAGCTCGACGCGAAACAGCTCGAGGCGATCGTCTACGCGACCAGCACCCCTGATCACTTTGCGCCCGGGAATGGGGTCTACCTCCAGCAGGCCCTTGGGGCGGACACCATCCCCGCGATGGACATCCGGAACCAATGTTCGGGATTCATCTACGCGTTGAGCGTGGCCGATGCGTGGATCCAGGTCGGGCTCTACCGCCACGTCCTCGTCGTCGGCGCCGAGATCCAGAGCACCTCGATGGATCTGAGCACGGCCGGGCGGAACGTCTCGGTGATCTTCGCCGACGGGGCTGCCGCCATGGTCCTCGGCCCCACCGACGACCCGAAGCGCGGCATCCTCGGCTTCGATCTCCACTCCGAAGGCAAGCACGCCGAGCTGCTCTGGGTGGATGCGCCCGGTTCGATGTACCACCCGCGGGTCTCGAAGGAGTTGATCGATCGCGGGCAGCATTGGCTCCAGATGGATGGCAAGGAGGTGTTCAAGCACGCCGTGACCCGGATGCCCGAGTCGGTGCTCGCCGTCCTCGCCAAGGCCGGGGCGACCCTGCCGGAGATGAAGCTCCTGGTCCCCCATCAGGCCAATCTCCGGATCAGCGAGATGATCCAGAAGCGGTTGGAGCTCCGGGACGACCAGGTCGTCAACAACATCCAGACCTGCGGCAATACCACCGCCGCCACCATCCCGCTGGCCCTCGATGAGGTCGTGCGGGCGGGGCGACTCACCGCGGGGGATCTGGTGGTCTTCACGGCGTTCGGAAGCGGGTTCGCATGGGGGAGCTGCGCGCTTCGCTGGTGAAAGTGTGAGGAGTAAGGGGTGAGAGGTGAGGGGGCCTCAGGTCGAGATCTCGACGGTGCGCCCCCTCACCCCTTACCCCTTACCCCTCACAGATGTGGTGCCTGAAACATCCGGTAGCTCGTTGCGTACTGAAACACAGCCCCAACCTGGACCACAGCATGTTCGCATTCATCGCCGGCGCCCTGACCCTCGCCGCTGGGATCGTCGGATTCGCCTTCGCCCGTGACTACACGATGCGCCGCCTGCGCTTCGTGGATACCACCCGGAACCCCGCCTGGCCCTGGATCGTGGGCCTCCTGGCGGCCGTGGTGGCCGCTCCCGTGATGTGGCTCCTTCCCCTCGTGGGGGCGGGGACGGCCGCGATCTTCGGGATCGGCACCGGGCTCGGGACGGCCAGCGGCGTCAAGGCGCTCCGCCGAGGCGGGGACTGACGATGGTCCCGGTCATCGAGGCGCTGGAGACCCACGATGGGGTCACCACCACGACCTGGGCCCCCTCGGCGAACCGCCCCAAGGAGTATCCTGCCGACCTCCCCTTCCTGGCCGACCACCCGGTCACGATGCGCTCGGTCCGCGGCAGCACCACCCTGGAATGGAAGGGGGTCCCACCCCGCGTGGCGGAGGTGTTGGCGCGGACCCTGGCCAACGAGGGATGGGTGGAGACCACCCTCCCCGATTCGTCGATGCCCGGGATGTCCATCAGGCCCTTCCGGCTCGGCCAGCGCCAGAGGGTCCTGATCCATGATGGGCGGCTGCTGTCGCTGCTGGATACGCGGGCGGAATAAAAAGGTAAGTGGTACTTGGTACATGGCGCGTGGTGGTCGGCCCCAAGTACCACGTACCAAGTACCAAGTACCAGGCACCCTTATATTCCCCCCATGGACGAAAAGAAGATCACCTGCGCCCGCTGCGGCCAGCACCGACCCCAGATGGGCTTCAAGCCCTTCCAGAATGAACTCGGCCAGCAGCTCTTCGATACCATCTGCACGGTCTGCTGGGCCGAGTGGCTCAAGACCCAGCAGCAGCTCATCAACCACTACGCGCTGAACCTCCTCGACCCGAAATCGAAGCAGTTCCTGGTCGAGCAGCTGCGGGCGTTCCTGCTGGCCCCCAAAGAAGAGCTACCGCAGCGCTAGTAGTTGGGAGCTGGGAGCTCGGAGGGGTGCAAGGCAAAGGCCCGTGCGCCGCAGCATGGGCCTTCTTCGTGCACCCCTCCCAACTCCTTACTCCCAACTTCCGGCACCTCTTACCAGCTTCTACTCGCCTTGAACACCGCATCGATCCCCGGCCCGCTCGGCAGGGGGTCTTCGGTCATTCCCACCCGCCACTCCGCGCCGCTCCTGGTCCGGAAGATCCATCCGAAATCGAACGCCATATCGTTGCCGTCTAGCGCCCGGATGGTGGTGCGGGCGTAATACGGCGTGGCCAGCCAGAGTGTGCCGAACATCGAAGCGCCGCGATAGAAGCGCCACCGGAACCCGCCACCGATCGAACCGAAGACATCGCGCTGGTAGGCGCGGGTCGCGGCGTCGCTGCGTGGAGCCCAGCCGAGCCCCAGGCTCCCTTCGACCCGGAACCGCGGGTCGAGGTCGCTCCAGCCGGTGAGCATCGTCCCGAGGGAGACGACGCCCCGTCCGTAGCCGTCGGCGGTCGTGGTCGGGAGGGTCAGGGTCCCCATCAGCTGGCCGCTGGGGCGGAAGCGCCACCCGGCGCCGATCCGCAAGTCGCCCAGGTAGGTGCTCGGTGGGTGGCCGAATGAGGCGCCATTGGCGAAGGAGCCCCGGAAGGCAAAGCGATGCTCGGGCCGGAGGTCGCGCTCGGGGAGCTTGATGCCGAGGACCCCGTGCCACCAATGGAGGAATCCGTCGAGCCCCCCCTGCCAACTGCTGGCGACGGTCAAGTCGGCGGAGACGAAGGTGGTCGGGGAGAGATCGCGCGTGGCGCTCAGCCGCGCCGTGGCGAGCTCGAGATCCTGGACGTACGACCCCGCCACTGCACCATACGCCAGTTCGAAAGTGTTGGCGTAGTCGAGCGCCACCGTCACGCGCGTGCCGGCGTGGGCGGGGACCCAGGGCTGGAAATAGAGCGGGCTTCGCGCGGTGGCAAGGATGTTGTTCTGGTAGCTGGTGGGGAGGCCGAGGTCGGACTGGGCGGCGAGTGGCGAGGCGTACAGGGTTATGAGCCACGCCGCCATCGTGAGACAGGAGTGCAAGGCGAGCGGAGATCCTTCGGGGCCTGAAGGCCCCTCAGGATGACAGGTGGGTGGGATCAGAAGCGCGGGCTTAAGCCCGCGCAGTCCGCTTCTGCCCATTGTCATCTTGAGGTGGCTTGAGCCACCGAAGGATCTCCCGCCCGCCTCGTGCGAGCGAAGAGGAGCGTGACCACCCAGATCCACGCCAGCCAGCTCACCAGCTGCGACACCCCTGCCGCACGCCATCCTTCCCACGGCACGGCGATGACGGTCGCGAAGAGGGGCCACGGCGATTCGAGACGCAGGCGATGGCGCTCCACGACCTGAGTGGCGGCGAAGCCCTTCGTGCGGAGGGTGGTGAGGACATCGACACAGACGCCCTGGCCTTCTCCACGGGGCACGAGGGTCCATGCCTGGACCGTGGCCCCCATGCCGTGCTGGTCGGTGACCCCCGCGAGCCACCGGTCATTGGCGCGTGCGAGCGCGATCGCCGAATCCCGGTGGGCCATCGACTGCCGATTGGCCTTCGGCGCCGGATTGCTCACCTCGAACCCATCCACGCCCTCCGCGATCCATTGCGGCAGGTCGGCAAAGTGGTTGTCGTCATACTCGGGGATCGAGGCGAGGGTCACACCTCCCCAACGTGCCTCGCTCTCACGGAAGAGCCGCGCGATCCCCGGCGCCGAATCCGCGTACGTCTCCCTGGGGATGCTGTCGGTGTTGCCGAGCACGACGATGTGGGCCCCCCAGAGGCTCAGCTCCTCGCCGGGACAGGCCACGGGGGTACCCGCCATCTGCTCGTGTGACCATCCATGCGACCATCCATCGATCCGGTTGTGGTCGGTGACGAAGAAGAGGCTGAACCCGCCACGCCGGTGCCACGCGCGCGAGGTCTCCAGGTCGAAGTCACCCTGCAGCCAGCCTTTCACGTCGTGGGAGACATTGGTGTGACTGTGCAGATCGACGACCCACCATCCGCTCGGCACCCCCGCCAGGTGGACCATGGAACGACGCCACCCAATGCCCGCGAGGACGAACAGGGCGAGGACCACGATCGAGAACAGGAGGCGGGCGGCGGCCAGGCCCCATCGCACTCTCCGGCCGATGATCGCGCCACCGATGCTCCAGATCGCGCCCAACGCGACCGTCCCGATCAGGAAGGCCCTCAACCTCGGCATCGCGAGGAGGGTCACACCATCCCACAGGTCGAAGAGCGGCGCGAAGAGGAGATTCAGGAGGGGGAAGGCGAGGTGCACACCGGCGGGGAGCAGGTTCCCGGTGGGGTCGGAGAGCGCCGGGGCGGGGAAGGCCAGCCTCGCAAGCAGGATGAGGAGCGACAGGCTCGCGGCGACGATCAGTGGGCGGCGGGGCATGGTGGAAGATAGCTGACGAGCTTACGAGTTGACGAGCAGATGCGCCGGCGCACGAGCACCCGAGGTGCCGTCCGTGTACATTGGGCCATGATCAGCGCTCCCGACCCGCTCGACGAAGAGTTCCCCGTGGGTGACGGCACCGCCGACACCGAGGCGGAAGTTAAGTGTCCCTATTGTGGCGAAGTGGTCGAGATCGCCCTCGATCCGGGTGGCGGTCCGGAGCAGGAGTACATCGAGGACTGCCAGGTCTGCTGCCGGCCCTGGTCGGTGCGAGTGACCTACAACGATGCGGGGACCGCCGAGGTCGAGGTCGAGGCGAGCGATGACGCGGATACCGAGGAATAGGGCGAGGGGTGAGTGCAAGTTCCGAGTGGGCGAGAAAGCGAGCATGAAGAAAGGGGCCCCCGGTGGAGCCCCTTTTCCCTTTCTCGCTCGCCCCCCGCTCACGACTTGCACTCGCCCCTCGTTACTTGCGGAAGAGGTACGCGAACTTGAGAAAGACCCCGTCCTGCTGCCGCTGCAGGTCGTGGAACGTCAGCGTGCGCGTGCCCGTCAGGCCGCTGCCGTAGCCGAGGAACGCGACCGTCCCCGGATTGGGTTGGAACGAGGTCAGGAGATCGATCCGCAGGTCGTTCGAGGTCGCGGCCGGGCTGCCACCTGCGATCGGGTTCCCATCGCCATCTTCGAGCGCGGCCTGCCGGGTCGAGACGTACTGTCCCACGAACCGGAAGAAGAGCGCGCGGCTGGGCTGGTACTCGAGCCGCAGGCGGGGGATGATCTGGCGACCGAACTCCGAGCCGTCGCGCATTCGCCAGAGGGTCGCGTACAGGGTCGTGAAGCCGAGGCGGACGGACGGAATGGGCCGGACCGACACTCCGCCCTGGAGGGACCAGTACTTCCCGTCGCTCGCCTCGTCGAAGATCGCGGTGTGGCCGTTCTCGACCTCGACGCTGGCATCGAGCTTCTGCCACGTGGGCGAGGTCACCTTGAACTGGATGGAGCGGCCGCCGTTGTATTGCTTGCGCGGTGTGAACGGAATGGATCCTGTCCCGGTGTCGTGGGTCAGTGCGGTATACCGCGCAGGGTCGAACTCCACGAACTGGGTCGTACCGACCACGGTGAGGTTCCATCCGCCCCGCCACCGGGTCGTGACGGTGTTCGACCACCCGCCTTCGATCGGATCGCCCAGGTCGAACCCGGCGTAATCCCAGACCGCGCTCGGCCCGAAGAAGGTGGTGATATTCTCCAGCCGCGCCCCGCGCTTGCCGTACAGGGTGAAGCGGTTGAAGAAGTGCCCGTTGATGATGTTGTTCCGGTTCACGAACCCGTCGTGCGCCTCGAACGCCGAGCCGATCCCCACCACCTTGTAGTTGAATCCCCACGAACGACCGGTGCGGTCGAGCTCTGCCTGCCAGATCGGGTCGGACCGGGTGGCGGTCCCGGTCGAGTCACGGGTCCAGCTGACGCCGATCTGCGGCGCGAAGTAGTACATCCCCCCGAAGACGTAGCGGACGTCGGTCGAGAGGACGCGGTTGAACGCGCCGTCCACCGCGCGGTCGGTCGCCGTGAGCCCAAGAAAGCTGTTCCCGCCGAGGTCCCGCCGCGCGCGGGCGACGTTCACCAGCGCGTCGGGTCCGTTCTGCTCATCCACCGCGCCGAGGTAGGCGAAGGTGGTGCCGCCGGTCTTGCCGGTGAGTTTCACCCCTACCCGGGGCGCATTGACGGTCCGGGTGTAGACCAGCTGATTCGGGGTGCTGAAGAGTTCGATCCCCTCGAGGAAGAACTGGCGCCGTTCGGGGAAGAAGAGGGCGAAGCGCTGGTTGAGGGTCACTTGCCCGGCGTCGGCCTCGACCTGGCTGAAATCGGGGTGGTAGGTCCCGTCGAGCGTCGTCGAGGTGAAGCCGAGCCGGAGGTTGAGCCCGATGTCGGCGGTGGGATCGGCGCGTTCGAAGATGCCGGTGCCGGAGTTGCGGACACCGTTCCAGGCGCTGGTGAAGGTCGGCTGCGCCTCGAGCACCACGCCGCGGTGGATGTCGTGGATCCCGGTGAGGCGTCCCGCCTGGTCGAGGAAGGTGGCGCTGGCGCGCTTGGCGTCGGTCCAGGTGTCCTGGTACCCGGTGCGCCGGGTCTCACGGACCACCTGGATCCCCCAGCGCTCCATCGCGCCGCCGCTGTAGCGCAGGCTCTTGAACGGGATCCGGATCTCGACGACGTAGCCTTCAGGGGTGCGGCGTCCCTTCGACTGCCAGAGGAGGTCGGGGGTGCGGTCGATGCTGCCGCCGAAGATGCTCCCGGGGGAGGAGGCCCCTTCGGTGCGGACACCGTCCTCCTGGGCGCCCAGCGGGTTCACGCCAAAGAAGTACGCCCGCCGACGGTCGTCGAAGGTGTCGAGATAGATCCGGACGTTGTCGTCGGTGTCCAGGTTGTCCCGGTTGGCGACGGTGGCGTGGACGCTCTCGGGCACCCTGTCCTTGGCGATGATCCCGAACCAGATCGCGTCCGGAGAGTACCAGACGCGGACCTCGGTCTCTTCTTCGGCGGGTCGGCTGTCCACCGGCTGGAACTGGGAAAAGCCGGTGAGCCGCGCGGCCTGGGACCAGACCGGCTCGTCAAGCAGGCCGTCGACGGTCGCGGTCGCCTCGAGGCGGGGCACATCCACCGCGGGGGCGCCGCGCCCGGGATAGAGGCGCGGCGTGGTATCCTGCACGGCGATCAGGAGGGCAAGGAGCACTGGGCGGTCCGTGGTCGGGTGGAAGTCCGGACGAATATTACCCGAACCGGGGCACATGCCTAGAGGTCAGGGCGGACCGCTCCTCACCGGCACAGTGGAAGGCGACGAGCCGTTCAGAGCGCCTAGCGCCTGGTGCCTGGCGAGAGCAGCGAAAACCCCGATGCATGGATGCATGCACCGGGGTTCTTGCTCACCCTAGCTAGGCGCCAGGCGCCAGGCGCTACTCGTACCGCAACGCCACGATCGGGTCCATGCTCGCCGCTCGGCGGGCGGGGAGGAGGCCGAAGATCAGGCCCACCGCGCCGCTGAAGAAGAACGAGACCGCGATCGCCATCGGCGAGACGAGGGTGTTCCAGTTGAATTTCCACGAGAGGATGAGCGCTGCCCCGCTGCCGAGGAGGATCCCGACGATCCCGCCCGCGAGGCAGAGCACCAGCGCCTCGACCAGGAACTGCATCAGGATGACGCGCTTGGTGGCGCCGAGGGCCTTCCGGATGCCGATCTCCTTGGTCCGTTCGGTGACGGAGACGAGCATGATGTTCATGATCCCGATCCCGCCCACCACGAGGCTCACCGCGGCGATGCTCGCCAGCAGCATCGTGAAGACCTGCGTGGCCTGCTGCTGGGTGGCCAGGATGTCCCTCTGGTTGCGGATCATGAAATCGTTGTCCCCGCCCGGGCGGACCTTGTGCTCTCGCCGCAGGATCCGCTCGATGTCGACCATCCCCTGCTCGAGGGGGACACCGTCGGCGACCTGCACCGAGACGCTCCGCAGCCGGTCGGTGCCGAAGACGCGGTAGCGCGCGGTGCTGAGCGGGATCAGGAGCTGCTCGTCCGGATTCTGCCACGAGCCGGCCGCCCCCTTCTCGGAGAGCACGCCGATCACCTCGAACGGGATCCCCTTGACCCAGATGGCCTGGTGGATGAGCGCGGCGGGATTGACGTTCAGCATCTGTGGCACCGACGCACCCACGAGCACGTAGCGCTGCCGTGCCTCGTCGTCGCCCACCGTGAACATCCGGCCGTACGGGATGGTGTAGTTCTTGACCGTGGTGTAGTTGGGGGTCGAGCCCACCACCGCGAGGTTCAGGTTGGCGGTGCCGTACTTCACGGTGACGTTCTGCTGCATCTCGGGGACGACGGCCTTGAGCAGCTTGCCGTCGCGCGCAAGCGCCTGGGCGTCGTCAACGGTCATCGAGACCCGCACGTCGGATGCGCGACCGCCCATGAACATCTGGCCCGGGAAGACGCTGAGGAGGTTGGCTCCCAGCGCGTTGATCCGGTCCTCGACCGCCTTCTGGGCGCCCGACCCGAGCGCCACCATCGTGATGACCGCCGCCACGCCGATCACGATGCCGAGCATCGTGAGCATCGAGCGGAGCTTGTTGGCGCGGACCGACTGGAACGCGACCGCGATGATCTCGGAGAGTGGCATCAGGGCCTCCCGGTCCGGGCCGCGCCGGCGGACGGCGTCGCGGCGGGCGCCTTGGTCATCCCCGGCACGCTGCCGCCGCCGGTCATCCGGTTGATCCGGCTCTGCATCTCCGACTGCGAATTGATCAGGCTCGCGCTCGGCAGGGCCAACACCGAGTCCCCTTCGGCCAGGCCGCTCACGACTTCACTGTAGTCGAGGTCGGTGAGGCCGGTGCGGATCGACACCGGGACCGGATGGTCGCCCCGCTTCACGAACACGATGTACTGACCGCCGAAGCGGGTGTCGGGGGAGCTTCCCGCGGCACGGCGTCCCTGGCCCATCTGCGGGTTGGCCGCGCGGAACTTCTGGAACAAGGCCGCGTCGGCACCCGCGAGCCCGCCGGGGCCGCCGCTCGACATCATCTTGGCGAAGACCGCCTGCATCTGCGCCTCGGAAACGCCGTCGGGGAGGTTCGCTTCCCCGAACCGTGTCGTCATCGTGCGCTTCTTGGGGGCCTGCGGCTGACCGCTCCGCGCGCCGAGCGAAGCGCGGTTGGCGGTGTCGCCGCCGGCCGGCGGGGTCGCGGCGCGCGCGGCGCTGTCCGAGGCCGCGACCTGGCGCTGCACCTCGGCGGGGTCGAGCCCGAGCACGGAGGCCGCCGAGGCGACGTCGCGCTGGGTCCGGAGGGCCGAGTTGGAGACGGCCAGGACGTCGCGGCGTTCGCCGACGTGGATCTCGACCTCGGCGTTCATCCCGGGGCGGAGGAGGCCTTCACGGTTGTCGATCCGCACGATGACGGGGAACATCGTCACATTCTGCGAAGACTCCGCCTGCGGCTCGATCTTGGCCACCGTCCCCTCGAAGGGGCGGTTGGGATAGGCGTCGACGGTGACCGTCACGCGCTGGCCCGGCTGGACCTTGCCGATATCGGTCTCGTCCACGAGGGTGCGGACCTGGACCAGGTTGAGGTCGGCCATCGTCATCAGCACCGTGCCGCCGCCCACGCCCGAGGTCGACGAGGTGATCACCGAGCCGCGTTCGATGGTCTTGGTGATGACGGTGCCGTTGATCGGCGAGCGGACCTCGGTCTGCTCGAGCGAGATGCGCGCGTTCTCGAGCGTCACGCGCGTCCGCACCAGCTCGGCGTTGGCGTTGGCGAAGTCGAGGGTCGCAGCGTCGCGTTCGGTCTCGCTGATCGACTGGGACTGGAACAGTTCGTCCGAGCGGCGCTTGGCGGCGGTGGCGTTCTGGAGCTTCGCCTTGGCCACGTCGAGGGCGGCCTGGGCCTGCTCCACGTTGTTCCGGGCGGTGCGCGGGTCGATCTCGACCATCAACGCGCCGCGCTTCACGAGGTCGCCGGTCTGGACCTTGATGCTGGTCACCTCGCCCGACGCCTGGGAGCGGACCTCGATCAGGGTGTCGGGCTTGACGCTGCCCGAGGCCTGCGCCGAGACGATGATGTCGCGGCGTTCGACCGCCAGCGCCTGGTACACGGGCGCCGGGGACTTCTTGGTGCAGCCGGAGGCCAGGAAGGCCATCACGGCGAGGGAAACGATGGGGCGGGACATCAGTGGCTCTGCTCCGTCTCGAAGTCGCGGTCGATCTTGCCGTCGCGGATGACCACCTGCCGCCTGGCGTGGGCCGCGATGTCGTGTTCGTGGGTCACCAGGACGATGGTCTGACCCTGGACGTTGAGGTCTCTGAACAGGTTGATGATCTCCTCGCTGGTGGTCGAGTCGAGGTTGCCCGTCGGCTCGTCGGCGAGGAGGATGGAAGGGTTGTTGACCAGTGCGCGGGCGATCGCCACACGCTGCCGCTGGCCACCCGAAAGTTCGTTGGGGCGGTGGTCCATCCGGTCGGCGAGCTTGACGCGCGCCAGCGCGTCCTGGGCCTGGAGCTTCCGCTCCTTGGCCGGGATCCCGGCATAGACCAGCGGGAGCTCCACATTCTGGAGCGCGGTGGCGCGGGGAAGGAGGTTGAAGGTCTGGAAGACGAAGCCGATCTCCTTGTTCCGGATCAGGGCCAGGTCATCGTCCTTCAATTCACTCACCCGGAAGCCATTGAGCCAGTACTCGCCGTGGGTGGGCGTGTCGAGGCAGCCGATGAGGTTCATGATCGTCGACTTGCCCGAGCCGGAGGGGCCCATGATGGCGACGAACTCGCCCTTCCGGATGGTCAGGTCGACCCCCCGGAGCGCCATCACCACTTCGGCGCCCATCACGTAGTGGCGCTCGATGTTGCGCGTCACGATGATGGCGTCGCGGGGGACGTCGGACGGCAGCAGCGCCATCCGTTCGCTGGTGTCGAGCAGTTCCTTGGTCACAGGCTTCGTCCGATCAGCGCTTCGACCTGCGCCTTGGCGCGGAGGTAGTCGAAGCGCGCATTCACGGCATCGACCTCCGCCTGGGTCAGGGACTCCTGCGAAGTGAGCAGGTCTACGATGGTGGCGGCGCCGAGCCGGTAGCGCTCGCCGATGACGCGGATGTCCTCGCGCGCGGCCGTGACGCTCGACTGCGTGATGCCGATCCGCGCCTGCGCGGCGGCCAGCTGGATCAGCTGCTGGGTCACCCCGGCGTCCACCTGACGGCCGGCGTCGGCGGCGGCGGCCTGGGCGTTGTCGGCCGCCACCAGCTGGGTCACGACATTCCGTTCGCGATTGAAGCGGTTGAACAGCGGCCACGTCAGCCCGAGCTGGACCGAACGGCTGTTGTACAGCGGGTTATCGCTGAACGTCTTGGCGGAGCCGTTGAAGTTGTAGTTCCCGCTCAGCGTGAGGGTCGGGGAGTACGCGGCGTAGGCGGAGTGCACCTGTGCCCGCGCGGCGCTCTCGCTCGCGTCGGCACTGAGGATCTGCGGCGAGCTCACGTGCGCTTCGGCCCGGACCCCCGTGGTGTCGACCTGGGCGGGGCGAGAGTACGTCGAATCGTCGATCGCCTCCACCCGGCCGCTCGCCCCCGTGAGGCGCCCGAGCGAAGCCTCGGCGGCGGCCTGCTGGATCTCGGCGTTGATCAGCTGGATCTGGGCATTGCCGAGGTTGACCACGGAGCGAAGCGAGTCGGACCGGGTGGCCGAGCCGGCGTGCAGCTTGGCGACCGAGACCTTGAGCTGTTCCATCGCGCGGCGGACGCTCGCGACCCGGACTTCCACGGTCTGACGAGCGGCCAAGGCGTCGAGATACGCCTGGGTGACCTGGAGCCGGACCTGGAACTGCGCGTTGACCACGCTCGCCTCGGCCGACCGCTGGGTGGCGTGGGCGGCGGAAATGTCGGCGCCCCGACGCAGGCCCGTCCAGAGGTCGATGGAGGCATTCAGCCCCATGCTCACCCCGATGTTCGAGTTCGACGTGATCAACTGACCGGTGCCCGGGTCGGTGCGGGAGGGGAGTTCGCTGAAGCTCTTCGAACCGCTGCTGGAGGCGTTGACATTCGGGAGGAAGGCGCCGTAGGCGGCCCGCTCCTGGGCGTCGGCGCTCCGGACCGCACCCCGCGCCTGGACCGCACTCGGCAGCACGCGGAGCGAGCGGGCGATGGCGTCGGGAAGCGCGATGCGCTCGCCGGCAGGGGACAAGGTCCGGGTCACCGTCGTATCGGCGCCCTGCTGAGCGGCTGCGGGGGTCGCGAGGAGCGACAGGGACAGGATAAGAGAACGGGCGTGCATCGTCCGTGAGTTCCGATCTGGTTAAGGGCGACCAGGCTGACCCTGATGCGGGTCGCCGTGGCGCTTCATCATCTCTTGGTACTTGGTGCGCTGCTCGGCCGTGAGCTGCGCCGCGATGTCCGAACGGATGCGGGCGCGGACGGTTTCAATGCGGGGCCGCACTTCTGCCCACGCCGAGTCCATCGCCGGGCGATAGCGCTCGAGCACCGCCTTGATCGAGTCCTGCTGGACCTGGGTCAGGTCGAGCTCCCCGGTCATGTGCCGGATCATCCCGTTGGCGTCCCGCCCCTGCATCATCGGGGGTCGGAGCCGCGCGACCACGCCGCCCACCAGGGCGCCCGCGAGGAAGACTGCGATCAACAGGACCCCGGCCTTCCAGGGTCGCTTCACGATCTCGTTCATTTGGTCTCCAAAGTCGTGGCCAACATCACATCCGCGCCACCACCGGCGGCGAACACTTCGACCGGGGTGGTCGAGGCGACCTCCGTCCGGGTCCCGCTGGTGAGGTACCAGCCGGCGGCGAGCGCGATGACCGCCGCCGCGGCGATGCCGGGCCGCATCCAGGCGCCCAGGACGTCGAACGGTCCCGCCGTCAGATCGGCGCGCAACCCGGCGCGGACCCGCGCGACGAACGCCGCGTGCTGGTCGCCTTCGAAATGGGACCGGAGCAGGGCCCCGAGCTCGGCATCCCGTTCGTGGCCGAAGGGGTT
>JANMWE010000305.1:0-24097 GCA_031393795.1 Gemmatimonadota bacterium
CTGGCGCAGGCGGTCTACGGCACGACCCTCAAGGTCCGTACGCTCGACGGCAAGAAGGTCGTGCTGAAGGTGCCGCCCGGCACGCAGCCGGGGCGGACCTTCCGCATCAAGGGGATCGGGCTGGAGGAGAAGGGACGGAAGGGCGACCAGCTCATCACCGTGGACGTGCAGATTCCCGCGCCCGCGGAAGGCGAGGCGGGAGAGCTGTTCAAAAAGTACGCGGAGATGGTGGGGCTGAAGTACTAGGGAGTCCGGAGGCGCTTAAGACGCGGAAGGCGCTCGAGTCCTCAAAGGTGAGGGTCTGAGCGCCTTTCGCGCCTTTGGACTGCCGTCAGGCGCCTACCCGCCGCGCCGCCTCCACCAATATCCGCTGCGTCGCCCGCTCCTCCTCCCCAGGGGCCGGGCGGCGTTGCACGTAGCTCCCGTCGGGCCGGAGATCCCACGCCTGGCGGTTGTCGTCCAGCAGCATGAACAGCAGGTCGCGCAGGTGGCGCCGCTGCTGCGGGTCGCTGATGGGCGCGGCGGCCTCGATCCGGCGGTCGAGGTTGCGCGGCATCCAGTCGGCCGAGCCGATGTAGATCTCCTCCTCGCCGCCGTTCCGGAAATAGAAGGCGCGGCTGTGCTCGAGGAAGCGGCCGATGATGCTCACCACCCGGATGCGCTCGCTCACCCCGGGGAGCCCCGGACGGAGGCAGCAGATCCCCCGCACGATCAAGTCGATCGTGACCCCGGCCTGCGAGGCCGAATACAGTTCGGCGATGATCTCGCCGTCCTGGATGGCGTTGAGCTTGGCCACGATCCGCGCCTCCGTGCCGGCCCGGGCGTGCTCAGCCTCGCGCCGGATCATCGCCACGAACCGGTCGCGCATCCCCTTCGGCGCGGTGATGAGCCGGCGGAACTTGGTCGGCGACCCGAAGCCGGTCAGGAGATTGAAGAGCTCCGTCAGGTCGGCCGCGAGCTCGGGATCGGCGGAGAGGAGGCCGAAGTCGGTGTAGTGTCGAGCAGTCTTCGGGTTGTAGTTGCCGGTGCCGAGGTGGACGTAGCGCCGGATCCCGTCCCCCTCGCGGCGGACCACCAGGAGCACTTTCGCGTGCGTCTTGAGCCCGGCCACGCCATAGCTCACGTGCACGCCAGCATCTTCCAGGCGAGTGGCCCAGATGATGTTGTTCTCCTCGTCGAACCGCGCCTGCAGCTCGATCAGCACCGCGACCTGCTTCCCCCGTTCGGCCGCCTGTTCCAGCAGCCGCGCCACCGAGGCGTCGCCCCCGGTGCGGTAGAGCGTCAGCTTGATCGCCAGCACGTCGGGGTCATCGGCCGCCGCCTGGATGAACCGCTCCACCGAGGTGGTGAAGCTCTCATAGGGGTGATGGAGGAATACATCCCCCTCGCGGAGCACCTCGAAGATGTTCCGTCCGCTGGAGAGCCGAGCGTTGGGCATCGTCTGGTGCGGCGTCTCCTTGAGCTGGGGCAGGTCGAGGGCGTGGATGGCGAAGAGGTCGCTCGCGTCCATCAGCCCCGCCACCTCGTAGACATCTTCGGCCGCGAGCCACCCCGGGGAGGCGTCCTGTTCCTCCGAGAACTCTCCCAGGAGCATCTGCCGCACCGCCTGCGGGGTGCGCGGGCTCACCTCGATGCGGGTCACCGCGCCGAACTTCCGATTGCGCACCTCTTCCTGGATCAACGACATGAGGTCTTCGGCCTCATCGTGCTTGATCTCGAGGTCGGCGTTCCGGGTGATGCGGAAAGTGGACCAGCCGATGATCTCGACCCCCGGGAAGAGGGCCTCGAGGTTGGCGCCGATCACCTGCTCCAGCGGCACGAAGGTGTTGGGCTGATCGAGGGGGATCCACCGCGGCAGGATCTTCGGCACCTTCACCCGCGCGAAACGCTCCTCGCCATTGTCGTCTCGCAGCGTGACGGCCAGGGAGAGCGAGAGATTCGAGATGTAGGGGAAGGGATGGGCCGGATCGACCGCCAACGGGGTCAGCACCGGAAAGACGTTGGCCTGGAAGTAGGCGTCGAGCGTCCGGCGCGAACGCGCCGGGACCGCCTGGATGTCGAGCAGCTCCACGCCGTGGCGGGCGAGCTCGGGGATCAGCTCCCGCTCGAGCAGGACGCTCGCCTGGGCCTGGAGGTCGCGCACCACGCGCCCGATCGCCCGGAGCTGCTCCTCCGGCGTCATCCCGTCGCTGGTCCGGTCGGCGTAGCCGACCGCCGCCTGCTGCTTCAGCCCTGCCACCCGGATCTGGAAGAACTCGTCCAGGTTGCTGGCGTAGATCGCCAGGAACTTGCACCGCTCCAGCAGGGGGGTACGGGGGTCCTGGGCCTCGTGCAACACCCGCCGGTTGAACTCCAGCCAGGAGAGCTCACGGTTGATGTACAGCGACGGGTTGCGGAGATCCTGAGGGGCTTCTTCCGCCCGGATCTGGAGGACATCGGTCATGACTGAAATCTACCGCCCTCCACCGACCCCTTGTAACAACTACGTAACGCTATATTTCACAATAACTTACGTGCTTAAGCGCCGGAGTCGAACGGCGCACGGAACCGTCCCGAGCGGAGCGAGGGCCCTACTCTTTGGAGGGTAGGTCCCACACTCCGCTCGGGACGGTTCTGTGCCCTTCCCGCTCCTAGTTCACGACCACCGGCACCGCCCAGAGGTCGGACCTGTAGTCGTCCCCCGACTCCGTGGTCAGGCTCTCCGAATCGAGGGCGTCGACCGCCACGATCCCGGCCCCCGGCCGCCGCACCACCCAGCGCGCGCGGTAGGAACCATCGTCCTGCCGCTGCATCGGGAAGCGCACCCAGGCGTCGGTCCCCGGCTGGAAATGGCGCACGTGGATGAACATCTGGGTCGGTGGCACCAGATCGGTCCCCGTGGTGTTGGTCACCTGGACCACCAGGGTCAGGGTGTCCCCGACCGCGGTCGAGGTCAGCGCCTCCGGAGCGAGCAGCGCCTCCGGATCGGTCAGCACCTTCGGCGTCCCGCTGTTCCTCATCACGGTGACGCTCGTGATGTTCACGGTGCGCTCGGCCTCCGTGGTATTCTGGAATCGCCGCACCGAGATCCCCACCAGGCGCCAGCCGTGCGCGGCGGCGCTGTCACGGACGAAGAGGGCGCGTTGCCTGGCCGTCTCGTGGAGCGGCTTCGAGCCTGGGTCGAGGAGCCCGTTGAAGGTCGTGTCCACCCGGAGGACGCCGTTGAACGCGACGGCCATCGAGACGCGGGCAGTATCTCCCTCGATCTCCACCACGCGCGTCCGGCTCGGGCCCTGGGCCCGACGCAGGCGACCCCAGAAAGCGGGGGCCTGATAGCTGTCCCCCGGGGCCAGGAGGAGACCCGCGCTCGCCGGAGCGGCCACGACATTGGCCACCGGGCCATTGGCGCCGGGGCTCTCCTCGGTCCAGGCCGGGGCGTTCTCGGCGATGGTCTGCAGGATCGCCTGTTGATCGCTGCTGAGGCTGCTCTCCTGATTCCCGCACGCGGCGACGCCGAAGGCGAGGGCCAGGGCGGTAAGGCCAAGATGACGGCGCATGGTTCGCTCCGAAGTCGGTCGTTCGTCGGGATGTCGGTGATCCGCCAGCGAGATGCTGACAGGGAGCGGACGGGGCGGGGGGAAGGACGTTAAGCCGGTGATGCAGCTCACGCGATGGAGGAGGCTATTCCTCGATCCTCCCGTCCCCGACGAACACGCGCGCCTTGGGTCTGCCGGTGAGCGCGAAGAGGATCGTGGAGGCGATGCTCACGACCAGACCGCCCCAGAACGCCGGCCAGAATCCTGCCACGGTGAAGCCGAGCCCGAGCTTGAGGGAGGCCCAGCTGGTGGCCTCGAGCAGGAGCGCGTTCACCACCAGGAAAAAGAGGCCGAAAGTGAGGAGGATCAGCGGACAGGTGAGCAGCGTCAGGACGGGCCGGAGCAGCGCGTTGACCCCACCGAACACCAGCGCCACGAGGATGAGCCGCCACGCCCCCTGGGCCTGATCGAATGCGATCCCGGGCACCACGAGCACCGTGACATAGAGCGCGATGGTCGTGACCAGCCAGCGGAGGAGGAGTTCGCGCATCAGATGAACAGGGTGGCGAGGCCCGGAAGGGTCTCGCGAAGCTTCCCGACCGCCTCGGGACCGGCGGAATCCTGGATATGCCCCAGGAACGCCCCGGCGAATGCAGCGAGCTTCTCCGCCGGCACTCCGTGCTTCACCAGTTCCTTGGAGAGGTGCCCGGCGCCCCCAGCGGTCCGCAACTCGGAGCGGAGCGCGAAGATCTCGCCGGTCCGGCCCCCCAGGGCGGTGCCTGAGCCGCTCATCAGCGCGTTGTACTCGGGGACCGCCTTCGCGATCGGCTCGAACGAAGCGACGTCGAGCGAGAGCCGGAGCGCCGCGAGCAGGCTGCCGGCGGCCTTCGAGGCGGTCTCGGCCGGAAGGCCGGTCGCCTCTTGGATCCGGGAGACGAGGGTCACGCGAGCACCCCGCCGCCGAGGACCTGCGCGTCGGCGGCGTAGAGGACGCCCGACTGTCCTGGCGAGATGGCGCGGACCGGTTCATTCAAGGTCAGGGTCACCTGGTCGCCCAGGATCTCGGTCACGGTCGCGGGAGCGAGGGTGCCACGGTGCCGCACGCGGATGAAGCAGTCGTCGCCTGGGACGAGCGGCTCCGCCAGCCAGTTGAAGGTCTCGAGGGTCGCGGCGTGGCCGGCGAGCTCGGGCTCGGTGCCGATGACCACTTCACGGGTCTCGGGGCGGATGGCCACGACGAAGCGCGGTTCCCCCATCCCGCCCGGGATCCCCTTCCGCTGGCCGACGGTGTATCGCGCGAACCCTTCGTGCGTGCCGACCACCTCGCCGCCGGTGGTGACGATCGGCCCCTGGGCCAGAGCGGGGGAGAAGATCGGAAGTCGCTTCTCGAGCACGCCGACATAGTTGCCGTCGGGGACGAAGCAGATCTCGACCGATTCCGGCTTGTCGGCGGTCTCGAGCCCCAGCTGTCGCGCCAGCGCCCGGGTCTCCGGCTTGGTCATCTCGCCTACGGGGGTGAGCATCCGCGACACCACGCCGCGGTCGATCCCCCACAGGAAGTAGCTCTGGTCCTTGTTGGGGTCGCTGCCGCGGAAGAGCTTCCCGTCGCGGGCGATCGCATAATGACCGGTCGCGAGGTACTCGCACTCCAGCGCGTTCGCGTGGGCCAGCAGGTCGCGGAACTTGGTGAACGAGTTGCAGCGGACGCAGGGGATCGGGGTCCGGCCCTTGGAATACTCGGAGACGAAATCGCCGATGACGTCCTGGGAGAACCGATCCTCGAGATTGAGCACGTAGTGCGGGATGCCGAGCCGGTGGGCCACCGCCTCGGCGTCGGCGATGGAATCCATCGAACAGCAGGGACGGTCGGTCACCTCGTCGCCGTAGCAGAAGAGCTTGAGCGTGGCCCCGATCACGTCGTGGCCCTGCGCCACGAGGCGGGCGGCGGCGACCGAGCTGTCGACGCCGCCCGACATCGCGACCAGCACGCGCTTACGCACGACCGAGCACCACCGAGAGCTTGCGGACCTTCTCGACCACCTTGGGGAAGACCTCGACCGCGCGGGCGACGTCGGCGCTGGTGCTCCCGTGGCCGAGCGAGAAGCGCAGGGCGCCCAGCGCGAGCTCACGCGGGACGCCCATCGCCATCATCACGTGGGACGGTTCGACCGCGCCGGTGGTACAGGCGCTGCCGCTCGAGGCACAGACCCCCTGGAGGTCGAGATGCATCAGGAGCGCCTCGCTGTCGGCGCCCGGCACGGAGAGGCACAGGATGTGGGGGGCGTGTGCCCCCTCGCCGGCGTGGCGCACCAGGTCGGGCACCGCCGCGGAGAGCTTGGCCCACAGTTCGTCCCGGAGCGTGCCGAGCGTCTTCGCCTCGGCGGCCTGTTCGGCCGCCGCCAGGCGCGCCGCCCGGCCGAGAGCCACCGCGCCGGCGACGTTCTCAGTCCCGGGGCGGATCCCGAACTGCTGGCCGCCGCCGTGGATGATCGCTTCGGTGACGTGGCGGTCGCGGAGGACCAGCGCCGCGATCCCCTTGGGGGCGCCGACCTTGTGACCGCTGATCGTGAGCATCGCGACCGGGAGGTCCCGGAAGACGATCGGGAACTTCCCGAACGCCTGTACCGCATCGACGTGCAGGATCGTCCCCGCCGCTTCGCAGCGCCGGCCGATGGTCACGATGTCCTGCACCGCGCCGGTCTCGTTGTTCACCCACATCACCGAGACCACGCCCGGCTTCCGCGCGAGCGCGGCATCGAGCGCGGCCAGGTCGATCTGGCCCTGTGCGTCGACCGGGAAGAGCTCTTCCTCGCCCCCCAGATGGGCCACCGCGTGCGCCGCCGCGAGCACCGCCTTGTGGGCGGAGCCATCCACCGCCGCGCGCATCTTGGCACCCCGGTTCCGGGCAGCGAGCGCCCCGCCGACGATGGCCAGGTTGTCGGCCTCGGTGCCGCCGGAGGTGAAGACCACCTGGTTCGGCTCACACCCGACCGCCTCTGCCACCTCGCGGCGCGCCTGTTCCAGTCCGGCCCGCGCCGTCCGCCCGAACTTGTGCGCGCTCGACGGGTTCCCGAACGCTTCGGCGCCGAGGTAGGGGAGCATCGCCTCCAGGACCTCCGGACGGACCGGGGTCGTGGCGGCGTGGTCGAGGTAGACGGGGGCCGGCTTGGACATGCTGGAAAATAGGCAGACAGACCGACAGGGGACAGAGAGACAAGCAGAACGGTGATCGGGGTCACCTGGGCCCCAGGCACTCCCCCGATCTCCTCGGCCAGCCCGTCTGCCTGTCGCTCTGTGACCTGTCCGCCGGCCTACATCGACTGCACTTCCAGCCCCACGACGTCGTCCACCCGCATCGTCTCCTGGGTGAAGAAGGGCTCGCCGTAGCGGGTCCGGATCAGTGAGCCATAGTGTGCGTTCTGGACCTCGACGAGCGAGTACAGGTCCTGGCCGGTGGGAAAGATCTCCCCTGCGTTCTTCGCGCCGTCGAACTGGCTCGCGTAGCACCGGATGGCGGCCATCTTTCGCTCCATCTGGGCGGTGATGTCCACGACGAAGGTCGGCTTGACCGGGTCTTCCCGGTACGCGAGGGCGTAGAGGATCTTGTGCGGGCGATGGGGGAGGCCGGGGGCGTCGTACTTGGCGAGCCCGGCCAGGAAGCAGGCGTCGCGGCCGAGCTCGCTCGCGATCCGATGGTCGGGGTGGCGGCCGACGGGGGAGGGGAGGATGACCACGCGCGGCTTGAAGTGGCGGATCTGTTCCACCACCACGCGCCGGGCCTCATGGCTGTTCTGCAGGTGGGCGTCGGGGAGCCCGGCGTTCCGCCGTTCGGTCACCCCCAGCAACTCGGCGGCCTTCACCGCTTCCTCGGCGCGGAGCGCGGCGCTCCCGCGCGTGCCCGTCTCTCCCTGGGTCAGGTCGAGGATCCCGGTCTTCCGGCCCTGGTCCACGGCCCGGAGGAGGGTACCGGCGCAGGTGAGTTCGACGTCGTCACGGTGGGCGGCGATGGCAAGCAAGTCGACAGTCATGCAGGAAATGTAGTGGGGAGGTCGAGGCGCGGAAGACGCGAGAGGCGCGTGAGAAGGTGCCAAGAAGAAAGGGCCCCGACACTGGGACCTCTTCCGCGTCTATCGCGCCTCACGCGTCTTCGGACTCACTCGTACCGAAGGGCCTCCACCGGATCCAGCCGGCTCGCCTTCCACGCGGGGTACATCCCGAAAATGACTCCCGTGAGGATCGCGGCGGCGAGGGCCCAGATCACCGAGAGGAGTGGGACGTGGGCGGGAATGGGGGAGATCGCGCGGATGATCGCCGCGCCCCCCCCGCCGATGATCATCCCCACGATGCATCCGATGAGGGTGAGCGTCGAGGCTTCGACGAGGAATTGGAACAGGATCTCCCGCCGGGTCGCGCCGAGGGCCTTCCGGACGCCGATCTCGCGGGTGCGCTCGGTGACCGAGATCATCATGATGGCGATGACACCGACACCGCCCACCATCAGGCCGACCATCGAGAGCGCCACCATCACGGAGAAGAAGACCGTCGTCAGGCTGTTGAAGGTCTCCAGGATCTTGTCCTGGGTCACGATCGCGAAGTTGTTGTCCTGGTTCGGACGGAGGCCGCGCGAGGACCGCAGTGCCGTGGTGACCTGGTCGATGGCCACCGGGACGCTGGTCGTGTCATCGGGAACGACCGAGAAGCCCATCCATCCCTTTTGGTAGTCGGCGATCTTCGTGAACGTGGTGTGCGGGATGGCCAATCGGGGAGACGTGGAATTGCCGAACAGCGATGCCGCGGCCACGTGGAGCCCGATGACGGTGAACTCCTGCCCGAAGACCTTGATCCGCTTCCCGATCGGGTCGAGACCGGGGAAGAGGCTCTCCGCGATCTTGTCGTTGATCACTGTCACGTGAGCACCCGCGGCATACTCCGCGGGGGTGAAGTTCCGTCCCTCCTGCAGCACGCCACCCGTCACGTCGATCCAGCTCGGGCTGAATCCGGCGATGTCGACGCTCTTGAGGTCGACGTCGCCATAGCTCACCGGCCCGCCGGTCCCCTCTTCGACCGTCACGCCTTTGATGCCCGGCTGGTGGCGGATGAGTTCCGCCTCCTGCACCGTGAGCCACGGCATCTTGCGCCACGGCGACAGCTCGTCGGAGCCGTCGCTGATATTGAGTCCGCCGGAGAAGAACCGCTGCACGTAGAAGGTCTTCGGCCCGCTCTCCTGCAGGATCTGCAGGATCGAATCATTGATCCCGCGGATCGCCGCGCCGATCGAGATCACCACGCTCACGCCGATCGCGACGCCCAGGATCGTGAGGGTGGCCCGCACCTTATTGGCCCGCACGGAGTCGAGGGCCTGGGTGACCCCCTGGATCAGTCGGGCGGGATGGAGGAGGGAGCGACGGTGGGTGGGCCGCAGGCTCATTCGGACCTCAGGGCGACGATGGGGTCAAGCTTGGCCGCACGGGTGGCCGGGTAGACGCCGGCGACCATCCCGACCGTCATGCCGAGCCCGACACCGAGCACCACCGACCAGGGGGCGACAGCGGCGGGAAGCGGGGAGACGGCGGAGACCACCATCGCCAGCGCGATCCCAAGTCCCACCCCACACGCCGCGCCGAAGGTCGAGATCGCGGCGGATTCGACGAGGAACTGCATCAGGACATCGCTCCGCTTCGCCCCCAGCGCCTTGCGGACGCCGATCTCGCGCACCCGCTCGGTGACCGAGACCAGCATGATGTTCATGATCACGATCCCACCGACCACGAGCCCGATCCCGACGAGGAGGGGCAACACCGTGATGAGCACCTTCGAGATCTTGTTCCACCCCACGAGCGCGCTCTTGGAGTCGGTAAAGTCGAAGTTGTTCGGGGTGCCCGGGCGGAGGCCGCGCCGCTCCCGCATCAACCCCTCGACCTCGTCGCGGAGCACCAGCATCGTCTGCGGGTTCGCGGCCTGGAACGACACGTAGTCGAGCACACCGATAGGGCAGATGAACCGGCGGGCGGGTGCGGAGTAGGGGGTGACGACGAACTTGTCCATCGAAAAGCCGAAGAGCGTCCCTTGGGGCGCGACGACGCCGATGACCCGGTACGGGATCCCCGAGACGGTGATCTCCTTGCCGAGCGGGTCCTGGCCGGGGAAGAGCTTTTCGGCCACCAATGACCCGACGACCATCACCGGCTGCGAGGCGCGCAGCTCCTGCGGGGTGAAGATGCGCCCCGCCGTGAGATCGTAGTTCTTGATCGTGAAGTAGCTCGGCTCGGTGCCGATGAGCGTGATGTCCTTGGCGACCTTCCCGCCGGCCTCGATCGTCGCGCGATCCTGGCAGTAGCGTGACACCACCGCCGGGGTGGTGAGGCGGGCCTGGATGTAGTCCGCATCGCTGTACCGGATCCGGGGGCGACGTTGCCAGTCCCTCCACATCTCGTCCGTGACGTTGCCCGTGGCCACGCTGGGTTGGCGGGCGAGCTGGAAGGTGTTCAGCCCGATCAATCCGTTGGCGAACTTGTTCTCCATGTACGAGTTCATCCCCTCGATGATGGAGACCACCGCGATCAGGAAGGTCACGCCGATCAGCACGCCGATCGCGGAGAAGGCGGTCTTGAGCTTCTGGGTACGGATCGTGTGCGCTGCTTCGCGCACCGCGTCGAACATCTTCATCAGGCGGCCGCACTGCGATTGAGGGTGTCGCTCGCGATGCGGCCGTCGCGGATCACGACGGTGCGTTCGGAATGCTTGGCCACGTCCGGCTCGTGCGTCACGATCACGATGGTCTGTCCCTGTTCGTGGAGGCGGTCAAAGACACCCAGGATCTCTTCGGTGGTGGTGGAGTCGAGGTTGCCGGTCGGCTCGTCGGCCAGCAGCAGGGCGGGGTCGTTCACCAGGCCTCGGGCGATCGCTACCCGTTGCCGCTGACCCCCGGAGAGCTCGTTCGGCTTGTGGTCCATACGGCTGCCGAGGCCGACTCGTTCCAGCGCCGCCGCCGCCTTGCGCCGGCGTTCCGCCGCAGGAACGCCGGCGTACACCAGTGGCAACTCGACGTTCTGCAAGGCGGTCGCCCGGGGGAGGAGGTTGAAGGTCTGGAACACGAATCCGATCTCCTTGTTCCGCACCCGCGCCAGGGCGTCATCGCTCATCCGCGACACCTCCTGCCCATTGAGCCAGTATTCGCCCCCGGTCGGGGTGTCGAGGCAGCCGATCAGGTTCATCAGCGTCGATTTGCCGGAGCCCGAGGGTCCCATGATCGCCACGTACTCATTGCGGCGGATCTCCACGTCCACACCCCGGAGGGCGTGGATCGTCTCGGCGCCCATCACGTACGAGCGCTGGAGCCCCGTGACGCGGATGACGGTGTCGCTCATCAGTTGCTCCCGGCCGGCTTCGGACCGTTCGCCGGGCCGCTCCCCTGCATCGGACGGACGCGGCTCGAATCCTTCAGGTCGCGGATCGCCTGGTAGGTCCCGGCGACGATGGTGTCTCCGACTTGAAGCCCGGAGAGCACCTCGAAGTATTCCTCACCTGCGATCCCGATCTTCACCGGCCGAAAGGTGGCGATCCCGTGTGCGACCACGAACACCCCTTCGGTCTCCTTCGTCTTCGCGCTGTCCGGCTTGGCGGCGGCATGGGCGCTCGCGGCCGTCCGGCCGGCGCCGAGGGTATCGGTCGCCCGGCCTTCGGTCGGCATGGCCCCGTGCTGGCGGACGGTGAGCGCGATGATCGGCACCGCGAGCGCCTGCTTCCGGGTGTCGGTCACGATCTTTGCGGTGGCCGAGAGGTCGGGGCGGATGTCCGCCGGCGGGTGATTGAGCGTGACCTCGACGTCGAAGTCCACGGCCTGGGTCGATTGCGCTGACTGGAGCGTGCCCGAGGTGATCTGGGCCGAGTTCGAGATCATCGTCACCCGTCCGGCGAAGCTCGTGTCGGGGTAGGCGTCGATCTTGATCTGCACGCTGTCGCCCATCCCGATCTTGATCACGTCGGTCTCATCCACGTGTACCTTCGCGAGGATGGTGGACAGGTCGGCGATCGTCATCAGAAGGGCGTTGTCGCGGCTGAACGTGCCCTGGACCGCGACCTCGCCGACCTCGACCGGGAGCCGCACCACGCGGCCACTGATCGGTGCGTACAGCCGGGTCCGGTTCAGGTTGTCCCGCGCCTGCTGGACCCCGGCCCGTGCCTGGTTGGTCTGGGCCATCGCCGCGTTGTAGTTGGCGGCAGAGACGTCGGAGGTGGTCTGGGCCTGCTCCACCTGTTCATTCGAGATCAGGCTGTTCCCCGACCGCTGCAGCTCCTTGGCGCGGTCCAGGCTGCGCTGCGCCTGGTCCTTGTTGGCGCGGGCCTGCACCAGCCCGGCCTCGCTCGACGCGAGCAGGGCATTGGCGCGGCTCAGCTCGGCGGTGTACTGGCTCGGATCGATCTGCAGCAGGAGCTGGCCCTGGCGCACCAGGTCCCCCTCCTTGACCGCGATCGAGGTGATCCGGCCGGTGATGTCGGAGGTGACGTCCACCGAGCGCTTGGCGTCGATCCGTCCACTGGCGGTGACGGTGGCGGTCAGGTCGCGCGGGGCCACGGCCTCAAGCCGGACCTCGGTCGCCTTGTTCCGGCTCTTGGCGGCCGACAGCGCGATCACCCCGCCGACGCCGATGACGATGAAACCGATGATCAGGCCGAGCTTGGTCTTACGGGACATGGGCATCTCTTTCTCGTTACGGTCTGCTGCGGACTAGCGCAGCCGGCGGCCGACGGCCGCCTCGAGCGCCGTGAAGGCGCGATGATAGGCGTACACTGCCGAGTTGTAATCCCCTTCGGCGCGGGTGACGGCATTCTGCGCGTCGGTGAGTTCCAGGGCAGTGCCACTGCCGAGCCGGTACCGGTCTTGCGCCAGGTGGAGCCGTTCGGCGGCCGCGGCGCGGCTGGTCTCCTGCACGCTGATCGCACGCCACGAGGTGCGGAGGGCGAGATAGCGTGACTCCACGTCGGTGCGTACCGCAAGTTCGCGGGCGCGGCGCGCCTCTTCGGCGTCATCCCGCTGGGCTGCGGCCTGCGACAGCCGCAATTGGCGGCCGAAGCCGGTGAAGATCGGGAGCGAGATCGTCAGGCTGGCCTGGAACGGTTGCTTCTGGAAGTGGAACGGAAAGACGCTGTTCCGGTCCCGGATCCCTTGGGCGACGGCGGGGTCGAGAATGGTGTCGCTCCCCGCCAGGGTCAGGTTGGACGCGCCCAGGCAGTCGCCCACGATGCCGCCGTTCGGCTGCCCCGGGATCCCACCGGGCCCGTAGGTCAGCCCTTGGACGATCTGATTCTGGAAGTTGCAGTTGGCGGCCGACCCGAGCCCACCGGCGTACGCCCGCTGCAGCAGGAGGCTCTCGTTAGTGAACTCCTGCGTGAACCCGCTCCACCCGGCCCGCGCGGAGATGGTCGGCAGGTAGGCGGAGCGTGCCGAGCGGAGGCCCCACTTGGCGGCGTTCTCCCGCGCGCGGATGGCCACCAGTCCCGGATTCTGCTCCGCCGCCATCGACACCAGCGACTCGAGCGTCACCGTCGGGCTGTCCAGAGGGAAGGAGTCGACCAGCGCGATCTGCACCACCGGTGCTGGCGGGGTGGTCCCCATCAGGCGGAAGAGGGTGAGCTTCGCGTCGCTGGCGGCCTGATTGGCCCGCAGCAGGCCCACTTCCGCCTGCGCGAGCTCGACGTCGGACTGGCGCACATCCACCAAGGTCGCCTGGCCGACCGAATAGCGGGCCTGGGAGAGCTGGGTGAATTCGCGGGCGCGCAGGAGCTGCTGTTCCGCCACCCCTACTGCGGCCTGCGTTTCGAGGCCGTTCAGGTACTGCGTGGTGACGTCGGCCACGAGCCCGACCTCCGCGGCAGTGATATCCGCCTCGGTCGCCGCGGCGTTCGAGTTGGCCACGGCGGGCTGGCTGATCACCTGGCCGTCCAGGGTCCAGTTGAAGCCGTAGTTGTAGTTCGAGCTGAGGGCCGGAGAGGTCTGGTTGAACGTCGATCCCCCGAAGGTCGACGACCCGGACCCGGTGTAGCCCATTCCGCCGCTCACGTTGAAGCTCGGCAGGAAGGAGGCGTACGCGTTCCGGACCCCCCATCGGGCCGGGCCACGATCATTCAACGTCTGCCGATACGACGGGCTGTTCCGGTGGGCCAGTCCGAGCGCCTCGGTCGACGTCAGGGTGGCGGTGATCGGCGCACGCTCGAATCCCGGGACCGAGGGGGTCGCGGTGGCCGGCTGCTGCGCGACGACAGGGCAGGTGGCGCCGACCACGAGGGCGGCCGCCAAGCTCCAACGATGCATCACGAGTTCCTTAGGATGGGGATGATCACGCCCCACCTACGGGTGAGGCGCATCACTAGTTTCAGCTTGCTACGAAACGATAGCAAGCCATTACAGCATAATGACTTAGCTTTTCAGTTTCATTCCGTGAGGCGGAGGATCTCCACCTTCCGGGAGGGGAGAATGAGCCCGGAGAAGCGCCCGTTCGCATCGAGCAGGATCCGCCCTTCGATATCCCCCGTGAGCGAGATGCTTGGGGGCCCGTCCGGGATGCGCGCGCGGGTGGCGACCAGGTGTCCACGCCATCCGGTGCGTGGAACGATCAATCGGAGGGACGCCCCGGCTTCGGTGGCAAGGTCGGCCACGGCGAGCCAGAGGGAGTAGACGCTATCGTCCAGAATGACGAGATCCGCCCCGCCGGGATACTCGTGGGCCGCTTCCCGCGCGGGCGCCGCGATCCGGACCGTGAGGCGGTCGTCCGCCAGCTCGGCCACGGTGCGTTCGGGGGCGGCACCCCCCACCTCGAACTGGAAGGCGGTGAGCGACTGCATCGCGTTCCGCTCGAGGATCGCCGTGAATTTGACGCGCGGCCGGAAGCTCGGGTAGGAAGCGGTGACGCGCAGGGTGGACCCCGCGAGTCCCCCCCGTCGGGCCGGTTGGATCACGAACTGCTCGCGTCCGACCTCGACGTCCCCGACGCGGATCAGGAGCGTCCCCTGATCGATCGGTTCCGCCTGGGCCGCGAGGGTGGTCACCCGCGCTGCGAACAGACCTGCGATCAAGATCGAAGCTCTCACGCCATCATCCTTTGTTGCCGCCGGTCCTCCTGTGCGCCTGTGCGCCTGTCCGCCTGTCCGTCTGTCCGCCTCTGAAGATACTGCCAGAGCGTCCCCGAACACCGTACTTTGACCAGATGCGCCTTTCGTTCGGTCCCCGGACCCGCTGGACCCCGGCGGTCCTCCTGCTCGCGGTCGTCGTCACGGAGTGGCTGCGACACCCCGCGGGGATGCTCACTCTGGCGACGGTCGTCGTGGGGGTCCTGGCACTGGCGCTCCTCGGGCGGGACGGTGGCGTCCGGCGATGGCTGTTGCGAGGGGTGATCGCTTTGCTGGTCGGGGCGGTGGGGTGGCAGACCTATCGCCTCGACACGGTCACCCGGCGGTGGCCCGCAGAGCGGGAGCGCCTCATCTCACGGGCCTCGATCCGACTGGGGAGCGAGCTCCGGACGGCCGGTGAGCTGCTGCGGCAGGCTGTGGAGCAGGGTGGAGCGGCGTGCAGTGGCACCCGCGAGGAGGCGTTCGCCGCGCTTGATCGGGTGGTGACGACGAGCCATCCGGAGCTCGCCGTGGCGCTGCTCCAGCCGGACGGGGAGGCGTGGGCCTGGGCGGGGCGGCATCGCACCTCGCCGCCGCCGCACGCCGACAGTCTTGATGTCGAGGCGACCCCGACCCATCTCGCGTTGGCACGGCGGCGGAGCTGCGATCACGCGCGCCAGGTCGTGGCCACGCTCTTGATCTGGACCGCGCCGAGCGACCCGGCGCATGACCTCGCGTTGGTCGAGCGGTTCCGGCGCCAGACCGATGTCGCGCTCAGAGTCTGGCCCGGGGACCTCGCGCCCGACTCACCCGACGTCTTCGATTATCAGTACGACACCCCGCAGGGGACCAAGACCCTTTTCAGTCTGCAGGTCCTTCCGCCGGATCAGGGGGAACACTGGATCCTCGTGGCGGGGCGGGGAGATCTGCCGATCGCACTCGGGATGGGACTCCTCCTCCTGATCGGATTCCTGGCCGCTTCCCCCGGGACCGGGCGTGCGTCGCATGTCCTCGTGGCCGCATGGGTCGCCGCCCGCGCGCCCCTCGCGTCCGCGATGGGGAGTTGGGCGCTCTGGTCGCAGGCGACCTTCTATCGCGAATTCCTGGGACCATTCAGCGCGAGCGCCGGCGCCCTGTTGGTCGCGGGTGCGGCCGGGACCATCCTCGCGGCGGCACTCTGGGAGGCGCGCCCTCGGCGTCGGCCGCTCGGATTGGTGCTGGCCGCCGTCCTCTCGCTCGGGGCACCGTATCTCATCAGCAGTCTCGCGCGCGGCATCACCCCGCCGGCGGACGGTGTCCCGCTCGGACTCTGGCTCATCTGGGAATTCGCGCTGGTGGCGGCCGCGGGGACGTGCGTCGCGCTGGCGGCCGCGCTCACGCGCGGGCAAGGGGACTCCGACCGCGTGCCTTGGAGCTGGTGGCTCGGGGTCGGGATGGCGATCGCCGCGGCGTGGCTCGGCCTGGTGGTCTGGGTGCCTCGTAGTGGGTGGCCCGACTGGTACCCGCTCCCGTGGGCGGCCGCACTGCTGCTGCTCCTCTGGCGGCCGGCGCCCCGTTGGGCGACAGTGGTCGGATTGGGACTCGTGGCCGGGAGCGCTGCGGCGCTCGTCACCTGGGGCGCCGAACTTCAAGGTCGACTCGAGGTCGCCAAGCGCGACGTCCAGCGCCTGGGGAGCGATCTCGATCCGCTCGCCGTCCCGCGGATCTCCCGGCTCGCGGAGCTCGCCGATTCCGCGCCCCCCACCGGGGCAGCGGATCTCTATGCCCTCTGGCGCTCCTCGCCGACCGGCGGGGACGACTATCCCGCACTCCTCGCGCTCTGGAGCGCCGACGGACGGGAACGCTCCGAGCTCCTGCTGGATTCCGTGGACGTGTCGCCCGCGCTCATCGCCGCGCTGGTGCGCGAGATGCCGCGCGGCGATACGACCCGCATCACGTCGCTCGCGCGCGTGCCGGGGATCCACCTCGTCCTCCTCCACCGTCTCCCGAACGACGTGGTGCTGGTCGCGGTGCTCGGCCCCCGCACCCAGCTGATCCCCCCGGCCACCCTGTCCCGTCTGCTCGAGCCGCCGGACCGAGGCGCGCCGCTCTATGATCTTGCGCTTGGGACCGCGGACCCCGGGGCGGACATCGATCCGGGACCGTTCCGATGGGTGCGAGCGGGCTGGGTGGTCACCGGCGAGCGACATCTCGACCTTCCCGGCGGTGTCCGTCATGTGCACGCGCGCGTGGACCTCGGCCGCCCGGGCCGGCTCTTCGTGCGCGGCACCCTCGTGCTTGTGACGGATGCAGCATTCCTCGCCCTGCTCTGGTCGGTGGGGGGCCTGCTCCTGGGCGCACCCGGGCCGCGGCCTCGTTGGCGAAGGCTCGTCCGGAGCTATCGGGTCCGGCTGGCGGTGGCGCTCACCGGATTCTTCGTGGTGCCCGCGATCGGCTTTGCCGTCTGGACCTTCGCGCGCGCGCGCGACGACGCCGACCGTCGTCGCGATCTTCTCCTCGAGCAGACGCTGCGGTCGGCCCAACCCCTCGCTGCCGTGCTCCCGCCGGGAGCGGGGGGGGATCCGCGGCTTGATGACCTGACCCGGGGGACGGGGGCGGAGTTCGGGCTGTATGAAGGAGGGCGGCTGGTCGGCGTGAGTCATCCGGTGCTCGCCGAACTTGGCGTATTGCCCGCGCTCCTCCCGGCCGATGCGTTCCGCGCACTCGTGCTCGGGGACGCCCTCGAGTGGATGGCCGACGCCCCCGGCTCGGAGGGTCGGACGCTCCGGATGGGATTCCGGCTCGTGCGACCCGGATCACCGACCGATGCCGGGGTGCTCGCGGCGCCGCGACTCTCGGACGACGCCGGGCTCGGGCGAGAAGAGGAAGATCTCGCGCTCGTGGTGTTGCTCACCGCCTTGCTGGGTGCCGCCGCGGCGATCGGCGCGGCCCAGATCGCGGCGCGCGCGCTCGCGCGGCCGGTGAGCGACCTGCGTTCCGCCGCCTTGGCGGTGGGACGGGGGGAGGCCCTCCCGGCGCGCGGCGCGGAGCCGCCGGCGGAGTTCGAGCCGGTGTTCACCGGTTTCGCGCGCATGGCGGCCGACGTCGCCGCGGGCCGCCACGCGCTCGACGACGCGCGGCGACGCACGGCCGCGGTCCTCGCCACGGTCGCCACCGGCGTGGTCGCGATCGACCCCGGCGGCAAGGTGTTGCTGGCCAACGGCCGCGCGCGCGCCTGGCTCTCCGCCCCGCTGATCGAGGGGAGCGACTTCGCCCCGGCGCTTCCCGCGGGGTGGTCATCGGTGGCAACGGCGGTGGCGCGCGCGCTCGCGGGGACCCCGGTGGCGCCGCTCGAGGTCGAGGTCGGGGATCGGCGCTACGGCGCCGAGATCGCCGGGCTGGGCAACGATCCGGGAGGGGTGGTGGTGGCGCTGACCGACCTGACCGACGCGGCGCACACCGCGCGGGTACTCGCGTGGGGCGAGATGGCACGTCAGATCGCGCACGAGATCAAGAATCCGCTCACGCCCCTCCGCCTCGGCGTGCAGCACCTGCGGCGGGTGCGCGGCGAGCGCCCGGCGGAGTTTGAGCGGACCTTCGAGGAGACCAGCGACCGGATCCTGACCGAGATCGACCGCCTCGACACGGTCGCTCGGGCGTTCAGCCGATTCGCCTTGCCGGCCGACGCCGCGGCACCGCTCGAGAGCATCGATCTCGCGGCGACCATCGAAGAGGGACTTGCGCTCTACCGGCTCGACGAGAGCGGTGCCAAGGTGCGGCTCGAACGGCACGGCGCGGTGCAGGTGCGCGCGCGAGGGGACGAATTGAAGGAGGTCCTCGTCAACCTGGTGGAGAACGCCCGGAACGCGGGCGCACGTGAGGTGGTCATCCGGATCGCACCGGGACGTCTGGAAGTGGTGGATGACGGCGCGGGGATCAGCGCAAGCGACCTGCCGCGGATCTTCGAGCCCAGGTTCTCGACCACGACGAGCGGGGCGGGGCTGGGGCTGCCGATCGTGCGGCGGTTGGTGGAGGGGTGGGGGGCGACGATCGGGGCGGCGAGCACCCCCGGGAAGGGGGCGACGATCACCATTTCGTTCGACGGTGGTCGGTAGTCGGTAGTCGGTGGCTGTGCCGGTGCCGCAGAAAGCCCCCCGGCGGCTTGCTGGGGGCTTTCACTGGGTACCATCAGCTACCGACCACCGACCACCGACTACCGGCCGCCGACTACTACTACCGACCTCGCAGCTGCACGTCGCTCCGAGCGGTCGCTCCGATGCCGAGCACCAACGTCTGCGACACGAAGCCGTCGAGTTGGACGCGAACATACTCGGCCTCGCAATTCTTGAGCGGCCAGGCGTCGAACCGCAGGACGTAGTCGCCGTGCTCGTCCGAGATCGTGGAGTACTGCGTGCCCAGGACCTGGAGCGTCGCGCCGATCAGGGGGTCGGTGGTGCCGAGGCTGTAGACCCGGCCGGTGACGACACCCCAGTCCATCGGGTCGGTGGCGCTCCGCGGCGGACCAGGCTGGCACCGCGGGGTCAGCCCGGCGACGCTCGGCGGCTGCTGCCAGGCGGGCGAGGGTTCCGTGGTGGCGAGGGGAGCGCCGAAACGTCCCCCACGGAAGGTGATGCTCGGGTTGTGACGGCGCGGCGGTTCGGTGACGGGAGTCGGCGTCGGCAATCCTTCCGGGATCGCCACGGGCGCGCTCGCGCCGCCGTCGGCGGGGACGTTGTCCTCAGTGGAAGGGGCGCCGGCGTCGCCCTTCGGCGGCGTCCGGTCGGCGGACTCGACGGGCGGGGGCGGGGGAGGGTCTTCGACCTTCGGAAGTTGTGTGGGCTGCTTCACGCGCGAGCGCCCGTCGTCTTTTGAGGGGGCAGGGGGAGGGAGGTAGACCATTCCCACCTGGCGCGCACGTCGGGCCGCAACCTCCACGCTGTCTGCCTGGGGGCGGAGGAGGAACGTGGGGCGCGCCTCGTGCCAGAGCACCAGTGACAGCAGCGTCCCGTGGATCAGGATGCTCGCCACTATGCCGACCCAGGGCCGGCGTCGGGGTGGTTCGGTGGTCAGGGCCGGCGGGACAGGGGGTCGCATGAAGCGCGAAATCTACCTAGGGTTACCTTGTTGACGATGCAACCTTGAACACGAGCACGACGTAGGGGACGAATGCCGCAAGCTCCGGACCAGCTCTTCCTCGAGTTCCAGCGCGTCCTCGCCGGCCAGTACTCGCTCGATCACGAGCTGGGGCGGGGCGGGATGGGTGTGGTGTACCTCGCGCGGGACGTCGCACTCGATCGTTCGGTGGCCATCAAGCTCCTCCCGCCGATCCTCGCCGCCCAGCCGGCCTTCCGCGAGCGGTTCCTCCGCGAGGCACGTACCGCAGCCCGACTTTCCCATCCGCACGTCGTCCCGATCCACGCGGTCGCCGAACGCGAAGGGTTCGTCTACTTCGTGATGGGGTACGTCCCCGGCAGGACGCTGGGGCAGCGGGTCCGCGACAATGGTCCACTCCGCCCCGATGAGGCGGCCCGCATCCTCCGCGAGGTCGCCTGGGCACTCGGCTACGCGCACGCGCAGGGGGTGGTACATCGCGACGTGAAGCCCGACAACATCCTGCTCGAAGAGCCGTCGGGGCGGGCGATGGTGACCGACTTCGGGATCGCGCAGGTGGCGGAGGCCGATCCGATCAGTGGCGGGCACCGCGCGGGGACCCGCGGATTCATGAGCCCGGAGCAGATGGAGGGGACACCGCTTGATGGCCGGAGCGACCTCTACGCGCTCGGGCTCGTCGGGGTGTACGCGCTGACCGGTGGTGGTGTTGCCGAGGGAGAAGATGCGGATCGCGCGCTCGGCGTCGCGCCGGGATGGCTGCGGCAGGCGCTCGGCCGCTGTCTGGAGGAGGATCGGGAGGAGCGGTTCGCCGATGCCGGCCTCCTGGCCGGGGCCTTGGTGCCGCAGAGTGTGACCGTCACGGAAATGCCGCCAGCGCTCCGCGTCTGGCTCACGCGGACCCAGCCGCTCGCGGTGGCAGCCAGCATGTGGTCGCTCTTCATCGTATTCGCATCCATGGGCTTGCTCCTGAGCAGCATCCGGGCGGGCTCTGTCCCCATCGCGATCCTGCGACAGCTCGCGATGTATTTTCTCGGTCCTTGGGCCGTAGTGGGGCTGGCGCGCCTGCAGGAGACGCGACGGGTCCTCTCGGCCGGGTACGACCTGACCGATCTCCGGGGCGCGGCAACGACCGAGCTGCAGCGGAAGCGGGAGGAATTTGCATACGACTCCGAAAAGCCATCGTGGGTGGGACGGATGGCGCGGCGACTCGCGATCGTTTCGATCGGGTCGATGTTCGGCCTGGTGGCGTTGTCCGTCACGGGCGTCATCTCGATCGCCCGCACCCAGGTGGCACCGGTCTTCTTTGCGTTCGCGATAACCTCCGTGGTGAGCGGGGTGGTCGGGATCATCCTTCCAGGCCGCTGGTCGGCCAAGGACGTGCCGAGCGACCTCGGCGTGCGTTTCTGGAAGAGTCGGTTCGGCGGGTGGGCCACCCGGATCGCGGGGCTGGGGCTCGGCCGTCGCGCGCGGGCCGCCGACGCGATGCACCGCGCTACGGAGGTACTCCTCGGCGATGAACTCGAGGCGCTCTACGAAGGACTGCCCGGGGAGCTGCGCCGCGGACTCGACGATGTGCCCAAGACCATCAAGCGGCTGACGGCGAATGCGGAATCGCTCCGGTCGCAGGTCGAGGCCGCGCGGGCGCTGGGGGAGGCGGCCTCCCGGCAGCAGGATCAATTGATGGAAGCGGTCGCGGCGCTCGAGACCCTGCGGGTCGGTCTCCTGAGGCTCAGGGCAGGAACCGTCTCATTGGAGGGGTTCACAACAGACCTCGATGCCGTCCGGGCGGTGGGGGATCGGGTCGATCTTCTGGTCGACGCCCGGAAAGAGGTCGAGCGGGCCCTGTCGAAGGGGGTAGTCGACACCCCTGCCTGAGGGAGGGTGGGGCGGGGGTATTGACGGAAGGGAGGCGGCGTGCTAGATAAATAGCACACTGCTGTTTTTTTAGCATTGCATCCGTGAGGCTCCGATGACTTTGCCCCGCCTGACCCGCCGCGAACGCCAGATCATGGACATCCTCTTCCGTCAGGGAGAGGCGACGGTCGCCGATGTGATGGAGGCGCTCCCTGACCCGCCCAGCTATTCGGCCGTGCGGGCCACGATGCGCATCCTGGAAGAGAAGGGGCACATCCGGCATCGTGAAGATGGGCCACGCTATGTCTACCTCCCAAAGGTCGAGCCGAAGCGCGCCCGCCGAGCGGCGCTCGAGCACCTCCTCGAGACCTTCTTCGCCGGGTCGGCGGAGCAGGCGGTGATGGCGCTGGCCGAATTGTCGGATGCTGAACTCACCCCGGATCAGTTGGAGCGGCTGGCAGACCGGATCCGGAAGGCGGGGGAGGAGGGGCGATGAACGCGCTCACCTTCACCGGCCCTGCCGGTCTGCTCGTGGACGCGGTGTTGAAAGGGACCCTCTTCCTCACGCTCCTCTTCCTCGCGAGCCCGCTGCTCCAAAGGCTCTCGGCCGGGGCGCGGCATCTCGTCTGGGGGACCGGACTGGTGCTGCTCGTGGCACTTCCCCTGCTCAGCCGAGTGATGCCGTGGCACATCGGGGTGCTTCCCGCGGTGGCGCGCGCCAAGGTCGAAGCGCCACGCGCCGCGCCGGAGCATTCGACGACCGCAGCGCCGAGCGTGGGTGTCAATTCGAACGCGGCCCCGACCGATGGCGTGAGCCAGCCCGGTGGAGCGCACGGTCTGGTCATTCCGTCGTGGTACAGCTCCATCGATCCGGGAACGGCGCTCGTCTCGATCTGGGGGCTCGGGTTCGTGCTGGTGCTGTTGCGGCTCTGGCTGGCGCGCCGTTCGGCGCAGCAGCTGCTCGCCGGCGCCCGGACCGTCTCCGGCGCGGATTGGGATCGCGCCGCCATCCGCGCCGCAGACCACCTGAGCCTCGACGACCTGCCCGCGCTTCGGATCTCCGCGGAGCTCCCCCTCCCGATCACGCTGGGGGTGCGTCACCCCGCCATCCTCCTTCCGGAAGAGGCGGAGCAATGGCCGGAGGCGCGCCGGAGTTCGGTGCTTCTTCACGAGATGGCGCACATCCGTCGGCGCGACGTCGTCACCCACCTCGCCGCTCGGCTGGCCTGCGCCGCCTGGTGGTTCCATCCGCTGGCGTGGCGTGCCCTCACCCGCTTCCGGCTGGAGAGCGAGCGCGCCGCGGACGACCTCGTGCTCGCCGCCGGCCGGCGCGCCAGCGAATACGCCCAGGATCTGCTCGCCGTGGTGCAGGAGGCCGGACGGGTCGGCGCTCCGATCCACGCCCTCGCCATGTCGCAGCGCGCCGATTTCGAGGGGCGCCTGCTCGCCATCCTGGAACCCGGCGCATCGCGCCGCGGAGTGACCCCGATGACCGCGATCCCGCTGGTGCTCGTCGTTTCCCTCGTCGCGTTCCCGCTCGCCGCCATCGGTCCGGCACGGGCAGCAGCCCCGGAGAAGGTCGTTCCCCCCGTCGCGGTGATGCCGACGATCTCCACCTCGCGGCACGAGGCGCCGGCCGTCCCGGTGATCCCGCCCACGCCTGTGACTCACGCGACGTCGTCAGCCAGACCGGTGGCGGCCGTCGCGGCCCTCGTCACCGCGCTGGCGGATCCGGACGTCGAGGTGCGGCGCGCGGCGGTGCACTCGCTCGGCCAGCTGGGAGACACCACGGTCGTCGCGGCGCTGACCCAGGCGCTCGCCAACGACGCCGATGAGGGTGTCCGCCGCGCCGCGGCTTGGGCGCTGGGCCAGCTGGAGCAGGCCTCGGCGGTGCCCGCGTTGAGCGCGGCGCTCCGGCACGACCACGATCTCGAGGTCCGCCGGAATTGCGCCTGGGCCCTTGGCCAGATCGAAGACGCTTCGGCGGTGGATGCGCTGGGCGCCGTGTTGAACGATCCCGACGCCGAGCTCCGGAAGAAGGCGGTCTGGGCGCTGGGGCAGATCGAGAGTGTGCGCTCGGTGCCGCTGCTCATCCCGGTGCTCCGTGACGCCGATCCGGACGCGCGGTCCCAGGCGGCGTGGGCGCTCGGGCAGATCGAGAGCAAGGATGCGACCGAAGCGCTTTCCAACGCAGCGTCGGATTCGAGCCGAGAGGTCCGCTCGCAGATCGCGTGGGCGCTCGGGCAGATCGAGGACGCGCGCGCCGTGCCCGCGCTCACCCGTCTACTCCGCGATCCGGTCGCGCAGGTCCGGAAGCAGGCGGCGTGGGCCCTCGGTCAGATCGAGAACAAGGAGTCCGTCCAGCCGCTGGCCGCAGCGCTCCGCGATGCCGATGCAGAGGTCCGGTCGCAGGCGGCGTGGGCGTTGGGACAGATCGAGGATCCCTCGGTCGCCTCGGCGCTCGAAGGGGTGCTGCGGGACGATAACAAGGACGCGCGGAAGAACGCGGCCTGGGCGTTGGGACAGCTCAA
>JANMWE010000009.1:0-1669 GCA_031393795.1 Gemmatimonadota bacterium
GCAAGCGATCATGGCGCGGGTGATGACCGAGGAGCCCCGTTCCCTCACGATGCAGCGGCGCACCATCCCGCCCCACATCGAGGCCGCGGTCCATGTCTCGCTCTCGAAGCTCCCCGCCGACCGGTTCGCGACCGCCGCGGAATTCGCCGAGGCGCTCGCCGGCAGGATGGCAGGTCGGCACGACGGCAGGACCGTGGCGCGCACCGCGGCCCACTTGCCGTCTTACCGGCTTGCCGACTGGCGGAGCCGCGCGATCGCGGCGGGTGCTCTGATCCTGGCGGCGTTCGGCGGCGCGGCCCTTTGGAACTGGGTCCACCGCCCGGCCGTCGTCCTGCCTCGGCCGGTCGCGCGCTTCGGCATCCAGCTACCGCGAGACGCACAGGCGCAAGGCGCCACCGGCTCGACGATCGCCCTGTCGCCCGACGGTTCCCAGATCGTCTACGTCGGACAAGCCCCATCCGGGCGGCAACTGTACGTGCGACGGTTGGACCGGCCCGACCCCGTACCGATCCCCGGGACCAACGGGGGTTCGCTCCCCTTCTTCTCCCCGGACGGGAATACCCTTGGCTTTCGCCAAGGAACGAAGCTGGTCAAGGTCCCCGTAGCGGGAGGTCCGGTCACCCCGATCGTCGAGTTCCCGAAGGAGGTCTACGGCGCGACCTGGACCCCCGGGGACACCATCATCTTCGGGGCCGACACCGGGCTGATGGAGGTGCCGGCGGCCGGAGGGAGCCCGCGGCTGATCGCCCACCCGGACAGCGCCGAGGCCTTTCACTTCCCCGAGGTGCTCCCCGATGGCCGGACGGTGCTCTTCGGCGACGTGAAGGATGGGACGGTGAAGCTCGCCGCGCTCACGCGACGCACTGGCGCGATCAAGCGGTTGACCCAGCAGGGAGGGTACCCGCGCTACGTCGCGGGGGGATTCGTAGTGCTGGTGGATCCCGCCGGTATTGTGATCGCGGTGCGATTCGACGCCGTGAAGCTAGAGGTGACGGGAGCGGCGGGAACCCTCACGGACGGGCTGGCGGCGAACGCGGACGGGGACGTCAATCTCGGGGTGTCCCGGGCGGGGGACTTCGCCTACCAGGCGACCCCTAACCAGGGGAGCCGCGTCGTCCTTGTGGACCGCAATGGCGGGGTGCGAGAATCGGGTGCCGATTCAGGATTCTACTTCGCCCCCCGATTCTCCCCGGATGGCAAGCGGATCGCGCTCGCCCGGGCGACCGACATCAATGTCGTCAAAGCGGATATCTGGGTCTTCGACCTGCAGCAGCACAGCCTGACGCGGGTGACCTTCGACACCGTCAACTTCTATCCCGTCTGGAGTCCAGACGGTCGCCATATCGCGTACGGCAAGTTCTTGAAGGGATTGGCGACACTGGAGAACAAGGTCTACTGGACCCAGGCCGACGGCAGCGGCACGCCGGAGATGTTGCTGGACCACCCCGGGCTCTGGATCCCGGGGCAGTTCGAGCGGAACGGCGGGGGCCTCCTCACGGCCGGGTTCGCCTCGGGGGGAGCGAAAGCGGAGATCTGGCGGAACACGTTGGGACCCGACTCGGCGTCGACCCAACTGGTGGCGAACGCCTTCAACAACGACGGGCCGACGCTCTCGCCCGACGGACATTGGTTCGCCTATAGGTCCGCCGAGTCAGGTCGCTCGGAGATC
>JANMWE010000011.1:0-3343 GCA_031393795.1 Gemmatimonadota bacterium
GATTCATCGCGGCTGATCGAAGAATTGAGATGCTTGCGGGCCCGCCATTCATGGCGGGCCAAATGGGGAGAGCCTCCACCACGGTTTGGCCCGCGATAAATCGCGGGCCCGCGGCCCCAGCCCTGGAAAGAAGAGCGGCGGGCTTCGCCCGCCGGCCGCAAAGACCGGGTGGAGGAACCTCTCCATCCGGTATTCTTTTCAGTATGCCCAAGCCGCTCCCCCTCTCCTTCTTCCGCCGCCCCGCCGACGTCGTGGCACCCGAGCTGCTTGGTTGCACGCTCACGGTTGTTCAGCGCCGCAGCGCCACACCGCCCCAGCGGCTTCGCGCCACCATCACGGAGATCGAGGCCTATCTCGGCGTCACCGACCCCGCTTCCCACGTCTGGCAGGAACGTCGTACCAAGGCGGTACTTCATCTCTACTCTCCGCCCGGCACCTGGTACGTCTACAAGAGCCACGGGCTTCACTGGTGCGCGAACCTGACGACGCTCGGGCCGGATGAGGGACATGCGGTGCTGCTCCGCGGTGTCGTAATCAGCGACCCCGCATCGCTGAAGGTGGCGCAGCGGCGCAGGGGCGCAGTGGCGCAGAAGGACCTGACGAATGGCCCGGGGAAGCTGACCCAGGCGCTGGGGATCGACATTTCGCTGGATGGCGTGCTGATGCACCGGAGCAGGGCCACAGTGCACCTCGCACCTCGCACTTCGCACTTCGAACCTGTTCTTGTGACTCCCCGCATCGGGCTGACGCGAGCGGTGGACTGGCCGCTGCGATGGCTGATGAAATGAATCGAGGTGCCCGTCCAAGGCACCCCGCACCTCGCACTTCGCACTTCGCACCCTTTAGATCAGTTTGAGCGCACTCCCCACCTTCTTGAACGCCGTCAGCGCCCGGTCCATATGCTCCTTGGTGTGGGCCGCGCTGATCTGGCAGCGCACCCGCGCCTGTCCCTGCGGCACCACCGGGAAGCCGAAGCCGGTGACGAAGACCCCCTCGCCCAGCAGCTTGTCACTCATCTGGATCGCAGCGGAGGTCTCCCCCAGGATCACGGGGATGATCGGCGTCTCGCCCGCCAGCGGCTTGAAGCCGAGGTCGATGAGCCCCTGCCGGAAGTAGGAGGCGTTGCTGCGGAGGAGCTCCACCCGCTGCGGCTCCCGCTCCAGCACCTCGATGCTCTTCTTGGCGCTCGCCGCCACGGTGGCTGGTATTGCATTGCTGAAGAGCTGCGGCCGCGCCCGCTGGGTCAGGTAGTCGGTGACCGCACCGCTCGCTGCCACGAAGCCACCCGCGGCACCCCCCAGCGCCTTCCCCAGCGTGCTGGTGATGATGTCGATCTTCCCCACCATCCCGAAATGCTCCGCCGTTCCTCGGCCATTCTTTCCAAGCACCCCGGTAGCGTGGCTGTCATCGACCACCAGGATCGCGTCGTGCTTGTCGCACACCTCGCGGAGCCCCGGGAGGTCGGCGATCGCCCCTTCCATCGAGAAGATCCCGTCGCTGATGACCATCTTGAACCGCCGGTCCCTGGCAGCTTCCAGCTTCGAATCGAGATCCTTGAGATCGGCGTGGGCAAAGACCCCGGTCTGACACTTGGTGATCGCCTTGGCGAGCCGGATCCCGTCGATGATCGAGGCGTGGTTGAGCTGGTCGCTCAACACGAGGTCCTGCTCGCCCAGCAGCGTCCCCGGCGTCGCCTCGTTGGCGTTCCAGCAGCTCACGAAGCTGAGCGAGCTCTCGGTCCCCACCAGCCGGGCGCAGGCCTGCTCCAGCTCGCGATGGATCGTGAATGTGCCGCAGATGAAGCGCACGCTCGCCGTCCCGGCCCCATACTCCTCCAGCGCCTCCTGCCCTGCCTTGATCACCTCTGCGTTGTCCGACAAGCCGAGGTAGTTGTTGCTGGAGAGGACGATGACCTCCCCGCGGCCTTCCATGGTGACCACGGGGCCCTGGGGGGAATCGATGTAGTTGAGGCGCTTGTAGACGCCGTCCCGCTTGAAGCCCTCGAGGTCCGCGCGGACCTTGGTCTCGAATGCCTTGGACATCAGATCTCCAGAATGACCTTGCCGGCCTTCCCCTTCTTGATGAGCTCGATCGCTTCCGCCATCCCTTCCATCGGGAAGCGGTGCGTCACCACCGGGCGGGGATCGAACTTCCCTCCGCGCAGCAGCGCGAACATCTGCTCCCAGGTGTCGTACATCTTCCGCCCAGTCACGCCGTAGAGCGTGAGGCCTTTGAAGATGATGCTCTTCGCAAAGTTGACATCGGTGCTCTTGGCGGGGGTGCCGAGGAAGTTGATGCGGCCGCCGAGGCGGACCGACTCGAACGCCTGGGCGTGACCCTCCGGATGGCCGCTCATTTCGAGCACCATATCCACGCCGTTGGTGCCTGAGAGCTCGCGAACGCGCGTCACCACGTCGTCGCTCGCCGGGTCCAGCGTCACGTCGGCCCCCATCTGCTTCGCCAGCTCACGGCGCCCCGAGCTGAAGTCGCTCGCGATCACCAGGCTCGCGCCGGCCGCCTTGGCGACGCCCACCGCGAAGCAGCCGATGGGGCCGCAGCCGATCACGAACACGGTGTTGCCGGCCACCATCCCCTCGAGCGCGGTGTGCACCGCGTTCCCGATCGGGTCCATGATCGCGCCGATGTCGGTCAGGATGTTGCCGAGCTTCATCACGTTGCTCACCGGCATCGCGATGTACTCGGCGAACGCTCCGTCCCGGTCGACCCCGATGATCTGGGTCCGCTCGCAGACGTGCCCCTGCCCGGTGCGGCAGGGACGGCAATGCCCACAGATGATATGTCCCTCGGCCGTCACTCTGTCGCCGACCGCGACCAGGCCGGTGGCCTTTGCCTCGACGCCGAGCTCGGCCACCTCTCCCGCGAACTCATGCCCGATGACGACGGGCGGCTTGAGTCGCGCCGAGGCCCAGGCATCCCACTCCCAGATATGGAGGTCGGTACCGCAGACGCCGGCGTGACGGACACGGATGAGGACGTCGTTCGCCCCGACCTTGGGGACGGGAACCTCCTTCACCTTCATCCCGGGCGCGGCCGATTCTTTGACGAGGGCTTTCATTTAGAACTGGTAAGAGGAGCGGGGAATATACACCTCACCCCCCGGCCCCCTCTCCCTTGCGGGCGAGGGGGAGCTAGAACGGAACCGTCCCGAGCGGAGCGAGGGACCTTGCCAGCTTCAGATCGAAGCGGGCTAGGTCCCACGTCACGTCGCTCCTCGGGGCGGCTCCCGATCCCAAGATAGCCCGCCCCAGCCCGCCAACGATGCTGGTGGCCGGCCCCGGGATTTACCCGGCCCCCGCGCGCGCCCGGAACGCGGCGGGCCCCC
>JANMWE010000073.1:0-1806 GCA_031393795.1 Gemmatimonadota bacterium
CTCGAGATCGGCGCGGTGGTGGGCGTGGGCAATGAGCTCGGCCGCTCCATCCCGATCGAGCACGCCAGCGAGCACATCTTCGGCCTGGTGCTCCTCAACGACTGGAGCGCGCGCGACATCCAGGGGTGGGAGTATCAGCCCCTGGGTCCCTTCCTGGCAAAGAACTTCCTCACCACGATCTCGCCCTGGATCGTGACCTACGACGCGCTGGCACCCTATCGCGTGGCTCGGTCGACTCGGCCGAATGGAGACCCTGCCCCGCTCGAGTACCTCGACGATGCCGATGATGCGAAATCAGGTGGCATCGATCTCCAGCTCGAAGTCCTCCTCACCACCAAGGCGATGCGGGAGCAGGGGCACGCCGCGTTCCGGGTGAGCCAGGGAAACTTCAAGGAGATGTACTGGACCGTGGCGCAGATGCTCACGCATCACGCCTCCAACGGTTGCAACCTCCGGCCCGGCGACCTCCTCGGCAGCGGCACCATCAGCGGGCCGACGCCGGAGAGCCGAGGCTGTCTGCTGGAGCGGACGATGGGGGGGAAGGAAAAGCTCAAGCTCTCCGGCGGCGAGGAGCGGGCGTTCCTGGAGGACGGTGACGAGGTGACCTTCCGCGGCTGGTGCGAGCGGAAGGGGTACGCGCGGATCGGATTCGGAGAGTGTCGCGGGCGGGTCCAGGGTTAAGGCCTGGTGCGCACTGCGCACCATCCTTCGCTGCGCTCAGGACAGGCTCGGCACGAAGAGTCCCGATCCAACAGGTGCCTGCGGTATCGGTAGGCGACGATCCGATCCTAAGTGGTCGCAGGTGCGGCATGCATTGCGACCACATCCAAGTGCATTTCTTCGTGGACTTCGTGCCTTCGTGGTGCGCAGTCGCAGTTCCCGATCTGTCCTGTCGATTGGAGTGGCGCCACCATGAAAAAGCTCTACGGGTTCATCGGCGGCACCATTCTCAGCTATGTCTTCGCCTACGTCGCCACCCTCTTCGGCGGCGAGATCATGTCGCAGTTCATTGTCGGCACCATCGGCCTCGCGATCGGCGGGTACTACGGGGTCAAGTACGCGCGGGAGCGGTACGGGTGAGCGAGCGGCGGCAACAGATAGGGAACCTTCCTGAACGGAGTGAAGGACCTACTCAACCTTGGGTAGGTCCTTCGCTTCGCTCAGGAAGGTTCCTTGCCTCTTCCCCCTCAAGCGCCTACGCGCCTACCGAAGCCGCCGGATGGATTCGATGCCGAGCGCCGGTCCCACCGCCAGCACCACGAACGCCCACCGCCACCCGACCCACTCCACTGCCATCGGGATCAGCTGGATCGACCCCATCGTCAGCAGGAACCCGACCGACGTCTGCACCATCAGCGCCGTCCCCACGGCGTGGGGTGGGACGCTCTCGGTCACCATCGTGCTGAATTGCGCCGAGTCGGCGATCACGAAGAAACCCCAGGTCAGCGCCACCAGAGCCGACAGCCACCAGCCGACAGCCGACAATGGTCCGATCAAGAGTGCGCATGTCCCGCTCGCGGCCATCGCGATCATCACCAGCCGCTCCCGCCCATGGCGGTCGGCCCACCACCCACCCCAGACACACCCCGCCCCGCCGATCGCGATCGCCGCGAACGCGAGCAGGTTCGCAGTGCCTGCGCCCACCCGCCCCTGCGCACCTGCGCCCAGGAACACCGGCAGCCACGCCCACATCGCATACAGCTCCCACATATGCCCCAGGTAGCCGCCGGTCGCGAGCCGCCATTCCCGCTCTCGGATCACCTCGCCCACGAGCCCCCAATGGAAGGGCCGTGACGGGAACGGGTA
>JANMWE010000028.1:0-14523 GCA_031393795.1 Gemmatimonadota bacterium
CGCGCGGGTGATGGCGGCAGAAAGGCCGCGGGCCTTGAACGAGCCGGTCGGATTGGTCCCCTCCTCCTTGATCCAGAGATCGCGGGCACCGAGGCGTGCACCGCTCCGAGGGGCGCGCAAGAGCGGAGTGAGCCCTTCCCCCAGGGTGATCGGCGCCTCGGCCGCGGTGAGGGGGAGGAAGGGACGATAGCGCCACATCGATCGGTCATCGCTGAACGACTCGGGTGTGAGTCGGGACCAGTCGCGCTCGGGGTAGCGTACCAGCCACGGCTGCCCACAGGCACAGACCCCGTCGAGGGCGTCCGGGATCTTGGTGGCGCCGCATGCGGGACAATGAAGGGTCCAATCCACGGCGGTCGGTGGTCGGTGGTCGGTGGCCATTCAGCTCTTCCTGAGATGCTCGAGCACGCGCTCGGCGAGTTTCTGGGAGAATCCGGGGACCGCGGCGATCTCGATCGGGGTGGCGCTCTTCACCCCGGCCAGGGAACCGAAGGTCTCAAGCAGTTGGCGGCGCTTGGTCGGGCCCACGCCTGGGACCTCGAGCAGCTCCGACGTGATCGTCCGCGCCGTGCGGCGCTTGCGATTGAAGGCGACCCCGAATCGGTGGGCCTCGTCGCGGGCCCGCTGGAGGAGGCGGAGTGACGGGCTCCGCCGAGGCAACCGAAGCGACTCCGCGCGCCCGGGGACAAAGATCTCCTCTTCGCGCTTGGCGAGCGAGACGAGCGGGATCGCATCGAGCGCGAGCGCCTGCAACGCACCCTGCGCCGCGCTCAGCTGGCCCTTTCCTCCGTCGATCACGATCAGGTCGGGGAAGGGCTTCTTCTCCTCCCTCCGGCGGGTGAGGAACCGGGTCACCACCTCGTGGATGGCGGCGAAGTCGTCCTGCTGGGCCTCACCCTTGATCTTGTACTTCCGATACTCCGACTTCTTAGGACGACCGGCCTCGAACCAGACCAGCGAGCCGACGGTGTCCCGTCCCTGGTTGGTCGAGATGTCCACACAGATGAGGGATCGCGGGACGATCTGGAGGCCGAGGTCGCGACCGAGGGCATAGACCGGGTCCTCGGCCCGTTCGTCGGTCTCGAAGCTCTCGATGCGGAGGCTCTCGAGGAGGTGGCGCGCGTTCTGGTCGGCGAGGTCGCGCCACCGTGCCGCGGCACCTCGCAGGGGGACCACGAAATCGACATCGGGGAGGAGCTGCGCGAGCTGTTCCAGGTCCTCGGGGGGGAACGGGAGGACCGCCTTCCGCGCACGCCCTTCGGCGAGCCGGTAGTCCTGCACCAGCCAGGCGCTGAGGATCGTCTCGTCGCTCTCCCCTTCCACATTCTCGAGGAAGCGGTGGTCGCGGGCGACCACGCGGCCGTCGCGGACGCGGAAGAAGGTCACCGCCGCGTCATCGCCGTCGCGCGCGAAGCCGATGGCGTCGGCATCACCGCTTCCCACCTGCTCCACGGTGCCCGGGCTCTCGAGCTGTTCGACCCACTTCAGCGTATCGCGCAGCTCCTTGGCCCGCTCGAAATCCTCGCGGTCGGCGGCGGTGGTCATCATCGCGCGCAGGTGCCCCCGGACGTCCGCGGTCTCCCCTTCGAGGAAGGCCACCACTTCGCCGATCATGGCGCGGTAGTCCTCCTGCGACTGCCACCCGACGCAGGGGGCTTTGCACCGCCCGATGTGAAAATCGAGACAGGGGCGTTCGCGGCGTTCCCGCGGCAGGTCGTCGGGACACGACCGCACAGTGAAGATCCGCCGGACGATGCCCAGGGTCCGGCGCATCAGGCTGACGTCGGTGTAGGGGCCGTAGTAGCGGGCCCCGGGCAAGTCGCGGCGCCGGGTGACGAGGACGCGGGGGAAGGGCTCCTTGAGGGTCACCGCGATCGAGGGGTAGCTCTTGTCGTCCTTGAGGCGGGCGTTGAAGCGGGGTTGGTACTCCTTGATCAGGTTGTTCTCGAGCAGCAGCGACTCCGCCTCGTTGCCGGTGAGGATCGTCTCGACGTCGGCGGCGAGGCGCATCAGGTGGAGGAGCTTGGGGGACTCGAGGTGGTCGTTCTGGACGTAGCTTCGCACCCGGCTCCGGAGGCTCTTCGCCTTACCCACGTACAACACCCCGCCCTCGGCGTCCTTCCAGAGGTAGACCCCTGGGGCGTCGGACAGCGTGGCGAGCTTGCGGGTGAGGAGGTCGGTCGGAGCGGTCACGCCGGGAAATCTAGCGGTGGAATGGTACGCGGTGCGGTGGGAGGGTGACGGAGGAAGGGGCGTCGGGTGCTATCCTGAGTTCGACAGGCGCGGGAACCCAGGATGGACCGAACCCAGGAGGTCCCGATGGAAGAGGCAAGGAACGTCGCCTTAGTCGGGGGTTGGCAAGGGAATGAACTGACCCACTCCATCATCGCGGCCGGCATCGGACTCCATAGCGCGGTCGGTCCTGGCTTCCTTGAAGCTATCTACCATCGAGGGTTGATCCTCGAGCTGCGGGGGATGGGGATCGAGTGCAGCTCGGAAGTCGCCGTCCCTGTGACCCACAAGGGGGTGCTGCTCGGGCGTCACCGTCTGGATCTCGTGGTGGCCGGGCAGGTCATTGTGGAACTCAAGTCCGCCAAACACTTCGATGATGCACATTTCGCACGACTCAGATCGTACCTCGCCGCATCCGGGCTCGACGTAGGGCTACTCCTGAACTTCGGCACGACAAGGCTGGGGATCAAACGTGTGTATAGCGAGAATCAGCGCCGGAGCATCCTGGGTTCGGTCCGTCCTGGGTTCCCGCGGAGACCAACGTCTCCTTCAGCCCCGACGACCGAATCTCCGGAGTGATGTGAGCTGCGGGATCTTGAGGAGGAACGCGAGCAGAAGGTAGAGGCTGCCGAAGGTGCCGAGCACGGTGAGCCCGCGGAGGACAGGTCCCGTGAACGCGAGGCCGGCGGCGGCGAACCAGGCCACGACCGCGGCAGGAAGGGCGATCCCCCACAGCTTTCCCAATTCGAATAAGGAGATTCCGGTCCGTCCGATCCGTCCGTTCATCGCCCGCTTGAGCAGCAGGAACTCGACCCATGCGGCGCAGCCGGCCGTCGCGGTGAGGCCGGCCGTGCCCCAGCGCGGGTCGATACCGAGCAGGCGGGGACCGTAGAGGGCCGCGAGGGTGCCGAGGATGGTGGTGAGCGCCACCCGGATCAGGGCGTACCGGAGCGGTGTCCGCGGATCGCCCAGGGCGTAGAAGGCCGAGTTGTAGAGCCGGCCCTGCGTCGCGGCGAGCAAGCCCACCGCCGAACCTCCCAGCACGGCCCAGACGTGGCGGGCATCGTCGGCACCGAAGTGGCCCGACTGGTAGATGGTCGCGGCGATCACCTGCCCCAGGAGGAGCATCGCCGCCGCCGACGGGACGACGAAGAAGGCGATCTGTCGGAGTCCCGCGTCGATCCGCGTCCGGAGGGCGTCGGTGTCGGTCGTGCCCGCCTCGCGCGCCATCGCCGGCAATTCCGCCGCGCTCACCGACATCCCGAAGAGGCTCACCGGCAGGAGATACAACGTCTGGGCATATGTGAGGTCGGCCACGGCCCCGGTGCCGAGGAGGCTCGCGAGGAGCGTGTCCACGTAGGCGCTCACCTGCCCCACGCCGCGCGACATCACCGCCGGCACCGCGTTCCGGAACACCTCGCGCACTTCCCGTCCCACTCCGCTGTGCCGATGCGTCAGCTCCGGCGCCACCTTCAGCACGGTCGGCACCTGCACCAGGAACTGGAGCAGGCTTCCCGCCACCGAGCCCCACACCGCCCAGACCGCAACGACGTCCCCCCCGCCACCCTGCACCCCACCATAGATCAGCGCCGCGATGATCGCCCCGTTCCAGAGCACCGGCGCGGCATACGAAAGAAAGAATCTGCGGTGGGTGTTGAGGACGCCGAGGCACCACGCCGAGAGCACGAGAAGGCCGATCCCCGGGAAGAGGATCCGCACCAGGCGGACCACAAGATCCCGCTTTGCGTCATCGAATCCCGGGGCCACGAGGTCGACCAGCCAGGGGCTCCCGAGCACCCCCACGACCACGAGTGCGCTGACACCGAGCGCCAGGACGGCGCCGACGGCGCCCGCCAACTGATCGGCGCGCTTCGGGTCCTTGGCGTGGAGGGCGGCGTAAGCGGGGATGAACGAGGCCGAGAGGGCCCCTTCTCCGAAGAGGTTCTGCAGGAGGTTGGGAATGCGGAACGCCGCGGCAAGTGCGTCCGCGGCGTCGGAGGATCCGAGAAAATGCGCGGTGGCCCGCGACCGGACGAGGCCGGCGATCCGGCTGAGGAAAATGCCCAGGGCGACGAAGATCGCGCCGCGGCGTGCGGGCGTGCCGCTCGGCTCGCTCAGGAGGTTGGGCCGGGCGGGAGCGCCGAGCGGCGGCCGCCCTCCTCGAGGAGTTTCTGCACGAACTGGTTCTCTTCCTGGAGCGCCTCGACCGACCGATGGAGGTCGTCGATCTCGGCCTCGAGGAGCTGCACTTTCTTGGCGAGCTCCATGAGCGGGGGTGGGGCCGCGTCCACCGGCCCCTCGACGCGGCGTGCGAACGCTCGGCCGATCGGCGACTCGATGAGAAGCGCCAGGCCCAGGAACACGAGCACTCCGAGGATGACGAGTTCGATCATGGCGGCAGTCTAGGGGGTGAGAGGGCCCGCTTCAAGGGCGGCCGCATACCAGGCGCGGACCACTTCCGCGATCTCGGGGAGAAGGCCGGTCCCGTGGCGCGCCAGGAAGGGGGCGATGGTGAGCACCCGCTCCTGCGGACGATTGTTGGGCCGGAGCGAATCGCGGGCCCGCTGGATCCGTCCCATCGTCTCGTTGTCCCGCCGCTTGAGGTGGGCGATCACCTTGGCGTCCGCCTGTTCCAGCGTCCACTGGATCTTCGCCCGCAGGGTGGCGAGCGACCGGGCCAGCTGCGGCGCGATCGCCCCGCCGGTGCGTTCGAGGAGATCGAAGTCGCGGACCACGGCCGCTTGCAGGTCGGCCAGCGCCTCGGCCGCCTCTGCCGGGACCTGCCAGCGGGCCAGGCGTGCCTCGAGCTTGGCACCGGGAGCGAGGAGCTCGTCCAGTGTCGCCTCGAGGTCGGTCACGAGCCGGTCGACGCCGGGCTCGACGATCATCCCCGACCAGCGGGGGAGCGCCGCCTGCGGAGTGATCCGCATCCGGGCGAAGATCGGTGCGGTGAGACGCCAGTAGTTGAGCTCCCCCGGGCCCGCGACGTAGGCGACCGTCGGAAGGAGGGCGGCTTCGACGACCGGACGGAGCAGCACGTTGGGCGAGAGCCGCTCCGGTTCCGCGGCCGCGAGCGCCTGGAGCGTCTCGAGGGTGAAGGGTTCCCCGCTCCGCCGGGTCGCGAAATGGTCCCCTTCGAGCACCAGGCGATCGCGCCCCTCCTTCCCTTCGACCATCACCAGCGTCGCCCCATCCCCCACCACGACCCCGCCGTCGAGCCCCACCGCGGCGAGCTCCGCGGCCCGGGCCGCCAGGTCACGGTCGAGGTCGCGCGCGAGCCCGACGGCCTTGATCAGGTGGCGTGCCATCGCCCGCTTGGCGGCGTGATGGGTCGGATCGAAGCAGAGGATGCCGAGCGGCGCGAAGAGTTCCGCGAGGGAGCCCGCGTAGGCAGCGCCGAGCGTACGGCCGAGTTGCCAGTGGCGCGCCAGCCACTCCCGGACTGGTCCGGAGAACTGGTAGGGCGCGATATCCCCCTGGATCTGGGCGAGCAACGCCTCGATCTCCGCGCCCAGGATCGTCCGGTACATCGGCAGCTGATTGGCCTCGGCCGGGCGCGGCAGGAGGCTCCCGGTGACCACCGACCCATCGGTCTTGAGCCAGGAGGTGGTGCGGGCCTCCGCGAAATCGTGGTCATCCGCCGCGAGCCAGAAGAGGGGGACGACGGGCCGCTGCCAGCGGGCTTCGAGGAGGAGTGCCAGCGCCCGCGCGGAGAGCGCCTTGTGGATGGTGTAGAGCGGGCCGGTGAAGAGCGCAGGCTGCTGGCCCGTGGTGACGACGACGACGTCGGGATGGGAGAGCTTGGCGACCATGCTCTCGGTGCCTGCCGCCGTCACGATCGCCTCGCGCAGCGCCGGATCGAAGCCGCCCGCTCGGGCGGCGGGCCACTCGGGCCTGGTGGCGAGCGGGGTGGTGATGATCCGGAGGGTCACGCGGCGCGCTCGGCGATCAGAATGGCCCGCGGTGAACCGGCGGCGAGCGGCGCGCCGGCATAGTCGCCGAATCGACATCTGATCGTGGTACCGGCGGCGGCGAGCATCGATTGGAGTTCGGTCGGGGTGAAGAGGCGCACGCGCTCGGTGAAGTGGCGCCCGTCGGCGAGCTGGATGGTCTTCTCGACGAACCGGCGGCCTTCGAGGAGGCGGCGGGTCACGTCGACCGGGGCGTCGGCCAGGGTCACCCGCTCCGTGGCCACCAGCGCGTCGATCACGGTGTCGGCGTGGAGAAAGTCGAGGACGAACCATCCCCCGGGCCGCACGGTGGCGACCATTCCGGCGAGAGCGGCGACATGTTCGGCGTCGGTCGCAAAGTAGCCGAAGCTGGTGAAGAGATTCACGGTCAAGTCCATTGAGCCGCTGCGCACCGGAAGGACCCGCATGTCGGCCCGGACCAGGCCGGCCGCGCCCGCCGTGCGCGCCCGTTGCAGCAGGCAGAGTGAGAGGTCGAGCCCGAACACGTGGGCTCCCGCCGCGCCGAGGGCCCGGGCGTGCCGTCCCGCCCCGCAGCCTACGTCGAGCACACGGAGTCCGGCGCGCCACGGGACATTGCGGCGGATCAGCTCGACCGCGCGTGCCGCCTCGGCCTCGTCCCGGTGGGGATAGAGGTGAAGATACTCCTCGCCGAACCACTCTTCGAACCACTCGGTCATCTGGAGTAGGAAGTGAGGTGTGGGGAGTGAGGAGGTCTCGGCATCGAGCTACTCGCGAGCGGTGAAAGATAGGATCACGCCCCCGATCCTTGGGCACTCCTCACTTCTCACTTCTTACCTGCCCTTGTGGTACGGCTCGCCCTTCAGGATCGTGAACGCCCGGTAGAGCTGCTCGGCGATGACCACCCGGGCCAGCTCGTGCGGGAGGGTCAGGGGGCCGAGGCTCCAGCGGAGGTCGGCGCTCCGGATGAGGTCGGGGTCGAGGCCATTGGAGCCACCGACCAGGACCGCCACGGGACGAGCCGCGATCTGCCAGCGCTCGAGGCGGGTGGCGAGGTCGCGGCTCGTCCAGGGATCACCGTCGCGGGCAGAGGCGACCACGAAGGCCCCGCTGGGGATCGCCGCGCGGAGGCGCTTGGCCTCCTCGGTCCGGCGGGGCGCCCCTTCCGGAACCCGCCCCGCTTCCTTCACCTCGTGCTCCGTCGCCCGGGCGTACCGCCCCAGGCGGCGGAGGTACTCGTCGCACATCTCGCGGAAGCCGGGGCGGAGGGCCCCGACGGCCACGAGGACCAGCTGCATCAGGCGTACATCCCGCGCAGCTTGTGCACCGTGGCGACCCGATCCATCGCCAGCATGTAGGCGGCGATCCGGTTGTCGACCTTCTGTCGGTCGGCCATCCCGACCACCTCATCGAAGGCCCGGACCATGATCCGTTCGAGGCGCTGGTTGACGGTGTCCTCGTCCCAGAAGTAGCCGCCCCGGTCCTGGACCCACTCGAAGTAGCTGACGGTCACGCCGCCAGCGTTGGCCAGGATATCGGGGATGACGAACACCCCCTTGTCGTGGAGGATCTGGTCGGCGGCCGGGGTGGTAGGACCGTTGGCGCCCTCGCAGATCACCTTCGCCTTGACGTTCTTGGCGACGGCCTCGGTGATCACGTTCTCCATGGCGGCGGGCACCAGCACGTCGCACTCGAGCCCCAGGAGCTGCTCGTTGGTGATGCTCTCGGACTTGGGGAAGCCCGCCAGCGACTTCTTCTCGCGGACCCAGGCGAGCGCGGCGTCGATGTCGATCCCCTTGGCGTTGTAGATGCCGCCGTGCTTGTCGCTCACGGCCAGGATCGTCGCGCCTTCATTGTGCATCAGCTGGGCCGAGATCGACCCGACGTTGCCGAAGCCCTGCACCGCGATCTTGGCGTCCTTCATCGGCAGCCGGAGGCGCTTGAGCGCCTCGCGGGTCACGAACATGCAGCCGCGTCCGGTGGCCTCGCGGCGGCCGAGCGACCCGCCCATCTCGACCGGCTTGCCGGTCACGACGGCGGTGACGGTGTGGCGCTTGTGCATGGAATAGGTGTCCATGATCCACGCCATCACCCGCTCGTTGGTGTTCACATCCGGCGCCGGGACGTCGCTGTCGGGGCCGAGGGTGTCGATGATCGCCGAGGTATAGCGGCGGGTGACCCGCTCGAGCTCCCCGTTGGACATCGTCGACGGGTCGCAGACCACGCCGCCCTTGGCGCCGCCGAAAGGCACGTTGACCACCGCGCACTTCCAGGTCATCCAGGCCGCGAGCGCCTTCACCTCGTCGAGCGTGACCTGCATGTCGAAGCGGATGCCACCCTTGGCGGGGCCGCGCGACGTGTTGTGCAGGACGCGGTAGCCGGTGTAGACCTCCACTTCACCGTTGTCGCGGCGGACGGGCACCGAGACGATGATCTGCTTCTCGGGGTGCGTGAGCACCTTGTAGAGGCCGGGATCGAGGTCGAGCTTCTTCGCGGCGACGTCGAACCGCGCGATCATCGCCTCGTAGGGGTTCTCCTCGGTGCCGGAAAGGAAGGTGTCCCGCTCCTTCCGCATCACGTTCTGCTGGGTCGGTGTAGTGGGTGTCATACGGGTTGCGCTCGGCTCTCCTGCGCGATCAACGGGTCAACGGCTGGGTCGGCGGCACGACGGCGTCGAGCGCCCCCACGAGTCCTGCCTCGCCCGCTTCCCAGGCGAGGTCCAACTGGGCCACGAGGGGTTCAGGCACCCCGGCCGGCCAACGGTCCCGCAACTTCACGGCGTCCTTCTCGGTGATCACGAGGTGGTCGGACTTGCGGGAGGCCTTGGCCAGCCACGCGAGATCCTCCGGGCCGTACTGGTGATGGTCGCGCCAGGTGGCCACCTGCACCGCCGCCCCGGCGGCCTTGAGCTGTCCCACGAAGCTGTCCGGATCACCGATCGCCGCCGCCGCCACCACCCGCTTCCCCTGGAGCAGCGACGCCGGGTACCGCGTGCCGCTCACCAGTCCCTCGAGCCCGGTGAGCCCCAGGTGGGCGATGGCGATCGGTCCCTTGAACCGGGCGGCCAACTCTGCCGCCAGCGCCGCGGCAACCTCGGCCGGGGCCCGCTTGCGGGTCACCACCAGAGCGTCGGCCCGGTCGAGGGCCGACAGCCCTTCCCGCCACGGCCCTGCCGGGAGGCTCCAAGGTACGGCCCTCGTCGTTTCCGCGCTCACCACGCAGAGATTCAGGTCCCGGCGGACGTCCAGTCGCTGGAAGGCATCGTCCAGGACGAGGACCTGGGCCCCCGCTGCCCGGGCGCGCTCTGCCCCCGCCCGGCGGTCGGGATCGACCACCACCACACCGCCCGGCAACGCCCGCTCGTGCACCCGGGCCTCGTCACCGCCGGCGTACCCGCGCAGCAGGACCCCGGGCTTCAGCCCCTTGGCCTGGAGGTAGCGGGCCACCCAGATGGCGATGGGAGTCTTTCCCGACCCGCCCACACTCAGGTTCCCCACGGCGATACTGGGCAGGGGGAGCGCGTAACTCGCGAACCAGCCGCGGGCGTAAGCGGCGGCGCGGGCCCGCATCACCGCCCCATAGCCGGCGGCGACCGGGAGGAGCGCCAGCCGCACCAGCCGGGCATCCATCCGCTCGCTGGTCCAGAGCCAACGGATCATCCGGTGCCCGTCCCCACGCCGTCCGTTCACGCCTGGTCCTCCCGTGAGAGCTCCGCGAGCGCACTGGCCAGACGCGCGGTCCCCGCCTCCAACCCTGCCTCACCACTCTCGACCGCAAAGGGCTCGGCGTAACGCACCTGGACCCGCGCGAAGAATGATGGCACCAGGAACCGATCCCAGGAATCGAATCGCCACGCCCGGTCGGCGGTCACGTGGATCGGGAGGACCAGGGCTCCGGTCCTTTGCGCCGCCACCAGCACCCCCGGCTTCAGCACTCGCCGCGGGCCGAGCGGACCGTCCGGCGCGATCGCCACCGGGTGGCCCGCGCGCAGGATCCCGGTCAATTCTCTGAGCGCGTGGACCCCGGCCTGCCCCGCCGCCCCGCGGACCGCCCGGTATCCGAGCGCCCCCCCGAAGGCCATCAGGTAATCGCCATCGATCGTGGCGCTCACCAACATCGTGATGTCGCCGCGGGTCCGGTGGAACCAGGTCTGGGGCAACAGGGTCTCGTGCCAGATCACATAGAGACACCCCTGGCGACTGGCCCGCGCCCTCCGCTCGTGCTCCGCGCCGTGCACCTGCACCCGCCAGGTGGCGGCCAGGGTCGCCACCAGCGGGACCCCGAGCCATTTCCCGGCACTCACGGGCAGCTTCACGCGCCCACCAGCTCCAGCGCCAGGTCGGCGGCACGCGATGCGGCCCCCGGACCTCCCACCAGCTTCCGTACTTCGGCGAGTGCCGCCCGCTGGGCCTGGAGCGTTTCCGAGCGCTCATCGAACAGGGTCTCGGCCCGGGCGACGAGTGCACGGGCGGTGCACGCATCCTGCAGCAGCTCGGGGAAGGCTTCCCGCCCCAGGATCAGGTTGGGGAGCGCGGCGTGCGGCACCTGGGCGATCCGCTGGACCAGCCAGAACGAGGTCCAATGGGCCTTGTATCCGACCACCATCGGCACATCGGCCAGCGCGCATTCGAGTGTGGTGGTGCCCGACTTGGCGAGCGCTACATCGATAGCGGCGAAGACGTCCATCGGATCGCCCTTGTGGATCGCCAAGGCCCCTGGCTCCGGGTATTCGCCAGCGGAAGTCGCGGCCACCACCACTCGATCCGCCTTTCCGCGCGCCACGAGCTCGAGCGCAGCATCGCGCATCGGGGCCCAGAGGCGCCGGATCTCCTGACCGCGGCTGCCGGGAAAGATACCGAGCACCCGTTCCCCCGCCGAGAGGCCGAGCCGGGCCCGCGACTCCTTCCGCGTGGGCCAGACTCGGTCGGCCAGCGGATTGCCGACGTAGGTCGCCGCGACCCCTTCTTTCCTGTAGAACTCCGGCTCGAACGGGAGGATCACCGCGAGACGGTCGCAGTCGCGGCGGAGCTGTGCGATCCGGGACCGGTGCCAGGCCCAGACCTGCGGCGGGATGAAATAGAGGACCTTGGCCCCACGTCGCTTGGCCCGTCCCGCCAGCCGCAGGTTGAACCCGGGATAGTCGATGGGGATGACCAGGTCGTATGGGCGCCGGTCGAGCTCCCGCTCGATGTCCCACATCAGCGTGATGTGCTTCGGGATGCTGGCGACGACCTCCCCGAACCCGAATGACGAATAGTCCTCCATCCGCCAGCGGACATCGGCGCCGGCGGCCGCCATCTTCGGCCCGCCGAAGGCCACGATCTCGGCCTGCGGCCACCGCTCGCGCAAGGCGCGGACCAGCGGTCCGCCATGCAGGTCGCCGCTGGGCTCCCCGGCGGAGAGCAGGATGCGGGGCACGCGGCCCGGCACGAAGGTCACCGTCCCGAGAGGAGCGGGTGTGCGTCGACCGCATCGGACACCGCGAGGGCGAGCGCCAGTGCGGCCCGCCCTTCCACGCCGGTGACGCCGTCGTTCTTCTGACCCCGCAGCGCCGCCACGAAGGCCTTGGTCTCCAGGCCGAGGGCATCGGCCTCGGGGGCTGAGAGGGGGATCCGCTCGACCACGTCCTCGAGCGCCTGGCCCTCGGGACGTTCGGGCGCGAATCCACCTCTCAGCTTGACGAACTCGCCGGTGCCGGCGTGGAGGTCGAGCGTCAGGTAGCCGTCCTTCTGGAAGATCCGCGCACGGCGCACCCGGCCGGCCGAGAGGCGCGACGTCGTGAGGGTGGCCACCTGCCCGCCTTCGAGCTCGAGACGGGCGTTGACAAGGTCGACATGCGACGAGAGCAGGCGGGTGCCGACCGCGCGGATCTCCGTGGCGCGACGGGCGCCGGTCAGGTGGAGCACCAGGTCGATGTCGTGCACCATCAGGTCGAGGATCACCGAGACGTCGGAGCCGCGTGCGGCGAAGGGCGCCAGCCGCTGGCATTCGATGAAGCGGGGATCGTCGAGATACGGGGTGGCGGCGCGGACCGCGCGATTGAACCGCTCGATCTGGCCCACGTGCAGCGGGACCCTGCCCTTCGCCGCCGCGGCGATGAGTTCATCGGCCTCCGCTGCCGTGGCGGCGATCGGCTTTTCCATCAAGATGCCGACCCCGCGGCCGAGGACGTGAAGGCCGACCTCGTAGTGGGCGGGGGTGATGACGGCGCAGGAGACCCCCTTCACCTTGGCGAGGAGCGCGTCGAGGTCGCTGAACGCCGCGCATCCGACCTCGTCGGCCACCTGCCGGGCGCGGGCCGGGTCACGATCGTAGAGGCCCACCAGCTCGGCGTCAGGATTCTGCGACAAGTGGCGGGCGTGGTGGCGTCCGAGTGCGCCGACCCCCACCACGCCGACCGGGACGCGGGCGCTCACGCCGGCACGCCCCGCTGCGAGTTCTCGACGAAGGTGATGAACTGCTCCACCTCAGGTGAGGGGGGCAGGTCGGCGCGGGCGCGCTCGGTGGCCTGCGTGAGCGTCAGGTCGGAATTGAAGAAGAGGCGGTAGGCCCGCTTCAGCGCCTGGATGACGTCGGGGGCGAACCCCGCGCGCTGGAGGCCGACGGAGTTGAGCCCGAAGAGTTCCATCGGGTTCCCCACCGCCTTCACGAACGGCGGGATATCCTGGTTGACGCGCGTGCATCCGCCGACGAAGGCGAATGCCCCGATGGTCACGAATTGATGCACTGCCACGAGGCCTGAAAGACCGGCCCGGTCGTGCACAGTGACGTGTCCGGCGAGCTGGGTCCCATTGGCGATGGTGACCCCGTTCCCGACGTGGCAGTCGTGGGCGAGGTGCACGTAGCTCATGATGAAGCACCTCTCACCGACGGTGGTCTTGAAGCTCTGGGAGGTACCGCGGTTGAAGGTGCAGTACTCGCGGATGGTGGTCTCCGCACCGATCTCGACCCAGGTCTCCTCGCCTTTGAACTTCAGGTCCTGCGGGAGCCCGCCCATCACGGAGCCATCGCCGATCTTCACGTCCGCGCCGGTGCGCACGTAGCGGTGCAGCGTGACGCGGGGCCCGAGGACCGTGCGGTCCCCGAGGATGACGTCGGGCCCGATGAGGCAGAACGGGCCGATCTCGACGTCGGCGCCGAGCTGGGCCTTGGGGTCCACCACCGCGGTCGGGTGGACGCGCGCGCTCACCGATCCACCACGCGGGCCATCATCTCGGCCTCGCAGACCAGGTTCCCGTCGACGTAGGCCTTCCCGGACATCTTGCAGGTCTTGCCCCGGAACTGGACCATCTCGAGCTCCTGCCGGAGCTGGTCCCCCGGAAGGACAGGCCGGCGGAACTTCACCTTGTCGAGCGACATGAAGTAGACGACGGTCTGCTTCCACTGGTCCGGGGGAACGAGGTCCATCAGGAGCATGCCGCCGACCTGGGCCATCGACTCGATGATCAGGACCCCCGGCATCACGGGATGTCCCGGGAAGTGTCCTTGGAAGAAGGGCTCGTTGATCGTCACGTTCTTGAGCCCCACGATCCGCTTCCCCGGTTCCGTCTCGAGGATCCGGTCCACGAGGAGGAAGGGATAACGGTGCGGCAGGTGGTGCATGATCGACGCGATGTCCATCGCGATCCTCCCGGTGCGGCGCGCAGTGCGCCAGAGTTGGCGCGCGAGCGCGGCGTTGCCGTGGTGACTGGGTCGGTGGGCCTCGACATGGGCGCGGAGCCGGCCGCCGAGCAGGGCCAGGTCGCCCACCAGGTCGCCCGCCTTGTGCCGGACGAATTCGTCCGGCCAGCGGAGTGTGGTGCCCATCACCCCGTGGTCATCCAGGGCGATGGCGTTGTCGGTGGAGGCGCCGAGCGCGAGCCCCCTGGCGCGCAGCGCGTCCACGTCGCGGAGCAACCCGAAGGTCCGGGCCCCCGCCAGTTCCTTGGCGAATTCGTCGGCGGTCACGGTCCAGCTACCCGACTGCCGTCCCACGGCCGGATGCGGAAAATCGATCGACACCGTGAGGCCGAGTCCGGTGGCCGGCCGCACTTCATAGTGCGACTCGCCGACGTCCAGTGTCAGGGGGCGCTCTACCCGGTACTCCACGGGCTCCCCCGGCTGCTCGGCCGCCCCTGCTCCCTGCAGCGCCTCGAGGAAGGGACGGAATGAGCCATCGACGATAGGGGGTTCCGGCCCATCCAGCGTGATCTCGATGTCGTCCAGGCTGAGCGCGGAGACTGCAGCGAGGAGGTGCTCCACCGTGTGGATCGTGGCGGGAGCCGGCCCGAGCGCGGTGCGGCGTTCGGTCGCTTCGACGTTGGGCAGGGTCGCCAGGATCGGCGCCGCTTCCGGCAGGTCGATGCGCCGAAAACGGATCCCG